>SXJR01000165.1 GCA_005779305.1 Myxococcales bacterium
GGCCAGCGAGCCAAGCCCCACCGCGAGCACGGTGGCGAGGAAAGGACTGTCCTTCGCCAGGCCCGCATAGTGATCGAGTTCTTGATCGGAGTCGTCGGCGCCGGCCAGGAAGCGGATACCGGCGTTGACGAAGAAGGACAGCCGGCCGACGCAGCGGGCGACCGCGGCCCGGTCGATCTTGCCGCGCTGCTGGATGAGATCGAGGATGCCGATGGCATTGGCCAGCGCGAACGCGACCTCCTGCACCGGCTGGGCGCCGGCCTCCTGCAGGTGGTAGCTGCACACGTTGGACGGGTTCCACTCGGGGATGCGATCGACGCAGTACTCGTAGGTCTCGGCGACCAGGCGCAGCGAGTGTTCGGGCGGGAAGATGTACGTGCCGCGGGCCAGGTACTCCTTGACGATGTCGTTCTGGGTGGTGCCGCGGAGCTGGGCCTCGGGCACGCCGCGCTCCCGGGCCAGCGCCACGTAGAGGGCGAGCAGCCACATGGCGGTGCCGTTGATCGTCATCGACGTGTTCATGCGCTCGAGCGGGATGCCTTCGAACAGCACGTGGAAGTCGTCGAGCGAGTTGATCGGCACGCCGACCTTGCCGACCTCGGGGCGCGCGATGGCCGCATCGGACGAGTAGCCGCACTGGGTCGGCAGATCGAACGCGATCGACAGACCGGTCTGGCCGCGCTCGAGGTTGGAGCGGTAGAGCTGGTTCGACGCGCGCGGGCTCGAGTGGCCGGCGTAGGTGCGGAAGATCCACGGCGCGTCGCGCACCACGTTGCCCTTTGCGTCGGTGAGCTCGTGTGGGGGGAGCGTGGACATCGTCATCACTATAATGAGGTGACGCGTTGCGGCATAGATCAACCGGTTCCGTAGTCCATCGAACCGAGTTTACAGGGCCGGCTGTGCAGACTGGCGCGATGAGTAAAACGGGAATCACTCTTGTCGCCATCTGTCTGCTCGCCACCGCCGCAGGCACCGCCGTCGCCGGCGTCAACATCGACTACGTCGCCCGCGCCGGCGACGACTCGACGTCCGAGCACGTGACGGTCGTTCGTTCGAAGTACAGCGGCAGTCCGCTCACCACCTACGTTTCCTACGAGAAGGGCGCGATCCTGGACGAGCGCGAGGACGGCTACACCGTCGCGCTGACCACCGGCTCGGGCTACGTCCCCAACTGGACGTTCCTCGGGCTGCCGCGCCACGCGCTGCTCACCGTGGCCGCTTCACAGTTCGACGTGGTGGTCACGACACTCGACTGCGACCTCGAGGGCTTCTGCGACGTGATCTCGAGCGAGCCCGCCGAGGGCGTGCTCCAGGTGCTGTGGACGCCGACCGGCCCTACCACCTTCGGACCTCGCACCGAGTTCGCGACGCCGGCTCACGCCCGCGGCACCGCCTTCGACGGCGAGCTCGACCTCGTCGGCGATCTGTCGGCGTCGGCCTGGCGTCCCTGATCGCGCGACGCGGGCTCAGCCGAGCACGTCGAACGTCAGCTTCGCGACCAGCGCGAGGGCGACTGCGACGGCGGCGAAGCGCACGATGTTGCCGCCTCTGGTGAGCACGATGTGGGCGCCGATCCAGCCGCCGATGAACTGGCCGACCGCCATCGGCAGCGAGATCGACCACACCACGAAGCCACCCCAGCCGAACGCGATCACCGCGGCCAGGTTGGAGGCGAAGTTGACGACCTTGGCGTTGGCGCTGGCCGCGGCCGGCTGCTCGGCGAGCAGCCACATGAATCCGACGATGAGCAGCGTGCCGGTGCCGGGGCCGAAGAAGCCGTCGTAGACGCCGATGGCCAGCGCGATCGCCACGGCGATGGTGATCAGCCGACGCGGCGGCGCGGCGCCGGTCTTGCGCGGCAGGAGCACCAGCACCGCGGCGGCGATCAGCATCGCGATCACCAAGGGCTTGAGCGCGTCCTTGTCGACCTGGGTGACGACCGCCGCCCCCGCCGCCGAGCCTGCGAAGCCGGCGGCGAAGCTCACGAAGCTGCGCCTTGGCGCGAGCTGACCCGCCCGCGCGAACCTGAACATCGCCGCGCCCGAGCCGAACACCGACTGCCCCTTGTTCGTGCCCAGCGCGTCGTGCGGCAGCAACCCCGCGTGCAGCAGCGCCGGCAACGTCAGCAACCCGCCTCCGCCCGCGATCGCATCCACCAGCCCCGCGACGAGCGCGACCCCCGACAGGGCCAGCGTCGCGCCTACCGAAACATCCATCGCGCCATCTTACCCTTGCCCGTGCCCTTGCCCTTGCCCTTGCCCTTCTACGTGTCTGCTACGTTCGCCCGCGATGCCCTCCGCTGCCGATCTCGGCCCGGTCCCCGACCTCATCCGCCGCGCCTACGATCCCGAACGCTTCCGCGCCGACGGTCACCGCGTCGTCGACACCCTCGCCGATCACCTCGCCCGCTGCATCCCGCCCACCGACGACGACCTCCCCGTCATCCCGTACGTCGCGCCCGTCGACGCGCTCACCCGCTGGCCTGCCGAGTTCCCCGACGAGCCTGCCGTCGATTCCGACCTCGCCACCACGCTCGGCGCCACCGCGCGCGACTCGATCCGCCTGCACCATCCGCGCTACCTCGGTCACCAGGTCC
Organism: Myxococcales bacterium; assembly: GCA_005779305.1. Classification (GTDB taxonomy): domain Bacteria; phylum Myxococcota_A; class Polyangia; order Haliangiales; family Haliangiaceae; genus UBA2376. The sequence goes on from SXJR01000165.1 coordinate 2,597, forward strand.
CGCCGCCGGTGCCCGGCGCCGCGCTCGCCGACGCCGCCGCCGCGCTGCTGAACAACGGCATGGCGGTCTACGAGATGGGCGGCGCCTCGACGTCGCAGGAGTTCGCCGTCATCGCCTGGATGGTGCGAACCCTCGGCATGCCGTCGACCGCCGGCGGCCTGTTGACCTCGGGCGGCTCGGTCGGCAACCTCACCGCGCTTCTCGCCGCGCGCCAGGCTGCCGCCGGCTTCGACGCCTGGGCCGGCGGCGCCCACGCCGGGCCGCCGCTCGCCGTCCTGGTCGCGTCCACCGCGCACTACTCGATCGCCCGTGCGGTGCGGGCGCTGGGCTGGGGCGACGGCGGCGCGGTCGAGGTCGCCGTCGACGACGCCTATCGCATGCGCGCCGACGATCTGGCCCGCGCCCACGCCGCCGCGGTCGCCGCCGGCCGACGGCCCATCGCGGTCATCGCCTCGGCCGGTTCGACGGCGACCGGCGCGTACGATCCGCTACCGGCCATCGCCGACTTCTGCGAGTCCCACGCGCTCTGGCTCCACGTCGACGGCGCCCACGGCGCCAGCGCGGCCCTGGTGCCGCGCCTGCACCACCTGGTCGCCGGCATCGAGCGTGCCGATTCGGTGGTGTGGGACGCCCACAAGCTCCTGGCCATGCCGGCCCTGTGCACGGCGGTGCTCTACAAGGACGAGACTCGCAGCTATGCGGCCTTCGCGCAGGAGGCGTCGTACCTGTTCGCTCCCGAGCGCGAGTGGTGGAACACTGGTCTGCGCACCGTCGAGTGCACCAAGCGCATGATGAGCACGATCCTCTACGCCAGCCTGCGCGCCTACGGCGTGGACTTCTTCCGCGCCTACGTCGATCGCGTGTTCTCGCTGGGCCAGGCCTTCGGGGCGCGGGTCGGCGCCGCGTCCGACTTCGAGCTGGCCGTGCCACCCGACGCCAACATCGTGGTCTTCCGCTATCGCCCCGACCCGTCGATCACCGGCGCCGCGCTCGACGAGCTCCAGGCCACGCTGCGGCGGCGCTGCCTCGAGGCCGGCCGCTGGTACTTCCTCACCACCCGCCTCGGCGGCGCCCTGTGGCTTCGCACCGCGCTCATGAACCCGCTCGCCGGCGAGGATGAGCTCGATGGTGTTCTCGACGCCATCCGGGGCGCGGCGCGGGAGGTCGCGCGATGAGCTTCTCGTGGGCGCCGGCCGATCTTGCGGCCGACATCGCGCCGGTGCGAGCCGGTGGCGAGGATGGCGCCGCCACGCATCGCTACGCCCTGACCATCCCGCGCCACTGGGACTTCCTGTTCCCGTCGGGCGGCGTGGTCACCTCCGCCGCCCTGCGCGCCGCGGCGCTGACCATCGACGATCCCAGCTATCGCCTGGTCTCCGCGACGTCGATCTTCTGCGAACCGATCCACGCCGGCGACGTCGTCATCGACGTCGAGGTGCTGCGCGCCGGTGGTGCCGCGGTGCAGACCCGTATGCACCTACATCCCCCCGAGAGCGCGGGCGCGCAGGTGCTGGCCACCTTCGCCCGTGATCGCGCCGGTCCCGACATCACCGGCGCCCGCATGCCCAGCGTGCCGCCGCCCGACGCCTGCCTCGATCTGCTGGCCGACGACGGCAAGAACCCGCACCTCAAGGCGCCGTTCTTCGCCAACGTCGACGTGCGGCTGGCCCGCGGCACCCGCTTCTGGACGCCCGACTTCGTCGCCGGCCCGGCCCGCTACGCCCGCTGGTTCCGCTACCGCCGGCCCCAGCGCGACGCCGCTGGCCGCCTCGATCGCCTCGCGCTTCCGCCCATCGCCGATACCATGCCGGCGGCGCTGACCCACGCCATCGGCCCGGGCCCCTACCGTTTCCACGCACCCAGCCTCGACCTCACGGTCCACGTCGTCGACGACACCGATCGCGAGTGGGTGCTGGTCTCGGTCTACGCGCGCCGCGCCCGCGCCGGCTGGGCCATCGGAGAGGCCGAGCTGTGGGACGACACCGGACGCCTGCTCGCCTTCGCGTCCCAGGCCATGTTCATCCGCAACGTCACCGGGGACCCACCCGTACGTGACGCCTCCGAGTCGGGTTGATTGGGCTCCAAGCGCACCGGTTCGCCTGTTTGCCCACACGTGGGCACGACAGACGAGGACAGGGCCGCAAGACACCGATCCGACTTGCGCCCGCCACACAGGGTTGGGATTCTTTCGGACGTGAGCCCTTCGGGGGCAGCGAGCGCAGGCGCCGCGTCAAGTCAGTATCAGATCCTCGGTCATCTCGCGACCGGAGGCATGGCGGAGCTGTACCTGGCGCGCGCCGTCGGCGTCGCGGGCTTCGAGCGCTACGTGGTGCTCAAGCGCATCATGGCCGAGCACTCGCGTAACCACCGGTTCGTCACCATGTTCCTGGACGAGGCCCGGCTGGCGGCCCAGCTGCATCACCCCAACATTGCGCAGGTCTACGACATCGGGAGGGTCACCGATTCGTACTTCTTCACGCTCGAGTACGTACACGGAGAGAACTGTCGGGACTTGCTGCAGCGCGTGGCGGCGCTCAAGCGACAGATCCCGATCGAACAGACCCTGGGGGTGATCGCGGGCGCGGCCGCGGGCCTGCACTACGCCCACGAGAAGCGCGGTATCGATCGCCAGCCGCTGGGCATCGTCCATCGCGACGTCTCGCCGTCGAACCTGATGGTCTCGTACGAAGGCGCGGTCAAGCTCGTCGACTTCGGCATCGCCAAGGCGGCCCATCGCATGACCGAGACGCGGTCGGGGGCGGTCAAGGGCAAGGTCGCGTACATGTCGCCCGAGCAGTGCACGGGGGCGCCGCTGGATCGGCGCAGCGACATCTTCTCGCTCGGCATCGTCTTCTTCGAGATGGCGACGATGACCCGCCTCTTCAAGCACGCGACCGACTTCGAGACGATGACCAACATCGTCAACGGCGCGCAGCCGGCGCCGTCCAGCCGCCGTCCCGATCTGTCACGCGACCTCGAGGCGGTCATCCTCAAGTGTCTGGCCAAGAAGCCCGACGATCGCTACCAGACCGCCGCCGATCTGCTCGAGGCCATCGACGGCGTGGCGGCGCGCGAACGGCTGCCGATGTCGGCGGTGTCGCTCGGTCGCTACGTCCGCGAGCTCTTCGGCGAGCGGCCCGAGCCCTGGTACGAGCTCGAGGCCGCGGGCGAGCACACCGGGCTGGTGACGATCGAGACCACCAACGCGGGCGAGCTACCGGCCGATGCCTTCGGTGCCGCATCGACGCAGAAGGGCTGGAATCCGAACGGCCGCGAGTGGCTGCCCGGCGCGCAGGCCAGCGTGGTGTCGGCGGTGTCGGTGCTCGAAGCGTCGGGGCCGATGGCGGTCGCGCCGGCGAGCGAGCCACCGCCGACGGTGCCGTTGCAGCCGGTGCGATTGCCGCTGCCGCCGCCAGCGGCGGAGACGCCGGATCCCGAGCACGATCCGTCGATGACGCCGACCGTGGTCGGGCCGTCGACAAGCCCGCTGGTGATGCCGCAGATCCCGTCGCAGGTGCGACGCGATGCGCCGGATCGCGAGCCGTCGTGGGGCGGCGAGCGAGATCCGTCGTGGCGCGGCAGCGGCGTGGAGGTCGTGGAGCTGCGCGAGCGGCGCCCGTGGGTGCTGTGGAGCGCGATCGCGGCGGTGCTGGTCGGGTTGATCGTGATCGTCGTGGCGACCAGCGGGGGCGGCGGAGGTGAGGTGACGCCGGAGCCGGAGAGCGGATCGGCAACCGCAACGGGAGCCGCAGCCGGAACCGGATCCGCAGCCGGAACCGGATCCGCAGCCGCAGCCGGGTCCGCAGCCGCAGCCGGGTCCGCAGCCGCAGCCGGGTCCGCAGCCGCAGCCGGGTCCGCAGCCGCAACCGGAACCGGAGCCGCAGCCGCAACCGGCGCCCCAGCCGCGGTCGCAACCGATCCCGTGCCCGAAACCGATCCTGTGCCCGAGACCGATCCCGTACCCGAAACCGATCCCGGTCCCGTTCCGGTCGCCGGGACCGGATCCGGATCCGTGGTCGTGAGGCCGACGACGCCGACGCGGAGCACGGTGCCGAAGACGCGGGTGAAGCCGAGAGTCACTGCGGTGAAGCCAGACCGGACGGAGAAGCCCGACCCCAAGATCAAGAGACCGCCGGTGAAGTGCGGCGGCCTGTATCCTCCCTGTGACTAGAACCATGCACACACGCGCGATCTCGATGGTTGTTGCGCTCTCGCTGGTGGCCGGGCCGGTCGTGGCGCAACCGGTGTCGGCCCACGAGACCGCGGCGACGGCGGCGTACGAGGCCGGCGACCTGGCGACGGCGCAGAAGGAGTTCGAGGCCGCCTACGCGGAGACGCGCCGGCCCGAGTTGCTCTACGTCATCGGACGGGTGAATGCCGAGCGGGCGGACTGTGCCGGCGCGATCCAGTACTTCAACCGGTACCTCGCCACCGATCCCGGGCCGAAGGCGACCGAGGCGGCGCAAGCCGAGATCGTGAAGTGCAAGAAGACGACGGGGACGGGGACGGAACCGGGTTCGGGTTCGGGCACGGGTTCGGGTTCGGACACGGGTTCGGACACGGGTTCGGGTTCCGCAGGAACGACCGCCACGGGCATGGGCACCGGAACCGGCAAGGGCCGGTCGAAGCTCGGACTCGGGCTCCTCGCCGGGGGGGCCGTGGCCGAAGCCGGCGCGATCGTGTTCTACATGCGGGCCCGCGGCGCGCAGTGCGGCGAGCCGGTGTGCAGCAACATGACCTACGACGAGTACCTCGAGGCCGAGGACCAGGCGCGGTCGCTGCGACTCACGTCGATCATCCTCGCCGGCGCCGGCGGCGCGTTGCTCGCCGGCGGTTTGTACCTCTACCTGACGCGCGATCGGGGCCGCGAGCGCACCATCACGCTCGTGCCCACGTCCGGCGGTGCGGCCTTCGTCCTCGACGGCCAGTTCTAACGCGTCTGGCGGCGGGGACCGAGCACGGCCAGGAGGCGGCGATACGAGTTCTGCGTCGGCGCGCCGTCGTTGCAGGCGCGTCGGGTGCCCTCGCCGCAGGGCACGTCCTTGTCGACGAACGACTTGCGACCGCACGGCTTCAGGTAGGTCATCACGTCCTTGCACAGGTACGCGTGATCGAGCCCGTACGCGTGCGCGACCTCCATGCCGATGGTCTCGCACACCGGATGCACCTGGTGATCGAGCTGCTGGGCGAAGGCGAACACGACCGCGCGTGGGATGACCGCGCCGGAGAACGGCGCCAGTCCGCCGACCCGCTTGTTCTTCTCGCCGAGGTCGCCGGGACGGCCGCCGACCGCCACCACGATGAAGTCGTCGCCGGCCGGCCGGGTGTCGGTGACCTCCACGTCGAACGGCGCGAACAGATTCGACACGCAGGTCACCACCTGCTTCCAGGCCTTGTCCGAGCCCTTCCAGCCCGGCATCGCGACGTTGGTGTTGGCCTTGGCAGCAACTACGCTCGACCGCCCCGCCGCGGCGTCGTCGGTTCCGGGCGAGAACGTCATGGGGCCGCGGGCCAGGTAGATGACACGGCTCGGACCGCGATTGTCGCCGGTCAGGCGATCGCGCACCCGCACGAAGTCGCCGCGATCGAGCATCTGCCAGGTCCCACTCTCGAGCCGCTTCACGACCAGGAGCCCGGCGACGACGCCGCCGGCGATGGTCGCCGCCGCCACGGCGCCGATCATTGCCCAGCGGGCGCCGCTCACAGCCATTTCCACTTGCGGAACAGGTACAGCAACGCACCCGATCCGCCGAACAGGATCGCGCACAGCGCCCAGAACGCCCAGCTCACCTCGCGGGCCGGCACGCCGCCGACGTTCACGCCGAGCAGGCCGGTGACGAACGTCAGTGGCAGGAACACGGCGGTGACCAGGGACAGGATGTAGAGGCGGCGGTTGGCGTGCTCGTCGAGCCGGCTCTGCAGTTCCTCGTGGGTCACCGCCGCGCGCTCGCGCGCCGCGTCGAGCTCCTCGAGCGTGCGGGTCTGCCGGTCGGCGGCCTCGCGCAGGCGGGCCCGGGCGTTCTCGTCCAGCCACGACAGCGTGAGCGTGCCCAGGCGGGTGATCGCGTCGCGCTGGGGGCCGACGAAGCGGCGCACGCCGATGGCGCGCCGGCGCAGATCGGCGATGCGGGCCCGGTGCTCGGGCACCTGGCCGGCCAGGAGGTCGTCCTCGAGGGCGGCGACCTCGTCGTCGATGGCATCGACGAGCGTGACCACCGGCTCGAGCACGTGCCCGACCATGCGGGCCAGGAACTCGGCGGGATCCTCGGGGCCCTTGCCGCGCTGCACCTCGCCGGCGACGATCTTGACCGCGCGCACGGTGCGGTGGCGGATGGTCACGATGCGGCGGGCCTCCATCCAGCAGCGCAAGGACACCATGTCCTCGGGCTGCGCGCCCTCGTTGAGGTTGATGGCGCGGACCACTAGCAGGAGCGCGTCGCCCACCGGCAGCGCGCGCGGCCGCGGATCGCGCTCGAGCAGCGCGTCGCGCACCACCGGGTCGAGCCCCGAACGCATGCCCAGCCATTGCTGGGCGTCGGCGCCGCCGTAATCGAGGTTGATCCAGAGGACGCCGTCGTCGGGCCGCCAGCGCTCGATCCCGTCCCATCCGACGGCCTCGCCGCCACCCTTGCCGTCGAGAACGAAGGCGTGCACCAGCCCGGTGCTATCTTCGGCGGAGGTCATGGGGCTTTTATCGCACGGGCGGGCGGCAGCCGGCGCAGCGTGGCTGGTGGCTTGCAGCGGCGGCCGATCGTCCTCGCCGCCGGCTCCGGCCAGCGTCGCCGTCACCCGCATCGACGCCACGACCGCGCCGGCGGTCGACGCCTGGCCTGCCGTGCCGCCGGGATGGACCGACGTCGCTGCGCGGATCCCTGACGCCGTGCTCGATCTGCGCTACGCGACGACGCGGAACTTCACTCGCCGGCAGCTCTACCCGAGGGCCCGCTGCCTCCTGCGCGCGGCTGTCGCCGAGCGCCTGGCTGTCGCCGCCGACGCGCTGCGCCGCCAGGGCCATCGTGTCCTGCTCTGGGACTGTTACCGCCCGGCGTCGATCCAGGTCGAGTTGTGGCGACTGGTTCCCGATCCGAACTTCGTCGCCGAGCCGGTCTTCGACGACGCCGGCGCTCCGATCGGCGGTAGCAAGCACAGCCGCGGCGCCGCCGTCGACGTGAGCCTCGCCGATGCCGCCGGCGCGCCGCGCACCCTGCCCACCGATCACGACGCCTTCGGCCCCGAGGCCAGCGGTGGGCGTGCCACCGGCGACGCCGCCCGCAACCACACCACCCTGCGCGACGCGATGACCGCCGCGGGCTTCGAGCCGATGGCCACCGAGTGGTGGCACTACGACGCTGGCGACTGGACGTCGTACCCGCTCTCCGACGACCCGCTCTGAGCCTGGGCGCGGCCGAAAACGCAACGGGCGCCGTCGCCGGCGCCCGCGCGTCACGTCACGACGACCACATCACATGATGAGGAAGTCGTGCGCGCGAACGGTCTTGCGGCCGTTCTCCTTGGCGCGCTTGGTCGCCTGCTGGACGAGCCAGTAGACGTACGCGTTGAGTCCATCGAGGGCATCGCCCGCGAAGTTGCAGTCGGCATCCTTGACCGCACCGCGAACCTTGGACGCGATCAGCAGCATTTCCGTGGGACCGCTCTTGGCGGCCTTCGCCTTAGCCTTGGCCATCTTGATCTCTCCTCCGATTGTTCGGATGCGGATTCATGGCATCGACGGATCGGCGAGGAAAGGTCCCGGGGCGGGTTTTATCGGCGATCTGCCGTGAAGCCGGTCGTGAACTTGACGGTGGCGCCGAGCACCAGGGCCTCGAGGTCGCCGTCCATGTCCGGGTCGCCGGCCCACAGGCAGCCGCCCGAGTAGCCGACGGTGACGATGCCGGCGTTCATCTCGATCGCCTCCCAGTCGCCGCTCGAGGCAGCGCCCACGCTCTCGAGCTCGGCGTCGGCCACCGACCAGCCGATGAGGGCGCAGTTGATGCCGTTGGTGGCGATGCCGGCGCCGAGGTAGAGGCGAAAGGTCTGGCCGTTCTCGCCGATCACACCGAACCGCTCCTCGTTGCGGGTGACGATCTCGCCGTTGCACACGTCGTCGCAATCGGGGTTGTTGGTGCCTGCACCGCACGTGCCGGCGGCAGGCCGGGTCAACGTGCCGCTGCACGACTGCACCGGCAGCGTCACGATCATGCGGTGCTCGAAGCCGACGTCGCGCTGCTCGGCCAGCACCGAGCTCGGCCACGCTTCGCTCGGGCACAGGATCTCGGCGCGCGCGCAGTCGAGATCGAACGTGAGCGGGCGCCCCTGGTGGGTGATCGTCACGCTGCCGCCCTGGGCGCCGGTCTCGGCGGTGTACACCGAGCCGCCCACGGTGATCTCCACCTGCAGGCTGTCGTCGTAGGTCACGTCCCACCAGCCGGTGACGTCGGGAGCCGGGGAGCGCGAGTTGGCCGCGCAGCCGTCGCCCTTGGCACCGGCGAGGAGGGGGAGAGCACACAGGGTGAGAGAGGCAAGGGTCATCTTGGTCCGCATGTCACCCTGCCATCGCAAACCAGATGCCAGGCGAAGGTCGGGCCACCTGTGGACAAAAACCACGATGCAGAAGAGGCGCCGATGTCGGCTTGTCAACGGCTGTCGATGGCTGTGACCCGCCGTTTGCGCTTCGGCCTGGTTACACCCGCAGGAATTGCCTACACTTGTTCCCGTGGCGGACGGAAACGCGTGGCGCCTCGTCAGCCAGTGCGCGACGGTGGAAGACGTCGTACGTGTGTTCCGCACCCTGGCGACGGTGGATGGGCTGAGTGGAGTCCGGGTCACGGGGGATGCCCCCGCCGGCGGTGAACAGGTGCGCGTGGTGCTGGCCCTGTCGACCAAGCTGGCGGTGCTCGATGGCGACGCCGTGGTCACCACCGGGCCCGGCACCCTCAGCGTCCGATTCGTGAAGATCGACGCCCGGGGCAAGGGCCTGCTCGCGCACATGGTCGAGCACCGCGCCACCGAGACGTTGCCGCCCGTGCCGCGCCACCTGGTGCCGCTCGGCGCGCCGGCGGGCACGCCGGCGGCTGCGCGTGGCGATGCCTCCAGTGCGATGTGTGCGATCGAGGCCATGGTGACCATCGGCGTGCCGCGCCCGAGCGAGCCGGCCAGCACGGTGCGGATGCCCAGCGCGCGACGCGATCCGGCGCCGCCGACGATCCGCGACCCAGCGCCGCGCGGCGCGGCCGCCGGCGCCGAGCCGCAACGACCGAAGCGCGAGATGCAGAAGACGCTGATGGGCATGCCGGCGATCGCCGCGCCGCCGCGCACCCAGCCGGCGACCGCGCCGCCGCCGGTGCCGAGCGCGGCGGGCGTGGGCGCGGTCGGGACTCCGGCCGGCGTGCCGACCGAGAGCGTGCCGGTGCCC
>SXJR01000166.1 GCA_005779305.1 Myxococcales bacterium
CCACCACGCGCACCTTCACCGTCGGTGGCACGCCGCCGGTGGCGGCGGGCGTCTCCAGGCCGAAGGACTCGAAGGCGACGTCTTCGAGCTGGCGGGTGAGTGACGCGGACAGGCCGCGGGCGCCGGTCTCCTTGCGGAGGGCGTCGGCGACGATGTGATCGAGGACGCCCTCGTCGATGTCGAGGGTGAAGCCTTCGGCCTTGAACTCGCGGGTCATGCGGACGACGACGTCGACGCGCAGGATCTCCTTGAGCGTGGTGGCGTCGAGGGCCTGGAAGGGGACGACGCGGGTGAAGCGGGCGATGAGCTCGGGGAGGAAGCCGTAGGCCTGGAAGTTGGCGACGTTCTCGACCTGCTCGGGGGTGAAGCCGACGGCGATGGCGTCGGGATCGGTGCCGGCGACCGGGGTGCGGCCGAAGCCGAGGGCCTCGCGGCCGAGGCGGCGGCGGGCGACCTGGTGGAAGCCGGAGAAGGCGCCGCAGGCGACGAAGGCGATGTCGGCGGTCGACATGACCACGTGGTCGGAGTAGCTGGCGTGGCCGAGCTCGAGCGGGACCACCACCTCGCTGGTCTCGAGCATCTTGAGCAGCTCGCGCTGCACGCCCATGCCGGTCACGTCCTTGGTGGTGCCGGCGCCGGCGAAGATGGCGTTGTTCTGGCCCGAGGCGATCTTGTCGAGCTCGTCGAGGCAGATCACGCCGATGGCGGCGAGCATGGGGTTGTCGTCGGCGGCGTGGAGCAGCCGGGTCAGGATCGTCGACGGATCCTGGCCGACGTAGCCGGTCTCGCTGTAGGTGGTGATGTCGACCAGCGCGGTCGGGATGCGCAGGATCTTCTGGAACAGCGACTCGACCAGGTAGGTCTTGCCCGAGCCGGTCGGCCCCGCGAGCAGGAAGTTCGACTTGCGCGGCAGCTCGGCGCGGTCGACGCCGTCGAGGTAGATGCGCTTGATGCGGCGGACGTGGCGGTAGGCCATGAGGCACACCGCCTTGCGGGCGGGTTCCTGGCCCCGGTAGCCCAGCTCCTCGAGCTGCTTGAACAGGGAGCGAGGCGTGGGCTCGGGCAGCTCGCGGACGAACTTGATGAAGTGCTCGAGGCCCTGCTTGCGGGGCTTTCGGTGCGCTTCACCGCTCACCGACCGATCGTAGCACCCGGGCGGGAGTGCCGCGACCATTGCGCCGGGGGGGCGGGTGTGGCGACAATCGCAGCACGTGGAGCAGTCCGCCCTGATCCAGGCGTTCCTGGCGGCCGCGCCGGCGCCGCTCAAGCACGGGCTCGCGTCGGTGCCTGATCTCTCGCGGCGTTTACTCGACCTGGTGAACGAGGGACGGTCGTCGTGGCCCGACGTTGCGGTCGAGCCGGTGAGGCTCGTGGGCTTTGTCGCGGCGCGGCTCGATGAAGAGGTGGACGTCGGCGATCTGCTGGGCGGGCTGCGACCGGGTGACCTCCACCTGGCGTGCGCGCTCACCGACGGGGACAAGACGGCGCTGGCCGCGTTCGATCGGCACTACATGCGCGAGGTCGACATCGCGCTGGCGCGGATGCGGATCGGCCCGCCGCGCTCGAACGACGTGAAGCAGCTGGTGCGGCAGCGGTTGTTCGTGGGCGACGGCGTGCCGGGCAAGATCTGCGAGTACGCGGGGCGCGGCGATCTGCGGCGCTGGGTGCGATCGGTGGCGGTGCGCACCTGCCTGAACGATCTGCGCAAGGGCAAACACGAGGTGCTGGCCGACGACGATCAGCTCATCGCCCAGCAGGCGATGCCGGGCGACGACCCCGAGATCGCGTACATGAAGCGGACCTACGCGCAGCAGTTCCAGGCTGCGTTCGTCGAGGCGCTGGCCGGGCAGGGGGCCCGCGAGCAGACGCTACTGCGGTACCACCACGTCGACGGACTCAACATCGACGAGATCGGTGCCATCTATCGCGTGCATCGGGTGACCGCGTTCCGCTGGCTGGAGAAGGCCAAGGAGAAGCTGGTCGACGCCACGCTCGTGATCATGCGGGCGCGGTTGAACGTGAGCCCGAGGGAGCTGGATAGCGTGCTGCGGCTGATTCGCAGTCAGGTGCACCTGAGCCTGGTGCGGCATCTGGGCGGGCCCAGCGACCGGGTCGAGGATGATGTGATGGAGCTGGATGAGAGCGAGCTGGAGGAGGCCTGAGGGCGGAGAAGGGCAGCGAAGAACCGGTAGAAGGGCAAGGGCAAGGGCATGGGGCAAGGGGGAGAGGGAGAGGGGTGTCAGGCGGTTGGGCGATAACCACGCGATGAAACGTGGCTGGGGAGACATCGCGCTCGCGGTCGTGGTGATCGCGGTGGTGGCGATGATGATCGTGCCGCTGCCGCGGATGGCGATCGATCTGCTGCTGGCGGTGAGCATCACGTCGTCGGTGCTGGTGCTCCTGGCGGCGGTGTACGCGCCGACGCCGGCGCGGTTGTCGACGCTGCCGACGATCTTGCTGGTGACGACGCTGTTCCGGCTGGGACTGAACGTCTCGACGACGCGGCGGATCCTGTCGCACGGAGATGGCGGCGACGTGGTGCAGGCGTTCGGCTCGTTCGTCGCCCAGGCGGATCTGGTGGTGGGGCTGGTGGTGTTCGCGGTGATCACGGTGGTGCAGTACGTGGTGGTGGCGCGAGGTGCGGAGCGGGTGGCGGAGGTGGCGGCGCGGTTCGCGCTCGATGGGCTGCCGGGCACCGATGAAGAGTTGATCGCCCTGGTCAGCGCGCAGGCCGAACCGCATCAGGCACGGTGGATCGCGGCGCACGAACTGCCTTCCCAGTTGACGGCCGGCGCGGGACCCGGCGGAGGGTCGTTCGAGGACTGGTCGCAGTTGGCGGTGCGGGGGATGTTCGGGGGCTGATGGGGTGGCGGAAATTTGCGGTTGGGGGATTCGCGCTGGTCGCAGAACTCGTTGGTCGGAGAACTTGCGCCGGCGCAAGTGATTGC
>SXJR01000018.1 GCA_005779305.1 Myxococcales bacterium
AGATGGCGATCGACGCCGATCTGGGGGCCGGGCTCATCACCGAGAAGGAGGCGCGCGCGCGACGCCTCGAGGTCTCGCGCGAGGCCGACTTCCACGGCGCCATGGACGGCGCCAGCACGTTCGTGCGTGGCGACGCGGTCGCCGGCTTGCTCATCCTCGGCATCAACGTCATCGGAGGCATCGTCATCGGCGTCGCCGAGCGGGGGATGTCGTTCGGCGACGCGGCGCGCACGTTCACCATCCTGTCCATCGGCGATGGCCTGGTCTCGCAGATCCCCGCGCTGCTGGTCTCGACCGGATCTGCGCTGCTCATCACCCGCGGCGACGATCGCGAGCTCGGCACGGCGATGTCGCACCAGCTGCTGCGCCGCCGCCGCCCGCTGATGGTCACCGCGGCCCTGGTCACAACGATCGGCCTCCTGCCCGGGATGCCACACCTCCTGTTCCTCGGCCTCGGCGCCCTGTTCGGCTGGGCGGCGGTGCGCGCCGGTAACCACGCCGAGGCCTTCACCGGCATCAGCGCCGAGCCGCCGGTCCACCAGCGCGACCACGACGACGCCGGCGCCGCCGTTCACAAGGGTGAGATCGAGGCCGCGTTGCCAGTCGAGCTCCTGGCGATGGAGGTCGGTCTCGATCTGCTCGGCATGGTCGACGCCGGCCGCGGCGGCGAGCTCCTGCGCCGCATCGCCGGGCTGCGCAAGCAGATCGCGGGCGAGCTCGGCGTGATCGTGCCGCCGATCCACATCCGTGACGACCTGCGCCTGCCGCCCGGCGGCTACCGGGTGCTCCTGTCGGGCGTGCTGCTCGCCCAGGGCAACGTCCATGTCCATCGCCTGCTGGCGCTCGATCCAACCGGGACCGCCACCCGCGGCCTGCCGGGCGAGGCCACCACGGAGCCGACCTTCGGCCTGCCCGCCAAGTGGATCCTGCCATCGGAGCGTGCTCGCGCGGAGGCGGCCGGCTGCACCGTGGTGGAACCCACCGCGGTCATCGCCACTCACCTCGCCGAGCTGGTCCGACGCAACGCCCACGAGCTACTCGGCCGCCGCGAGGCCCAGGAGCTGCTCGACGTGGCTGGCAAGACCGACGGCAAGGTGATCGAGGAGCTGATCCCCCACCTCCTCTCCACCGGCGACGTGATCAAGGTCCTGCGCAACCTCCTGCGGGAGGGGGTCTCGATCCGCGATCTGCGCACGATCCTCGAGACGCTCGCCGACCATGCCGGCGCGGTCAAACACCCCGACGAGCTCACCGAGCTGGTCCGGCAACGGCTGGCGCGACGGATCAGCCGCTCCAACCTGGCCGGTGATGGGGTGCTGCGGCCGCTGGTGCTCGACCCGCGCGCGGAAGCGCTCTTCCGAGATCAGCACCCACGCAACGCCCGGGCGCTCTCGCGCCTCACCGATGATCTGGCGGTCAACGCCCGCGACGTGGCCCGGGGCGATGACCCGCCGCTGCTGGTCGTCGCTCCCGATATCCGCCGCGCCGTCGCCGGCGTCGCCGCCCGTCACATCCCCGGGCTCGCGGTCATGAGCTACCGAGAGGTCGACGCAACCGTGCCGTTCGTGACCCGAGCGGTCGTCTCTGCCCTGGAGGCTGCAGCATGAGGATCCTCAAGTTCCAAGGCGCATCGATGCGCGAGGCCCTGTCCCGCGTCAAGGCCGAGCTAGGCGACGACGCGGTCGTGGTCTCGACCCGGCAGATCAAGCGGGGTTTGCTCGGGTCGGCGTTCGAGATCGCAGCGGCGATCGAGGACGACCCCGCGGCCTCGGGGCCAACGACGGGCAACGTCGGGCTCCACGGTCGTCCCGGCGGCAACTTCGCCGACAACGACATCGAGCGAGCGATGGCGCCGCTGCGGGCCGAGCTGCGCTCGCTGCGAGCGATGATGCGGGCCAAGAGCGACGAACGCCCGGCCAGCGAAGTTCGAGGCGAGCTCGCCGCCCTGCGCCGAGCGCTCGATGAGCTCCGCACCCGCCCGCAGCCGGCTCCCGCCCCGGAGGCACCGCCGCCCTTCACGGCGGCGACACCCAGCCAGGCCACGGCCGTACTCCTCGTCGGCCCGACCGGTGTCGGCAAGTCGACCACGATCGCCAAGATCGCCGCGCGGGCCGCGTTGATCGAGCACCGCCGGGTCGCCCTGATCACGCTGGACAACTACCGCGTCGGCGGCGTCGAACAGATGCGGACGTTCGCGGACCTGATCGGCGTCCCGCTCCACCTGCTCGACGATCCCAGCCAGCTGGCGGCGCAACTCGAGGAACTCGCCGGCTACGATCTCACGCTGATCGACACTGCCGGTCGGAGCCCTCGCGACCGCACCGCCGTCGCCGCTCTCGAACGAGCGTTGGGGGCAGCGCCTCGAGTCGAGGTCCACCTCACGATCGCGGCGAGCGCGTCGTCGACCCACGTCGATGAACTCCATCGCCACTTCGCGCCCTTGCAGCCGAGCCGGCTGTTGTTCACCAAGGTCGACGAGTGTGAGCGCGCGCCCGAGTTGACCGCCGCCCCGACCCGCCTGCAGCTCCCGGTGACCTGGCTGGCCACCGGCCAGGCCGTGCCCGAGGACCTGGAGCTCGCCACCCTGCCGCGCCTCGCCGAGCTGGCGAGGCACGGCCTCTCCGTCACCACCGATCGCACCGTCGCCGCCTGAGAGAAGGAACACCGTGACCGACCAAGCAGCATCTCTGCGCGTGATCCGCGGCGAAGGCCGCGACGCTGCCCTGCCCAGGCGCGAACGCGCCATCGCCGTCACCGGCGGCAAAGGTGGCGTCGGCAAGAGCACGATCGCCGTCGGCCTGGCCACCGCGTACGCGCGGGGCGGCTCGCGAACGCTGCTGGTCGACGCCGACCTCGGCATGGCCGACCTCAACCTGCTCCTCGGCGTGGCGCCCTCCCGCAGCCTGCTCGACGCGCTGACCGGCGCGCCGGTCGATGACATCGTGGTCCAGGCCCACGGCATCTCGCTCTTGCCGGCGCTCAACGGCAGCTACGCGCTGGCCACGATGGGTGAGACCGGTCGTCGCCGCACGCTCGAGCTGGTCGAACACCTGGCCGGACGATTCGACACCGTCGTCGTCGACATCGCCGCGGGTATCGGCGCCACCCAGGCCACCTTTGCCGCCGCCGCCGCAGACACGGTGGTCGTCGTCAATCCCGAGCCGCTGTCGATGGCCGACGCCTACGCGTGCCTCAAGGTGCTGGTCTCGCACCATGGGATGCGCCACGCGTACGTCGTCCCCAACCGGGTGACCAGTCAGGGTCAGGCCGATGACATCGTCGGCCGCCTCGGCGATCTGGTGACCCGCTTCCTCGATCTCCGGCTCACACCCCTGCCGGCGGTGCCGTCCGACCCGGCCGTCTCCGAAGCCGCCCAGCTCGGCGTTCCCCTGCTCATCCAGCGTCCCGACTCACCCGCCGCCCGCGGCATCGCCCGGGTCGCGCGGGCACTCGACGCGGTCGCCGCCCCCGACGAACGCATCGCAGCCACGCGCGGCTTCTGGCGCCGCCACCTCACCGCAGCCTCAGGAGATGCCCCATGAAGGCCTACGCCCAGCAAACCCGCCGGTCGCTCAAGGAGCGAGACCGCTTGATCGCCGATCACGTCGACATCGCGCGCCGGATCGCGATGCGCGTCGCCCGCCGCTGCCCGGCCTGGCTGTCCAGCGAAGACCTGGTTGCCGCCGGGATGCTCGGACTGGCCGAAGCCGCCGAGCGCTACGACGAGAGCCGGCAGGAGCCCTTCCTGGTGTTCGCCGAGAAGCGCATCCGCGGCGCGGTGCTCGACGAGTTGCGTCGCGGGGACATCATGCCGCGTCGCGTGCGCCAGATGGCGCGCAGAGTCGGGGCGACGATCAAGTCGCTCGAGCGGCAGTTCGGTGGAACCCCCGACGACGACGCCGTCGCCGCCGCCCTCGGGGTCGCGGTCGAGCACTACCGCGCCGACCTCGAGCAGCTGGTCCACGTCTCGGTCGGCGTGCTCGACCCGAGCGATCCCGCCATGCCCTCCACGGGCGACGAACACTCACCGGCGCGGATGGCCGAGCGCCGGGAGCTGCTCGCGCGCGTCCAGCGGGCGCTGCGCCGCCTCGACCAACGCGACGTGCTGGTGCTGTCGCTCTGCTACAACGAGGAGCTCACCTACTCCGAGATCGGGGAGACTCTCGGGGTCTCCGCCTCGCGGGTGTGCCAGCTGCACGGCCGCGCCATCGCGCGCCTGCGCGTCGAGCTCGAGCTCACTCCGCCCGACGTGGAACCGCGCCCGGTGGTCGCGCCGATGGAGGCGACCCATGGCTGACGGCATCTACATCGCGACCGCCGGAGCGGTGGCGCAATCGGCAGCGCTCGACGTCACCGCCAACAACATCGCGAACGCGTCCACGGCGGCGTATCAGGGCGCCCGGGTCTCGTTCTCCGAGGCGCTGACGCGGGCGCGATCGCCGGACATGGCGATGGTCGGTGGCGCGACCGGCACGGTGGACGACACCGCCGGGGTCATCACCCAGACCGGCAACCCGCTCGACATCGCACTCGACGGCCCCGGCTACCTGGCGGTCGACACCGCCCAGGGGGTCCGCTATACGCGCGCCGGCGCGCTCGGCCGGGGGATCGACGGCCAGCTGGTCACCGCCGATGGCAACACCGTCCGCAACCAGGGCGGGGGCGCCATCACGATCGCCAGCGATGCCACCGTGATCTCGTTCACCGGCGACGGCACCGTGCTCGCCGACGGTGAGGAGATCGGGCGCCTCGAGCTGGTCCGCTTCGCGCCGGCGGCGATGAGCCGAGAAGGCGCGACGCTCCTGGCCGCGCGCGGCAAACCGATCGATGCGCCACCGCCCGCGATCACGCAGGGCGCACTCGAAGGCTCCAACGTCAACGTCGTCCGCGGCGTCGTCGACCTGGTGAGGATCTCCCGCACCTACGAGTCGTTGATGCGAGTGATCCAGGGCTACTCGGAGATCCAGAGCCGCGCCGCCCGAGACATCGGCGGACCCAAGTAACCGATTCCCCCAAACCCCGAGGACAACACCATGTTTCGCTCCCTCGCCACCGCCGCCACGGGCATGGAAGCCCAGCAGACCAAGCTGGACGTGACCGCCAACAACATCGCCAACGTCTCGACCGCGGGGTTCAAGAAGAGCCGCGCCGAGTTCGCCGACCTCATGTACCAGACGTCCCGCCCGGCCGGGGCCCCGACCGGCGCGGGCACCAACGCGCCGGCCGGCCTCGAGGTCGGACTCGGCGTACGCGTCGCCGCCACCCAGCGCTTGCTCGGCCAGGGCGAGCTGCGTCAGACCGGCAACCAGCTCGACGTCGCCATCGAGGGACAGGGCTTCTTCCAGGTCCAGCTGCCATCGGGCGATGTCGCCTACACCCGGAACGGCGCCTTCCAGCTCGACGCCGAAGGTCGGCTGGTCACCAGCGAGGGCTACCCCCTCGCCGGCGAGCTCGCGATTCCGCTCGAGGCCCAGTCGGTGAGCATCGCGCCAGACGGAACGGTCTCGGCACTCGTTCCTGGCGACCCCCAGCCGCAGAACCTCGGACAGCTCCAGATCGCCACGTTCGCCAACCCGGCCGGCCTCGAACCGATGGGCAAGACCCTGTTCCGCGAGAGCGGTGGATCGGGCGCGGTCGTCCTCGGCGCGCCCGGGGAGGGCGGCGCGGGATCGCTCATGCAAGGCACCGTGGAGCTGTCCAACGTCAACGTGGTCGAGGAGATGATCGACCTGATCTCGGGGCAGCGGGCCTACGAGGTCAACACGCGCGTCATCAAGGCGGCCGACGAGATGCTCGGCCAGACGGCGCAGCTGCGATGAGGGCGCTCCTGATCACCGCGGTCATCGGGGCGCTCGTCGGGCCCGCCGCGGCCGAGACGATCCCGGCGATCATCGGAGATCGGGCGGGCGCGGGCCTGCCGGCGGATCTCGCCATCACGTCCGTGCACCTGCCGCGCAGCCTCGCCAAGGTCGACGTCGACCCGACCACGGTCGACGTCGACTTCCCGGCCGCTGCTCGACCGGGTCGCAGCAGCGTGCGCGTGCGCCTGCGCACCGGAAAGGTCCGCTCCGTGTTCGTGCCAGTCACGATCGCCGCGCTCGTCGACGTCGCCATCGCCACCCACCCCCTCGACCCCGGGGCGCTGGTCACGACCTCCGACGTGCGATGGGAACGCCGCGCCGTCGACCCTCGCAGCGGATCGTCGCGCACGCCGCTGGGCCAGCAGGTCAGCGCGCCCATCTCCGCCGGTGAGGTCCTCGACGATTCCCGGCTCACCGCCCCGCCGCCGATCGCGCGTGGCACCGAGCTCCGCATCGAAGTGCGCCGCGGTGCGGTCGCCATCGTCACCCGGGGCCGGCTCGAAACGGCGGCGCGCCTCGGCGGCCCGGCGCGCGCACGGCTCGCGGCGGGGGCGTTGGTCAGCGGCGTCCTCGCCGATCGGACGCGCTTGATCGTGGAGGCGCCATGAGGATCGTCGCACTGAGCGCCATCCTCGCCCTGGCGTCGGCGTGCACCACCCACATCGCGCCGTACCAGCCCAAGCGGCGAGTGTTCGACCCCGGGGACTACGCGAGCGCCCCCGAGGCTCGCGGCGGCAGCCTCTACGCCGGTAGCGGCGGGCTGTTCGAGGACGACGTCGCTCGCCGCGTGGGCGACATCCTGGTCATCCGGATCGACGAACGCGACGCGGCCAGCCGGGCCGGCAGCACCAAGCTCGACAAGCAGGACGCGGCCAGCTACGGCCTACCGGCCGCGATCGGGCTGCTCGCCGCGCTACAGCGCAAGTACCCCGATCTCGATCCCGGCCAGCTGTTCGCCAGCCAGAGCGAGGTCTCGTTCGCCGGCGCCGGCGCGACCCAGCGTAAGGGTCAGCTCTCGGCCACGCTGCCGGTGCGGGTCCGCAAGCAGCTCGGCAACGGCGACCTCTTCGTCGAGGGCACCAAGGTGGTGATGGTCGGCAACGAGGAGCAGCACATCTACGTCTCCGGCATCGTCCGGCAGCGCGACATCGCCGAGGACAACACCGTCCTGTCGTCGAGGGTCGCCGACGCCGAGATCGAGTACACCGGCCGCGGCGACGTCAGCGATCAGCAGCGGCGTGGGTGGGGGAATCGACTGCTGGCCAAGGTGTGGCCGTTCTGAACCGCCAGGGAGCCTCCATGCGCAACCTCGTCCTCCTCGCCATGTTCGCCGTCGCCTCACCGGCGCGCGCCGATCGCCTGAAAGACCTGGCGACGGTCGAGGGTGTCCGCTCCAACCAGCTGACCGGCTTCGGGTTGGTGGTGGGCCTGGCCGGCACCGGCGACGACGCCAGCTCGCCGGTGGTCCGGCGCTCGCTCGCCGCGATGCTCAAGCGCCTCGGCACCACGGTCGACGCCAGCGAGATCAAGTCGAAGAACGTGGCGGCGGTCGTGATCACGGCCGAGCTGCCACCGTTCGCGCGCCCGGGTCAAGCGCTGGACGTGCAGGTGTCGTCGATGGGTTCCGCCAAGAGCCTGGCCGGCGGCACCCTGATCACGACGCCACTCAAGGGGCCCGATCAGCGCACCTGGGCGATCGCCCAGGGCGCGGTCGCGGTCGGCGGCTTCCTGGTCGAGGGTGGCGCCGGTTCACAGCGGAAGAACCACGTGACCTCGGCCCGCATCCCCGACGGGGCCATGGTCGAAGGCGACGCGCCCACCGCGATGCCAGTCCGCGAGCTCGTGCTGATCCTCCGCGCCCCCGACTTCACGACCGCGAGCCGGGTCGCGTCGGCCGTCGACGCTCTGCTCGGCCCGGGCACGGCCGCGCCACGAGACGCCGGCGCCGTCGCGATCAAGATCGACAAGCGCTGGACCAACAACGTCTCCGGGCTGGTCGCGACGCTGGAGGCGATCGAGGTCGAACCCGACCTGCCCGCCCGGGTCGTCATCGACGAGAAGACCGGGACGGTGGTGATCGGCGGCGAGGTACGACTGCGAGCGGCCGCGATCGCGTACGGCGGCTTGACCGTGACCATCGGAGAGGCGCCGCAGGTCAGCCAACCCGGACCGTTCGCGGGCGGCACCACCGAGGTCGTGCCGCGCACGACCATCGACGTCAGCGAGGGCGGCGGCGAGCTCCACGCCATCCCGGCCGCCGCGTCGGTCGCCGACGTCGCCGCGGCCCTCAACGCGCTCGGGGTCAAGCCGCGCGACCTGATCGCGATCCTGCAGACCCTGCACGCGGCCGGCGCACTTCGCGCCGAGGTGGTCGTGCTGTGACCGTGTCCTCGCCGCTCGGGCCCGACCTGACGCGCACCGGTGACGCGTCCGCTCCGCCGCCCGCTCGCCAGGCGGCGACCCAGCTCGAGGCGTTCTTCCTGCGCCAGTTCCTGGCCGAGGCTCGCCCCGAGTCTGGCCTGATGGGTGGGGGATTCGCCGGGGAGACGTTTCGCGACATGCTCGACAGCGCCCTCGCCGACGCGATGGCCTCCGCCGGCGGCCTTGGCCTGTCGGCCACGTTCGAGGCGTCGCTCGGCGGCGACCCGGCCGGCGTCGCCGCGCCACCGGCATTCCACCTCGCCGCCAGCCTGCGGTCCGACGGCCCACCCGCCGACACCTTTCCGGCGCCGGGCGCCGACCTCGTGCGTCCGGTCGCGGGCCGCTACAGCTCGCGCTTCGGCACGCGCGTCGATCCCGTGCACGGTACGCGCACCATGCACCAGGGCCTCGACATCGCCGCCCGCGAAGGGACCCCGGTGGTCGCGGCCCTGGCCGGCACGGTCGAACGAGCCGGCAGCGCCGGCACCTACGGCAACCTCGTCGTGCTGCGTCACGACGATGGCAGCGAGACCCGTTATGCCCACCTCTCCGCCATCTCCGTACGGGTGGGTGATCGGGTCGGGGCCGGCGCTCCGATCGGCGCCGTCGGGAGCACCGGCCGGTCGACTGGTCCACATCTCCACTTCGAGGTTCGGCGCGACGGCCGACCTGTTGATCCGTGGGTGCTCATAGAAGGCACAGATTCTGGGCAAACGCCCTAAACGGATTCCCGTCCTGGTCGACCCTGACCATCGGAGGCTCCATGCGTATCGATCCCACCACCATCGTCTCGATCAACGACACCCGCCCGCGCCCCGGGACTCCCGGCCGGCCGGACGGGTCCCCGTCGTCGGTGGTGTCACTTGGCGAGGCCGCGGCCGCAGCGCAGGTTCATGGCGACGTCGACCCCTCGATCACGACGCGGATCGCCCGGATCCGCGAGGAGCTGGCCGCCGGGACGTACGTGGTCGACCTCGAGAAGCTGTCGGAACGCATCCTCGACGACGACCTCGCGCGCGAGGGCCGGTGATGTCGAACGCCGACGTGCCCCCTTCATCGCGTCCGGAGCTGGTCGAGATCCTTGAACGCCTGCGGGCGGTGATGGCCGAGGAGCGCCGAGCTATCGCGCGCCTTGACCTTCCGGTGCTCGAGTCCCTCACCGCCCGCAAGCGTTCACTCTGCGACGAGCTGGCCGCGACGGCGGCCGACGCTGGTGCGCCCGGAGATCGCGGCAACGAAGACCGCGGGCTGCGCCGCCTCGTCGCACGTACCCGCTTCGAGCTGGGAGCAAGCGCCGCGCTGATCGCGGCGGCGTCGGAGGCCATCGCCGCGGCGCTCGGTGAGGAGCGGGACGACCGCTACGACCGCTCGGCACGTCGCCACGTCGCCACCCGCCCGATCAGGGTGCTGGCGCTCTGACATGAGTGACCTGCTCTCGCTGCTGCACCTCGGGTCGGCGGCCCTGTCGGCGCAGCACGGCGGCGCCAGCGTCGCCGCCAACAACGCCGCCAACGTCAACACCCTCGGCTACTCGCGCCAGCGCGTCGACCTGCGAGCCGAGCTCGCCGCCCCCGAGGTCGGCGGCGTCCGCAGCCTGTCGCCGACCCGCGTGGCCGACGAGCTGCTGGCTCGACGCGGGCGCGGCGCTCAGGCCGCGCTCGGCTACTCGCGGACGCTCGCCCCGGCTCTCGCCGACCTCGAGGCCCGCCTCGCCCGCTCGGGGCCGCCGATCGAGGACACGTTGTCGGCGCTCTTCGCCGGGCTACAGCGAGTCGCGGCGATGCCGACCGACTCGATGATGCGAGCGTCGGCCGTCGACGCGGCCCGCGGGGTCGCCGCGGCGTTGCGCGGCCGGGCCGGCGAGACCCAGGCCGCGCGCACCGACGCCGACGCCCGGATCCGCGACGGCGCCAAGGCCGCGACCGCGCTGACCGGCGAGATCGCGGCCCTCAACAAGGCGATCCGCATGTCCAGCGATCCGGTGCTGCGAGACCGGCGCGAGGTCGCGGCCAGCAAGCTCGCCGATTTGATGGGTGGCAGCGGCCGCATCGACCCCGACGGCCAGCTGCGCTGGGTCCTTCCTGATGGGGCGGTGCTGGTCGACGGCGACCGAGCCGCCACCGTCGCCACCAGCACGGACGCCAGCACGGGGTTTCGCAGGGTCGAGATCGTCGACGGCGCCGCCCGACGCGACGTCACCGTGACCTTGAGCGGTGGCAGCCTCGCGGCCGAGCTGGAGCTCCGCGACGTCGACGGCGCCGCCGCCGCGGCGCGGCTCGATCAGTTCGCCTTCGACCTGTCGTCGACCATGAACTCGATCCACGCGGCGAACGCTGGCCTCGACGGCGCCACCGGCCGGAACCTGTTCGGCCCCGCCGCCACCGTCACCGGGGCCGCCGCCGCCATCGACGTGGACCCGGCGATCGCCGCCGACCCGCGGCTCCTGGCCGCCGGCGCGCCCGGCAGTGGCGCCGGCGACAACCGCGGCGCGCTGGCCCTGATCGCGCTCCGCGATCAGGCGATCGCGAGCGGCGGCACCCAGACCCTCGGCGACGCCGCGATCGCCTTGCTCGGCGACGTCGGCACCCGCGCCGCCGAGGCCGGCGATGCCGCCGAGCGCGACACCGTGATCGACGAACATCTGGCCGGCCTGCGCGACTCGCTCTCGGGGGTCGATCTCCAAGAAGAACTGGCGAAGCTGGTCCATTTCCAGCACGCCTCCGAAGCCATGACCAGGTTCCTCAGCACCATCGACGGCATGCTCGAGGACCTGCTGGGTCGACTCTGACCGTCGAGGAGGCGCCATGCGCATCACCGCATCACGGATGCTCGAGCTCTCCACTCTCGCCACCAGCCGCGCGCAATCCGAGGTCGCCGAGATCAGCGAGGAGCTGTCTTCGGGGAAACGGGTGGCGTTGCCTTCGCAGGACCCGGTGGCCTGGGCCGCGGCCCGCCGCGCCGCCGTCCGCCAGGCCGCGAGCCAGGGCCGCGGCGAGGCCCTGGCGCTCGGCCACGACCACCTGGTCGAGACCGAGCGAGCACTGACCACGATCGGCGATGCCCTGTCGGAGAGCAAGCAGCTCGCGGTCCAGGCCGCCAATGCCACCACCGGCGCCGTCGACCGGGCCGCGCTGGGCGTTCGCGTCGCCGGCCTCTACCAGATCGCGCTGGCCGCGGCCAACAGCAAGAACGTGGCCGGCGAGCACCTGCTGGCCGGCAGCGCGAGCACCACGGCGCCGTTCGATGCCAGCGGCGTCTATACCGGCGACGCCGCGACCCGCGAGCTCGAGCTTGGCGAGGGGACCCTCGGAGCCTCGACGCTGGCCGGCGCCGCCCTCACCGCCGCCGAAGGCGTCGACGTGCTGCCGGCGCTCGGTCGACTGGTGACGGCGCTGGCTGGCAACGACCTGCCCGCGATCCAGGTGGCGATCGGCGAGCTCGAGGTCGCCCACGCGCAGACGGTCGAGGCCCGCGCCCACGTGGGCTCACTGCAGGGCGTGGTCGACGAGGCCAACCAGCTTCGCGGGGCACTCGAGGACACCATGGCGGAGCGGGTGTCGGCGCTGACCGACACCGACGTCGTCGGCGCTGCCGGCGAGCTCGCGCGTCGCGCCACCGCCCTCACCGCCGCCCAGGCGGTGACGGCCAAGCTGGCCGCGCTGCTCTCCCCGGCCCGCTGAGCCGCCAATCCTTCCCCCCCCCTCAAGAAATCTGCAAACGGGCGAATCACTCCTGCAAGGCGCAATCAGCAACCAACTCAGCGGGAGAAACTCAGATGGCACTTTCGATTCTCACCAACGTCGCTTCGCTCAACGCGCAGCGCAACCTCAGCTCGACCCAGACGGCGCTGTCGGCGTCGATCGGTCGGCTGTCGTCCGGCATGCGCATCAACCGCGCCGCCGACGACGCGGCCGGCCTCGGCATCAGCGAGAACCTGAAGTCCGACCTTCGCAGCCTGGCCCAGGCTCAGCGCAACGCCAACGACGGCGTGTCGATGACGCAGGTCGCCGAAGGCTCGATGAACGAGATGAGCGGCATCGTGATCCGCATGCGCGAGCTGTCGGTCCAGTCCGCCAACCAGACCCTCGGAACGACCGAGCGCGGCTACATCCAGACCGAGTTCACCCAGCTCCGCAACGAGATCAACCGCATCTCGGCGGTCACCGAGTTCAACGGCCAGAAGCTGATCGATGGCTCGGCCTCGGCCGGGCTGTCGTTCCAGGTCGGCAAGGACAACTCGACCAACGACCGCATCGCGATGAGCGTCACCAGGCTCACGACCTCGACGCTGGGCTCGACCAGCCTCCGCCTCGCCAGCGCCACCCTGTCCACGGTGACCGGCGCCCGCGCCGCGATGGGCGCGTTCGACAAGGCGATCGAGCAGCTGTCGACCGCGCGCTCCAAGGTGGGCGCGGTGCAGAACCGGATGGTGGTCACGATCTCGAACCTGGGCGTGGCCCAGGAGAACCTCGCCGCCGCGAACTCGCGCATCCGCGACGTCGACGTGGCCGCGGAGAGCTCGCAGCTCACCAAGGCGCAGATCCTGAGCCAGGCCGGCCTCGCCGTGCTGTCCCAGGCCAACCAGCTGCCGCAGTCGGCGCTCTCGCTGCTCCGGTGAGCGACCTCGTCGACGTTGATCGGGTGCACCCATGACCGTCACCTTCTCCGGCCTCGCCTCCGGCCTCGACTCCGCCGCGCTGATCGATCAGCTCGTCGCGGCGGAGAGACAACCGGCGGTGCTGCTCGGCCGCAAGGTGAACGACCTGAACCGCCAGGGCATCATCGTCGACGATCTGATCAGCAAGCTGCGCGCCTTCGGTGACCGGGCCCGCGGGCTCGACCTGGCTTCCGAGATCCGTTCGGTCACGGCCGAACGCTCGGACACGAGCCACGTCGGGGTCGCGGTGTCCGGCACCGCGTCCGTCTCCACCCATTCGCTGCGGGTCACGTCGACGGCGCGAGGTCAGACCGTGACGTCGCGGACCTTCGCCAGCGACGGCGCCGGAGTCCTCGGTGACGGCTCGGTCACGATCGACACGGCGTCCGGGGATCCGGTGACGGTGGCGTGGACCTCGGCCGACTCGCTGTCGGCCATCGCCGCTCGGATCAACGACGCCAACGCCGCCGCCACCGCGTCGGTCGTCTTCGACGGCACCAGCTACCGCCTGGTGGCGTCGTCGCGTCAGACCGGGACCGCGGCCACGCCGACCTTCACCGACGCCGGCGACGGCCTCGCCTGGTCGAATCCGGCCAACGTCACGGCCGCGTCGCGCGACGCCGCGTTTGTCGTCGACGGGATCGCGGTGACCCGAGGCCACAACGTGGTTTCGGACGTGCTCGCGGGCGTCACCCTGACCTTGACCGCACCCCACGCCGCGGCCGATCCCGACACGACGATCACGATCGCGTCCGACGGTGGCGCCATCCGCGACAAGGTCAAGGGGCTGGTCGACGCGTACAACGGCGTGGCCGGGGCGCTCGACGGCCAGCTCCGCTACAACGGCGTGACCAAGGGCACCGACACCCTGTTCGGAGACTCGACCCTTCGTCAACTCCAGCGTGCGCTGGGCACGGTGGTCACCAGCGAGCACGGCGGCAAGAGCCTGGCCGGCCTGGGGATCAAGATCGACACCGCCGGTCGGCTCACCCTCGACCAGGGCAAGTTCGACGCGGCGCTGACCAGCGACCCGGCGGCGGTCGAGGCGCTGTTCGTGAGCGGCGGCCTCGCGACCAAGATCGCGTCGCTCGGGGACGTGTATGCCCGCGCGGGCGATGGGGTGCTCAGCGCCAAGGGCAAGTCGATCGACGACCGCACCACCGCCTATCAGAAGGACATCACGCGGATCGAGGACGCGGCGCTCGCCGTGGGTGAACGGCTGCGGGCCCAGTTCACCGCGCTCGAGCGGGCGATCTCGACCATGAAGACCCAGAGCAACCAGATGCTCTCGATCCTGGGCCAGCTCTAGCACTGGAGGGCACCATGTACGCACGCGCCGCCACCGCCTACCGTCGCGTCGACCTCGAATCGGCACCTCGCGCCGAGATCGTCGCGCGCCTCTTCGTCCGGTTCCTCGACGATCTCGCCGCCGCGCGAACGGCGATCACGGCTCGCGACGTCCAGGGCAAGGCCAAAGCGATCGATCACGCCATGCTGATCGTCACCGAGCTGCGCGCGGCGCTCGATCACGGCGCGGCGCCGGCGCTGGCTGCGAACCTGGAAGGCCTGTACGCGTTCGTTCACGATCAACTGACCCGGGCCAATCTCCACCTCGCGCTCGAGCCCCTCGACGCCGCCCGGCGCGTGATGTCCGACCTGGGCGACGCGTTCGCGGCGGTCAAGAACGAGCCCCCGGCCAGCCCGTGAGCGGCACCGATCAGCACGTCGCCCGCCTCTTCGCGCTCCTGAAGGCGACACCGATGCCGCCCGACGACGCCGAGCCCGACCTCGTGCTCTCGGCGTTCACGGCGATCGCCGAGACCCGCGAGGTCATCCTCGCCGAGCTGGCCGGCCTGGCGCCGATGGACCGCGGCGACCCGCGCCTGCTCGGGCACAGGGACGAGCTGGTCGCCCGCGACCGGGCCTGGCTCGACGCCCTCGGCCGCGCCTTGCTGGTCGTCGAGCAGCGGATCGCCGCCGGCCGGCGCGCGCGTGGCCGGGCCCTCTGACGCCGAAGCGTCAGGCGTGACGGCCGCCGGGCCTGGGGCCCAGTAACCCACTGGAATCTCGGCGCTCGATCTGGCGTGGACCTCGCAATGAGCCGAGGCATGTCGGCCCACCTGGCCCGCAAGCCCGCGCCTCCTCCCGACGAGTCGCCATCGCCCCGGACCACGCTGCCCTACGGGCGCCAGTCGATCTCCGACGAGGACGTGGCGGCCGTCGTCGCCGCCTTGCGCGCGGACCTGCTGACCTGCGGCCCCCAGGTGTCGGCGTTCGAGACCGAACTGGCGGCGTGGCTCGGAGCGCCGCACGTGACCGTGTGCTCGAGCGGCACCGCCGCGCTTCACCTCGCCTACGCCGCGCTCGAGCTCGGCCCCGGCGACGAGATCATCACGTCGCCGATCACGTTCTCGGCCACCGCCTCGGCCGCGTACCAGGTCGGTGCGTCGGTGCGATTCGCGGACGTCGATCCCGTCACGGGCAACCTCGCCCCGGATTCGGTCGCCGCGCTGATCGGGCCGCGGACACGAGCGATCGTGGCCGTGCACCTCGCCGGGCTCCCGGCCGACCTCGACGAGCTGGCTGCGCTGGCTCGACGCGAGGGCATCTATCTCATCGAGGACGCGTGCCACGGGCTGGGCGCCACCTACCGCGGTCGACCGGTCGCCGGTGGCAACGCCGATGCCGCGGTCCTGTCCTTTCACCCGGTCAAGCACATCACCACCGGCGAGGGCGGCGCCGTCGTGTTCCGCGACCCCGGCCACCAGCGCGCGGCGCAGCGTCTGCGCCACCACGGCATCGAGCGCGACCCCGCACGATGGTCGCGCTCGTCGCCTGGCCCCTGGTATCACGAGGTCGTCGAACAGGGCTTCAACTACCGCCTGTCCGATCTGGCGTGCGCGCTCGGGCGGGCCCAGCTCGCGCGATTGCCCTGGTTCCTCGCCCGACGCCGCGACCTGGCGGCCACCTACCGCGCCGCCATCGGCGCGCGATTCGGGACGGGGCCCGACGCCAAGGTTCGGCCGCCGGCGGTCGTCGCTGACCGTGAGAGCGCGCATCACCTGTTCCCGGTCGCGATCGACTTCGCCGCGCTCGGGACCGACCGCAGCCGGGTCATGACCTCGCTCGCCGCCCGCGGCGTCGGCACCCAGGTGCATTACATCCCTCTGCCGCACCACCCGTTTCATCGCAAGCGAGCAGGTGCGCACGCCGCGTGGCCACGCCCCGGCGCCGAGGCCTACTACGCCCGCACGCTCAGCCTGCCGATCTACCCCGACCTCGACCGCGTGGATCACGTGGTCGAGGCCCTGGCCGACAGCCTCATGGAGCCCTGCCGATGACCGCACCTCTCGCCACCAGCCTGTCCAGCCGCATGCGCGAACACGTCGAGGTCGTCGCCGGCAAGGTGGTCCTGATCACCGGGGGCACGGGCTCGTTCGGCAGGGCCTTCGTCGACACCTTGCTCGAGCTGGGTGACCCGCGCAAGGTCATCGTGTTCTCCCGCGACGAACAGAAACACTACCAGCTCGAGCGCGACCTGCGCGACCCACGCCTGCGCTGCTTCGTCGGTGATATCCGCGACCGCGACCGCCTGCACACCGCGTTGCGCGGCGTCGACATCGTGGTCCACGCCGCCGCGATGAAGCACGTGCCGATCTGCGAGTACAACCCGATGGAGGCGGTCCAGACCAACGTCAACGGCGCCCGCAACCTGGCCGAGGCGGCGATCGACTGCGGCGTCGAGAAGGTCCTGGCGCTCTCGACCGACAAGGCGGTGTCGCCGGCCAACCTGTACGGGGCCACCAAGCTGTGCATGGAGAAGCTCCTCATCGCTGCCAACGCCTATGTCGGCGACCGTCCCACTCGCTTCGCCGCGGTTCGCTACGGCAACGTCATGGGATCGGCGGGCAGCGTCATCCCGCTGTTCCAGGCTCAACGCACCCGCGGCCGCCTCACGATCACCGACGAACGGATGACTCGCTTCTGGATCCGCATGTGCGACGCGGTCGCGCTGGTCTTGCGTGGTCTGACCCTCATGGCCGGAGGCGAGATCTTCGTGCCCAAGCTGCCCACGAGCGACATCGTCACCCTGGCCGAGGCGATGGCGCCGGGAGTGCCCCGGGAGACCATCGGCATCCGCCCCGGCGAGAAGTTGCACGAGACCCTGCTCTCCGTCGAGGAGGCGCGGCGCACCCGTGATCTCGGCGAGCTGATGGTGGTCTGGCCCGAGTTCCAGTTCCATGCGGGAGCCCCTCGCGTCGACGGCCGCCCCCTCCCCGACGGGTTCACCTACTCCAGCGACGTCGCCGAACCGCGGCTCGACGTCGACGAGACCCGCGGGCTGCTGGAACCCGCGGCCCGACCCGAGCTGCGGGCCGTTCCCGAAGCGCGGGTCGCGTGATGCGCGGCGGGCCACGGCTGGTGCTGCGTGCCGACGCCGGCCACGGCCTGGGCAGTGGCCACGTGATGCGCTTGAGCGCGCTCGCCGACGCAGCCACGGCCCGTGGCGGCGAGGCCGTCGTCGTCGTCGGTGGCGAACCGGGGCCGACCCTGGACCATCTGGCGACCCGGCGGATCGCGAGCATCCCGTCTGGCCAGACCAGCGGCGGTGACGATGACCGCGAGCTGATGATCGCAAACGCTCGCCGCCTCGGAGCCGACGCCATCGTGGTCGACGGACCCTCGTTCTCGCCGGCGTACGTCGCGGCACTGGCCGACGCCGGCCTGAGGGTGGCCAGCCTCGACGACCTCGGCGCGGCGCCGTTGCCGACCGCGGTCGTCGTCAATCACAACCTCGGCGCGGAACGCCTGGCCGACCGCTACCCGGCCGCCAGGGTGCGGTTGCTCGGCCGCCCCTACCACCTGCTCCGTAGCGAGTTCCGCCGCCAGCCGGCGGCTGGACCGCCGCTGCGCGAACGGGCGCGACGGATCCTCGTGACCATGGGTGGCAGCGATCCGGTCGGCGCCACCGCACGCGTGCTGCGGGCGCTCCTCAGGCCCAGCCTCGACATCGTGGTCGTACTGGGGCCTCACTTCCGCTGCGACGCCGAGCTCACCGGCGCGCTCCTGGTCGCGGAGTCACGAGGCCATCAGGTCGACGTCCACTACCGGCCCCGAGACCTGCCGGCGCTCATGGCGAGCTGTGACCTGGCGATCTCGGCGGCCGGCGGTACGCTCGCCGAGCTCGGGTACCTCGGCCGCCCCACGGTCGCGCTGGCGATCGTGGCCGACCAGGTCGACAACGCGCGACGTCACGTGGAGCACGAGCTCGTCGCGTGTGGGCGTCCGCTCACCGACGTGACCGACGACGAGCTGGCCGCCGCCGTGGCCGAGCTCGCGGCCGACCTGCCCACCCGCCGCAGGATGCGCGACCACAGCGCCGCCGCACTCGACGGCCGCGGTGCCGAGCGAGTCGTCGAACAGCTGACCGCGTAGTCGGCTGGAGCGTCGGCGCCCGCAGGGGTAGCTGGTCGGCTGGAGCGTCGATGCCCGCCAGGCCCGCCGTGGCATCTGCGCTCGGCCGTCCGAACCCGCTCAGCGCGGGGCCGGCAGGTCGCGCTCGACCCAGATCGGCAGGGTCCGCTCGGCTGCCTTGAGGCGACCGGCCACGCGGAGGCGCTTGACGTCGGCGTCGAGCACGCAGCGCGCCAGGCCGCGCAACGCGCCGACGACCTCGGGCGGGCGATCGACCAGGGCGGCCGGAATCCGGGTGTCGACCGACTTGCGGATCGCATCGCACAACGGGAGCGTCGCCACCAGCGGCGCCTGGATCATGAGGTAGTCGGAGATCATGTTGGTCATGCGCCCGAACACGACCTGATCGCGGTCCGACGTCGTCATGTTCCCCACGAGCATGACGCCGAAGCGCGCCAGCACGTCGACGACCGCGTCGGCCAGCTCGCCATGCTCGTCGCGAAGAATGGCCACGGCGCGGGCCACCGGCCGGCTCTCACCCTCGCCGGTCAGCAGCTCCTCGAGCACCGCGCGCGCGTCGGTGTCGTCGGGGAGCCGTCGCAGCGAGCGCTGGACGCACGCCTTCAGGAACGTGTAGGCGTTCTGCAACGAGGTCAGCTGCGGCGTCATCACCACCAGCTTGAGATCGGCCGCCGCGACCAGATCGACGGTGTTGTAGGCGGTGCCCGCACCCACGTCGACGATCACGACGTCGCCGCCGAGGTGCGCGATCGCGCGCAGGAGCCGCAACTTCTGGCCGGCGTTGATGTTCGCGGCACCCGGCTGGGACGTGCCCGGGATGATGCGGAGGTTGGGTGTGCCGGCGTCGATCGCGACCTCGATCAGCGAGTCAACCTCGTGGTCCAGGTAGCCGCCCAGCCCTGGGCCGGGCCGGGTCATGCCAAGCAACGTGTGGATGTTGGGCGCCCCGAGATCGCAGTCGATGATCGTGGTCTTGTAGCCGAGCCGCCCCAGCATGACCCCGAGGTTCAGCGAGACCAGGCTCTTGCCGACGCCGCCCTTGCCACCGGACACGGCGACCACGCGACCGGCGCGCTTGCGCGGCTCAGCGGCCATGTTCGCCTCCGGGTCCGACAAGCGCGGCGATCACGCGAGCCGCGGTCTCGGCGACGGAGACGAGCAAGGCCCGGGTGGCCTCGAGGTACTCGACCTCGGTCGCCGGTCGGCGCGCCTCGTCGATGGCTGCTTCGATCTCTCGCTGGGCGAGCATGGCGATGAAGCCGTGGCGAGCGACCAACCGGGAGAGCGTGCGCTCGAGCCGGAGCAGACGGCGGGCGGCCTGCGGGTCGCGGCGCGTCGCCAGCGCCACACCCGCCCGCGCCAACCCGACGATGCGCCGCAGATCGTGCGTTGTGCCGCGGCGCCAGCGCGCGGCGGCGGCGGCCCGGGTGGAGGCATCGACGCTCGCGACCGCTGCATCGAGCTCGGCCGCGACCTCCACCGTCCGTGACAACCGTGGCAACACGTCGGCGAGCGGGAGGTGGCCCATGCCGTCGATGAACGCGCCCCCCTCGGTGCAGTTGAGGATCCGCTCCGGACTCGCCTCGCGCCGCGCGGTGTCGACGAACCAGCGGTGGAACATGGCGAACATGAAGCTGGACGGAACCGTCCCGCCGGCCCAGGCCGGCAGCTCGATCAGCCGTTCGCGGGCCGCGGCCGGTCCGCCCGCAGCCTTCATGGCCCGGAAGCCGTCGCTCCAGCCGGCGACGTGCACCCGCCCGTCGTCACTGACCACCGCGCGCGCGTCACCGTCACAGCTGGTCTCGACGTAGTAACGCCCGCCGGGGAACGAGAGGTCGAGGCCGACCATCACGATCGGATCACACCGCCAGCGCAGTCCCAGTGACAGCGCGGTGGTCGCCACCGAACCGCCGCTCGGCACGTCCGGGCAATCGCCCAGCGCCTGGTACAGCCACTGATCGAGCGCCCCGTTGGAGGCGAGGCTGAAGCATCGAGGCACCCGCATCTGCCACAGTGAGGGATGGACCGTGGCGCCGTTGATCATGGCGGCCACGCCATCCAGATCGCCGGGGTGGAAGTGGTACCGCACGTCCTGGGGATCGACGGTCAGCACCAGGTCGGGCACGACCCCGGCCGCGCGCAGCGGCCGCAGCGAATGCGAGAACGCGACGATGATGGCGCGCCCACGCGCCTCTCGCAGCCGGGCCACGTTGGTGGCCAGCGATGGCCCAGGAGCACAGATGATCATCGGCACGCCGGCGAAGCGATCGCCGATCGCATCGACCGAAGGCCAGCGAGCGATGGCGTCGAGGTTGGTCACGCCCTGATCGAGCCAGGTGCTCGAGAAGGCGCTGACGGTGTTCTGATGGACGCGCACGTCGCAGAGCCCGGCGTGGACGGCCTCGGCGATCGCCGCGTCGAGCTCGGGCTCGGCGCCGGCGAGGCTGCGCACGACGACGCGCTCGGGAGGGCATGGGGTCATCGCGCGTACGGCCTGGCCTGCCTCGTCGACATCGGCGACGACGGTCACCGCCGACGGATAGCCGGTATGACCGGTCGCGACCACCGCCAGCACGCGATGCTGGCCGAGATCGACCAACATCTCAGCGACTCGCTCCAGGCCGGGACCAACCAGGACCACCAGGTCTCGCGTCACGTCCCAGGTCGCGGGCAGGAGCTCGTCGGCCAGGCAGGCAACTCCCAGCGCCGTCTCGATGAGGACCGGCGCGGGCGGGAGCGGACGAGCGCGCCAGGTGTCGGCGATCTCGACCGCCGTGCGTCCGGCCGCGACCAGGGCGCGCATCGTGACGAGGTCGTCGCGATCGCCGAGGTCGGCCAGCGAGGTCCGGGCCAGCTCGGCGCGCAAGCGCCTGGTCTCGTGAGACGCCGCCAGCGCGCCGAGCAGGTCGCCGCGCGCCGCAGCTTCGGCCAGGGCGTGGCCTGCGTGCCCGAGCTCGGCGAGCAGCCGCCCGCTCACCGCCAGGGCCGTCCCGCTCGCCGGCCCTGGGTCAAGCATGGGGCCTCATCCTCTCGGCATCTCGCCAGGACGTCTGCACCACGTCGGAATTGAGGGCGCGCAGATCGGGTCGGCCGCGCAGGAAGGCCACGACCTCGTCGCCAGGCGGGCGGCGGTTCGTACCCAGCGCGGCCCAGATCGCCCGGACGACCACGAGATCCGCGGGTGTGTCGACGGTGACCCGGAGGTCGCTGTCGTCGCTCGTCGCCACGACCTGCCGGATGGCGAAGAGGTCGGGGCGCTCCAGCACGAAAGCGGTGACGTGCTCGCGAGCGGATGGCGAGCGCGCCAGACGGGCCAGCCGCTGCAGCGTGTCGACGTGAAACGCCTCGACGTCGAGGCCACGCGGAAAGCTCCGGGTGTGGGTGTTGGACGCGTAGTCGACGTCGGGGCCGAGCGCGGCCACCACGGCACCGACCACCGCCGGGTCGAGCAACGGACAGTCCGCCGTCAGGCGCACGACGACCCGGGCGTCAGACTCGGCCGCGGCCACGCGGTACCGCTCGAGGACATCGTGGGTGTCACCGCGGACGACCCCAGCGCCGAGCGCCCTGGCGTGGCGCGCCAGGACGTCGTCCTCGGGCAGCTCGGTGGTGGCGACCACGACGCGATCGATCATCGCGCACGCGTGGACCGCTTCGATGACGCGGTCGAGCACTGGCTTGCCGCTCAGATCCTCCATCACCTTGCCGGGGAGTCTGGTCGAGCCCATGCGGGCCTGGACGATCGCGACGACGTTCATGACGGCGGCTTCTCGAAGACGTGGAAGGTGCACGTGTCGTAGCCGTCGTCGTCCCCGAGCAGCCCGCGAGCGTGCCTGCGCAGGGTGGGGAACCGGGCCGCGATGACCGCGCCGTGATCGCGCTTCCACAGCGCATCGTGGTGGCCACGATACGTGATCGCGACCTCGTCGGGACTGTCGTACTCGATCACCACCAGCCAGCGCCGGGTCACGCGGTGCAGCTCGTCGAGCGCCCGGCCCAGGTCCGCGGGCCCGATATGGATGAGGACGCCGCTGGTGAAGGCGAGGTCGAACCAGGCGTCGCGGAACGGAAGATCGAAGGCGGTGCCGGGGACGATGTTCAGCTCGGGCGACCGGCGGCGCGCACGTTCGATGGCGTAGCGCTGGGGCTCGACGCCCCAGACCTCGTCGACGCCGCACGCCGACAGGTAGCGCAGGTTCCAGCCCACGTTGCAGCCGACCTCGAGGGCGCGCCCGACGGCGAGGCCGTCGAGGATGCGGCGCCAGGTCTCGACCCGCGCGGGCTTCTCGAGGTCGTTGCGATCGGTGTAGCTGGCGCCGAACTCCGAGCGCCAGAGCGCGAGCTGGGCGGTTTGATCGGGGGCATGAGGCTCAGACATGGGTGGACCTCCAGACGAAACGGCGGACGCCAGGAGCCGGCGGCCCCAGGTCGAGGTCGAACGCAGCACCGGCGTCCTCGAATGCGGCGTTCTCGAAGCAAGCGACGCTGGCGAGGTTGTCGCTACGGATCTCGGCGACGATCGGCCCGCCATCGACGCGGCAGGCGGCGCGGATCGCTCCGCGGCCGAGGCCACCACGGCGAGCGCTCGCCTCGACGACGATCGAGATGCGTCCCGGCGCGGCTGGCGCCGAGCGCTCGATGCGAACCAGGCCCACCGCCCGGCGTTGCACCTCGATGACCCACATCCGGGTGAGCGGATCGGCGAGGCGGGCTGCGAACCAGCGGACGTGGTCCATGGGGTCGATCGGCCGCGGGTCGAGGGACCGCGCGCGAACGTCGGGGGCGCTGTTCCAGGCCAGGACCTGGGAACGATCGCTAGCCGTGGCCACCCGCAACCGGATCTCGGCGCTGGGCGGCCGCGATCGTGGCACCCCGGCGATCACGCCACCAGCTCCCACGCCAGCGGCGTGCCTCGCCCGATCGCCACCCGCGCCCGTCGCCCGATCAGGGACCGCAGCTCGCGCGGCGCCAGGCCAAAGCCAGGGCGGATGGCGCGGACGTTGGCGGAGGTGAGCGCCTCACCTGGCGCGATATCGGCCACCGCGTAGAGGGAACGCCGGAAAGGCCGACTCGAATCCTCGCTCTTAGGGCGGCGCTGGCTGCCGTCTCCCAGCGCGCTCCAGGCGGTGCGGCAACCACGGACCACCTCGGCCATCTCGTCCGGTTCGAGGGAGAACCCGGCATCGGGGCCGCCATCGGCGCGGGAGAGGGTGAGGTGCTTCTCGATCATGCACGCGCCACGGGCCACCGCCGCGATGGCCACCGTCGAACCGGGCGTGTGATCCGAGAGGCCGACCAGACCATGGCGGGCGAGCGCATCGAGGCGCCGAAGGTTCGCGTCGGCAGGCGGGGTGGGATATCCGGACACGCAGTGGAGCACCACGACCGCGGCCGCGCCCGCGTCACGCGCGGTCGAGACTCCCTCCGCGATCTCGAGCTCGCTCGCCATCCCGGTCGACATGATCACCGGCTTGCCGGTGGCGGCGGCGGCCGCGATCAACTCGAGATCGCCGAGCTCGAACGAAGCGATCTTGTAGACCGGCGCGGCCAGGGTCTCGAGCCGGGCCACCGCCGTCGGATCGAAGGGCGTCGAGAACACCGTGAGCCCGAGCGCGCGCCCGCGCGCGAACAGGGCCGCGTGCCACTCCCAGGGCGTACACGCCTCGGCGTAGAGATCATGGAGGCGACGACCCGCCCAGGGCCCGTCGTCGATGTCGAAGCCCTTGCCGCCGACGTCGAGCGTCATGCCGTCGGGGGTGAAGGTCTGGAGCTTGACCGCGTCGCAGCCGGCAGCGGCCGCCGCCTCGACGATCGCGAGGGCGCGCTCGAGGCTGCCCAGGTGATTCGCCGAGACCTCGGCGACGATCCAGGGAGGCTGGTCAGGTCCGATCAGACGTCCGTCGATGAGGACGCTGGGACCGGGGATGGTGGGTTGGTCGACCATGGCGGGCTCCGCTCACTGCACGACGAACTCTTCGAACACGATGCGGCGAACGCCGCCCTCGCCGACGATCTCGGAGACGCGCTCCTCCATCTCGGCCCGGATGCGATCCTTGCTCTCGGCGCCCAGGGTCTCGCTGACCTTGAGCCCAGACAGATGTCCGAGCAGCGCGTCGCGGACCAGGGTCTTGTTCTTGTCGAGGGTGCGGGCGACGCCGCCGTCCTTGACCTCGACCTGGACCGTCAACTTGAGGTATCTCGGAGTACCCTGCTCGTCGAGGTTGACCACGAACGGATCGAGGGCGATCAGCGGCCCGACTACCTCCTTGCGGACACCCTCCTGGATTTCGGCGGCATGGGCGGGCGTCACGTGAGGCTGCGCGCCCATCACCTTGAACAGGATGAACGCCGACACCGCGAGGTTTCCAGCCAGGAGGCCGAGGATGACCTTGGGTGGCCGCGGCGCCGCCGGTTGCAGAACGACTCCGTCGTCGGTGGTTTCGCTCATCGCGATCCACGATTGAGCAAGGCCCGTGCCGGTCGAGGCCTCGAAAGGTCGGGCACCTGGGGCGTCGTTTAGCTAACCGCCGTCAAGCTTGGCGGCCGGCCGCTAGCGCGAGCGCGCTGCCCAGCGCGCGCATCGAAGGGAACCGGTGCCCCGGACGCTTGTCCAGACATCGGGTAACGAGCCGGCGCAGCCCGGCCGGCAACGGCAACGGGGCGTCGAGGGCAGGAACGGGCGCCAGCAGGTGCTTCCGGCACACACCGTGGATCGTCGACGCTCGAAAGGGCGGATGACCGGTGAGGAGCTCGAACAGAACCGCGCCCAGCGCGTACTGATCGCTTCGCTCGTCTGCGGGGTGCCCGCGAATGAGCTCGGGCGCGATGTAGGAGGGCGTGCCCAGGACGTAGCCCGGCGGCTCGGTGGGTACGGGTCGCGACTGATCGTCGCGTAGCTGAGCGAGCCCGAAGTCGGCCAGCTTGGCCAGGCCGCCGTCGACGAGCACGTTCGTCGGGCTCACGTCGGAGTGGATGACACCGACCTCGTGGGCCGCCGCGAGCGCCGACGCTAGCTGCCCGACCATGTCCATCGCGAGGTCAGGCTCGAGCGGGCCGTCGCCGAGCAGCGAGGCCAGGCTGCCACCTCGAACCAGCTCCATCACCAGATAGGGTCGACCATCGGCGAGGTATCCGAAGTCGAACACCTCGACGATGTTCGGGTGATCGATACGCGCCGCGGCCCGCGCTTCGTTGCGGAACCGGCCGGCGGCGTCGGGATCGCTGGCGTACGCATCCGCGCGCAGGACCTTGAGGGCATACGCCCGATCGACCTTGGTATGGACGACGCGGAAGACGTCGCCCTCTCCGCCGCGGCCGATCCATTCGATGATGCGGTAGGGCCCGATCGTCACGCCGCTGCCCACCGCCGCCGCCTGTGCTCGTGAGGACGAACCCGGCCGCGTGGATCGGTGAACGATCGGATCGATCTCGGGCTGCGGGAGGCGGCTGGGCTCCATGGGCTGACCTCGACTGGCGACTCGGCCATTCGCGGCTCCGGTGTAGCTGCCCGCTGGGTCGCCAATCCTGACGGCACGCCCGGCGGTCGCGAGTGAAAGCGCGCGAAGGTCCTGGGCCCTCGACTGGCACGCGCCTCGCAAGACCCCTCGAATGGTGAGCGGCAACGAGATCATCGCCCGGGTTCTCGAGCTCGAGCCGCCGGGCCTGGTCAGCGGCGAGCACCGGCTGTCGGCCTCGACGAAACACCCGGCCATCCCCTCCGGCGTCCGGGTGCTGGTCGCCGACGACGATGCGCGCATCCGTCGGGCCATCTCGAGCTCGCTCGCACGGGTCGGATGCGACGTGCGAACCGCCGACGACGGGGCGACGGCGATCGCGCTGGGCGAACAGACTCCGTTCGACCTCGCCGTCATCGACCTCGGGATGCCGACCAGCGGCTTCGACGCGGTCCGGCGGCTCAAGCAGCTCTACGGACCCGCGATCCACATCGAGATCCTGAGCGGGACCGATGACGAGCCTACACGCATCGCGGCATTCGACGCCGGCGCCGACGGCTACCTGACCAAACCCATCTCGATCGCCGAGCTGCTGCGACGCCTGGTCGCCGCTGCGCGTAACCAGCAGGCCTACATCGACGCGCGGCAGGCGCGCGAGCAAGCCGACCGGCTGCTGGCGTGGGGCTCGGAGGCCGCCGCGCTGCTCGCCCACGATCTGAACAACGGCCTCGCTGTCGCCCTGTCGAACATCACGTACCTCGCCCAGGTCATCCAGGTCGGCGAGGACGAGCAGCAAGCGCTCGGCTCGATCCTGCGCGCGTTACGGCGCATGTCGGGCCTGGTTGCGAACTTCGTCGACATCGCCCGGTTCGAAGAGGACGCGTTGCGACCTCGACCGGGCCCGGTGCGACTGCGGGCCTTGCTACTCGAGGTCATGGCCGTCCACGCCCCGTCGATCGGACGCCAGATCCGTCACACCGTGTCGTGCGACCCGGAGTTGACCGGCCTGTTCGACGAGGCGCTGATCGCTCGGGTCCTCCACAACCTGGTGGGCAACGCGCTCCGCTACTGCAGCCACGGCGGCCAGATCCGGGTCGCGGCCCAGGCGTGTGTGCTGAGGGACGGTGAAACGCCAGGCGTCGAGATCAGCGTGCACAACACCGGCCCTGCCGTGCCACCGGCCCTGGCCCTGAAGCTGTTCGGCAAGTACGCACAGGGCAAGGATGGCCAGCGTGGCCTGGGCCTCTATTTCTGTCGCCTGGCCTGCGAAGCCCACGGTGGAAGCGTCCGCCATGAGGCCACCCCGGACGGTCCCGTGTTCGTGCTGCTGCTCCCACACGGCCCGAATTCGCCGCTGTGAGTGGATATCACCCTCCAGGGGCGACCCGGAACCGACCCGAGCGGCCTCTCAAACCCCTTCGGTTCAGCGTAGGATCATTGATAGAAAGCATGGGACCAACGAAACGTCGGGTGCTCGTCGTCGATGACGACCCCAGGGTGGCCCTCGCGGTCCAACGCGCGCTCAGCGCCCACGGTTACGACGTCGAGCACATCGGGACACCGGAGCAAATCGACGCGTTGATCGACACGCGCATCCGGGCCGAGGTGTGGGACGCGATCCTGCTCGACATCGGCATCGGCGAGCGCAGCGGCCTCGACGTCCTGGCCCGCCTGCGCGCTGCCAACGATCCCACCGCGATCGTCATCCTCACCGGGGACGACACCGCAGGGACCGCCACCACCGCCCTCCGGGGTGGTGCGTTTCACTACCTCGTCAAGCCACCGCGGATGGCAGCGCTGCTCGACGCGGTCGACCTCGCGGTCCGTCACACCGAGGCCCAGCGCGGCCCGGCACGGCCCGGCGGGGACGAGCGCGAGGACGGCTTGCTGCTCGGCCAGAGTGACGCGATGACCGAGCTGCGCCGCATGGTCGCGAACATCGCCGCCACCAACGTCAGCGTGCTCATCGTGGGCGAGAGCGGCGTGGGCAAGGAGGTCGTCGCCCGCGCCCTTCACCAGGCCTCGTCGCGAGCAGACCACGCCTTCGTCCCCCTGAACTGCGGGGCCATCCCGGAGGGGATCATCGACAGCGAGCTGTTCGGTCACACCCGGGGGGCGTTCACCGGTGCCACCTCGGCGCGACCTGGAGTCTTCGTCGAGGCCGACGGCGGCACCCTCTTCCTCGACGAGATCGGAGACATGCCCCTGCCGTTGCAGGCCCGGCTCTTGCGGACGCTGCAAGAGCACGAGGTGCGCGCGGTCGGAAGTGACAGCGCGCGAGCGATCGACGTGCGGGTGCTCGCCGCGACCAACGTCGACCTCGCGCGCGCAGTGCAGGAAGGTAGGTTCCGCGCCGACCTCTACTTTCGCCTGAACGTGGTCAACCTGCGTGTCCCTTCGTTGCGCGAACGGAGCGAAGACATCCCCGAGCTCATCGCCGCGCTGTTCCAGCGCCATCGTGGAGTCCAGCGTCCGACCATCTCCGGGGACGTGATCGAGGCGCTCATGGCGTACTCCTGGCCCGGCAACGTCCGCGAGCTCGAGAACGCGCTCCTGCACGCGCTGGCGTTGACGAAGGAGGGGTCTATCGAGCTCGAATCGCTGCCACGCTCGATCTGGACCGCGCGCCGATTGCCGCGCATGGCGTTCGGCTCGGGGGTGCTCGCGCAGATCAAGCCCGGTGAAGCCGAGTCGGAGTTGCCGCTCATCGAGGCCAAGAAACGGGCCGCCGCCGAGGTCGAACGCGCGTATCTGGTGCGCGTCCTCGAGCACGCCCGCGGCAGCGTCACGGCGGCGGCGCGCCAGGCCGGGATCGACCGCACCAACTTCCGACGCCTGCTGCAGCGCCACGGCATCGATCCCTCCCGCTTCAAGCTGTGAGGAGCTCGCAGGTGGCGGCGGATCCCGCCCGGGACCGCTTCATCCGTAGCGCCGAAGCTTCTCGACCAAGGTCGTTCGGTTGAGCCCGAGCAAGGCGGCCGCCTCGGTCCGGTTTCCTTGGGCGCGCTGGAGCGCTTCACGGATCATGCGCCGCTCGAGTACCTCGATCGCCGACCGGAGATCGAGGGTGGCATCCTCGCCGAGGTCGGTCGGTGCGCCCCGCGGGGGCGCCGGCACCAGCTGCGGGGCGCTCTGGCCCAACCGCAGGTCACTGGCCGCCAGCGTCTCACCGTCGGCGAGCACCGAGGCGCGCTCCACCACATGATTGAGCTCGCGGACGTTACCGGGCCAGGCGTACGCCCGCATCGCGGCCCGCGCCGATGGATCGAGCCTGACCAGGCGCCCTCCGCGCGCGGCGACGCGGCGGATGGCTGCGTCGGCGAGCAGCTCGAGGTCGTCGCCGCGTTCGCGCAGCGCCGGCAACTCGACCGGGACGACCGACAGGCGGAAGTAGAGATCCGCGCGGAACGTCCCGCGCGCCACCATGTCCTCGAGATCGCGGTGGGTCGCTGTGACCACCCGTACATCGACGGCGACCTCGGCGTCTGATCCGACCGGGCAGACGGTGCGTTGTTCGAGCACACGCAACAGCTTGGCCTGCGCCGACATCGGCAGCTCGCCCACCTCGTCGAGGAACAGGGTGCCGCCGAAGGCGGCGGCGAACCGACCGGCGCGTGGTGAGGACGCGCCGGTGAACGCGCCCCGGAGGTGACCGAACAGCTCGCTCTCGATCAGGTTCTCGGGGATCGCGGCGCAGTTGACGGCCACGAACGGACCGGTTGCCCTCGGCGAAGCGCGGTGGATCGCGCGTGCGAAGAGCTCCTTGCCGGTTCCGGTCTCCCCGGTCAAGAGCACGCTCGAGCCGCAGCCGGCGACGCGCTGGATGACCTGGAGCGCGCGACGGAGCGCCGGAGACTCGCCGAGAATGTCGTCTGCGATCCGCGCACGCCAGGTCGAGAAATCCATGGTCCGCGCCTTTGCCAGATTCGAGCCAACCCTCCCGCGAGCACAAGTAATCCGCAATACATTTCCAACCAACTGA
The DNA here is from genome assembly GCA_005779305.1 of Myxococcales bacterium. Lineage (GTDB taxonomy): Bacteria > Myxococcota_A > Polyangia > Haliangiales > Haliangiaceae > UBA2376. Next base: position 29,812 of record SXJR01000018.1, read on the forward strand.
AATCATCGGACCCTGGCAATCCGGACGGTTAGCTGGCCTGACAGCTTCGGGTACTGAACCCATGTCAACTATTACTCGGGGGTATTCTTAGACCCAGGGCCAGCGCCTGGATCCGTCATCACGGATGAACATCTTTCATAATTGACATCTCGCCGACAGACGAGTATCCGTGATAACGGATGCCAGCTGCTGTCCAGCTCCTTGGTCCCACCGAGCACCCGTCGCCACGGCGGCTGACCCACCTGCGACAGCTCGAAGCCGAGAGCATCCACATCCTGCGCGAGGTTGCGGCCGAGTTCGACCGGCCGGTGATGCTGTACTCGATCGGCAAGGACAGCTCGGTGATGGTGCGGCTGGCCCAGAAGGCGTTCGCGCCGGCGCCCCTGCCCTTCCCGCTGCTCCACATCGACACCACGTGGAAGTTCGGCGCCATGATCGAGTTCCGCGATCGCTTCTGCGCCGAGCAGCGGCTCGAGCTGCGCATCCACACCAACCACAAGGCCCTCGCCGAGGGCATCAACCCCTTCGATCACGGGAGCAACAAGTACACGCAGGTCATGAAGACCCATGCACTGCTCGAGGCGCTGCGTGAGGGCGGCTACGACGCCGCGTTCGGCGGCGCCCGTCGCGACGAGGAGCGCTCGCGGGCCAAGGAGCGCATCTACTCGTTCCGCGATCGCCATGGCCAGTGGGACCCCAAGAACCAGCGCCCAGAACTGTGG
>SXJR01000019.1 GCA_005779305.1 Myxococcales bacterium
GGGCTCATGCCCACGGTCTACGCCTCTACGAGCTGGAACGCGGCCGCCGGTCGCTGGGTCGCCGGCGCGGCGATCGGTTTCATGGCGGCGGGCTCACTGTGGCCACAGATGCCGGACCTGTCGCTGAACGCCGCGTTCGGCATCGATGACGCCGTCGTCTCACACGTCGGCGGAACTCTCCGGCAGGGCTGGTCTGGCGTTCTCGATCCGGTGGGGGCTGCGGAGCGGTGTGGCGCCGCTTGCCTTCAGGACGACTGGCTCAACGACGCACTCGGAGCTGTCGGTGGGCAACAGCATCGCATCCTGGGGGCAGCGCGCGTGGCCGGTGGCTACGCAACGGCACAGGCGGGTGCTGCGCTTCTCGCCGTTCCTGGTGCGGAGGGCGTTGGTGTCTTCCTCATCGCGGTTGGGACGGACCAAGCCGCTGCTGGCGCGACCTCCGTCATCTTCAATGCACCTCAAAGGTCCCTGGCGAACGCCGGCGCGACAGAGCTGGTCGGACAAACGTGGGCCGATCGGTTCGAGGCGGGCGTGCTCGGGGCAACGTCCGCGGGGACGATCGCTGCGACACAGGCGAGGTCTCAAGCGGTCGTCGTTGGCAGCTCAGTCGCTGCAGAAGCGACTGCCTCAAGCGGTGCCGCGCAGGCCTTCGCGGGCCTGTCGCGGGCCGGGGACCACGGAATAAGACCGTACGGTCAGCTCCGCACTGCGCTTCAAGGAACGGGGCTGCAGGCGCATCATCTGATCGAGCAGCGCTTCGCCGCCGTCATGGGGCAGAACGCGCGACAGATGCTCTCGGTGGCGGTGACGCCTGCCGAACACCAAGTGTTCACCAACGCTTGGCGTAGGCTGATACCATACGGGCAGGCGGGCACACGAGCAGCAACGCGGGAGTCAGTAACGCAGGCAGCCCGCCAGATCTACGCGGATCAGCCCACCATATTAAGGGCATTGGGCCTATGAGAATCGTTCACAGGATCGGGCTACGGGCGAGCCAGGCGCAGCAGCGACAACTCGAGGCATTGGGCGTGAGACCGCCAAAGGGAGTCGTCCTCCCTGGCGGTGGAGATCCTCTGCTCGCGTTCGACGTGGATGAGGAGCATCCGCACTGGCCGAAGCTTGAGGATCTGTTCCAGCAATGGAACGTGTCAGACGTTCTCCGGACGGAGTTCTCGAAGCGAGAAGTTGATTCCGCGCGCTGGCTCGAGATAGGCGCATGGCATCATGGCTACCCGCAACCCGAGGAGGATGCATTCGGATACAGGCAGGCTACCTATGACCTGGCGGACTGGTGCGAGGCTTGTGGCACTGGCAAGCGGCAAAAGGCGTCGTTCCAGATGAAGGGAGAGCCCGCCTGGGGCCGCAACGGAATCCTTCAGCTCACCTGGGTCTACGATGAGCTCTTCGTCACTCCGCAGGTCTGGTCCGGTGTCTTCAAGGAACGCGGCGTGGCCTTCCGACCGGTCATGAGCACGCGCGGCGTCGAGCTTGCGACGGTGGTGCAGATTGTGATCGAGGACGAGGTCGGAATCGTGTCCGGAGAGCTGTCGTTCGAGCGATGCGCGGCGTGCGCGCGGTCGAAGTACAGCCCAGTCACGCGTGGACCGTTTCCCGCGTTGACGGACGAGCCGCCACACGCGATCGCAAGAACGAGGGAGTACTTTGGCAGCGGGGGACAGGCGGACAAGTGCGTGCTGATCGCGCAGGACATCGCACGAGCCCTTGCGACCGCCAGGGTGTGTGGTGCCGTTTTGCGGCCGGTGAAAGCGTCTTGAACGCCGGCCGCTTGATGTCTTCTTGGTGCCAGCCGTGACGCCCATGACGACGCCGGACGAGTACCGAGCGCTTCGTGCTCACGTTGAGGGCTTTTGGCCCGAGCGCGACATCCAGTCATTCTCGTGGACTCTCGGGCCCATCGGCGAAGTGCTTCCTCGCTTTCGAGTCCTTCGCGTAGCTCCGCGTTCGAACGAAAACGACGAGTGGATCTACGTGTCGCACGGGGCATTCGAGGTTCCGTGCGGGGACGAGATTCGGCTTGAGTTCGTCATTTCGTCGCCCACCGAGAGCCCATCGAACGTTGAGACGTTGGCGATGGTCGCGCACCTGCATGCTGACGAGCAGCATCGGCTATCGCTTGGCAAGTCGATCGAGATTGGCCGTCCGTGGATCGAGGGCGCTAACTGCGACTTTCTCCTGGTCGCGCTGCCATACCCATATGGCCCGCGACTCGAGTGGGCGGCGGCTGGCTCGAAACGGGTGCGCTTCCTATGGCTCATGCCAGTCACACGTGCGGAGGCGAACTTTGTCCTGTCGCACGGGGCCGAGGCACTGGAACAGCGATTCGACACAGCGGCCGTCAACGCGGTCGCTGTTCGGCGTGAATCGGTGGTTTGACCGCTCCCGAGGACTCGCTGGATCCAGTGGATTCTTACGGCATTGCCAGGGTAGGGGGGGCCCTCACCTCAGTGCTCACTTGCGCCGCCGTGAAGCAAATCGGCAACCGGCGCTGGGTATTGTCGATAGGGACCGCATGACCAGGATCATCGTCCCCGTCGTGTGCCTCGTCCTCGGCGTGTCCTTCGGTGCGGCGTGTGTCTTGCCTCCGGTGCGGATGAGCGCCGGCGGTGGAGGAGGCGCCGGCGACGTGGTGATCAGGAACTCGGCCGACGAGATCCGGCATTACGGTCGCATCGCCGACGGTCAGCTCCGCTTCGGATTCACGCCGATGGCGCTGGCGAAGGACGGCGCCAGGCGGCGCGGCGACCTCAGTCTGGGCTGGTCGTTCGACTGGCAGAACGCGGGGCGCGGCCGCCACGACCTCCGGCATGGACCGTATGTCGAAGGGGTCTGGTTCCGCCGGCAGGCAGCGATCGCCGAGGGGCAGGGCTGGCGCCTCGGACCGACGGTCCTCCTCGAGATGCCGATGACCGCGGAGGACACCGAGGTACGAGGGTTCGGCATCGCGCTCGGTGGGCTGGCCGAGCATGTGAAAACGGAGCATGGACGCATCCTCGGCGGCGGCGCACGCGGCGAGCTCGGGATCGGCTTCTCGGCCCGCGCCGGCCTGCGCCGGATCGACGATGGGGTCTACGCCTACGGCGTCGTGTCCGTCGAGGTCCGGACCCCGGGCCTGGCGTCGTGGCTCCCCGTGCCCGGGCGGCGAGCGCGCTGAGCCGGGCAGCGAACCACGGAGACCGTCACCTCAGCATCTTGAACGCATGCCGCCAGCCCTTGCCGGTCATGCCGGGCAGGCACCAGAGCTGGCAGAGCGGCTCGATGGCGCGGGCGGCGTGGACGGTGCCCATGTCCTCGGTCGCCCAGCCGAAGGCGTCGAGCAGGCTCGTCACCACGCGCTTGGCGTCGGCGTCGTCGCCGCAGATGAACATGGTGGGCGGGCCGCCCTCGAACTGCGGGTTGACCATGAAGGCGTTGCCGACGCAGGAGAAGGCCTTGACGAAGCGGGCGGCGGCGACGCGGGCCTGGAGGCGCTCCATCAGCGACTCGTTGGCGGCGGTGAAGTAGCGGAGGACGCCATGGTCGGGTGGGGCGTCGGCGATGGGGTTGGTGGCGTCGATGACCACCTTGCCGGCGAGGTTGGCGGGGCCGGTCTGATCGAGGACGGTCTCGGCGGCGGAGCCCTTCACGGCGAGGACGACGAGGTCGGCCCAGGCGGCGGTGTCGGCGAACGTTCCCGCGGAAGCGCGCGCGCCGGCGGCGGCGGCCCAGTCGGCGAGCTTGGCGGCGTCGCGCGAGCCGCGGCGGACGGTGTGGCCGTGCTTCAGGAAGCCGTCGGCGAGGACCTGTCCGACGACGCCGGAGCCGAGGACGGCGATGTTCATGGACGCGATCGAGGTGGTGGTCATGACGTGCTCCTGTTGTTCACTTGTTCGCGGCGATGGTGCAGCCGGTGAGCGAGGCCTTCAGCGTCTTGCCGCCGGTGCCCATCGAGGTCCACTCCTGGATCATGATCGTGCCCGACGCGATGACGGCGGCGCCCGGCGCGAGGTCGGGAGCCTTGGCGTTCTTCTCGAACGCGCAGGGCAACGGCTCGCCCTTGTCGTCGGCGCCGGCGGTGAGGTTGACGGTGACGAAGGTGTCGGTGCCCTGCGAGGTCGTGGAGACGCCGCCGAGCGCCGCTGCGACCTTCACCTTCTGGTCCTTCCACTTCGAGCGGCCGGGGATGACGGCGGCGCGCAGGTCGGCGATGGGGACGGCGCTGCCGTCGGCGGGCGGGCCGGGGGCGGCGGGGTCCTCGGGGGGACCGAGAACGACGCCGGCGGCCTTGAGGCACTCGGCGTACGCGCCGGGCGGGCCGCTCTTCGAGGACTGCTGCGGCGCCTGCACGGTGCCGACGATGATGCCGTCCATCTTGTAGTCGGCGCCGTTGTCGCGGGTGACGTAGAAGTGGGCGCAGGCGTCGCCCTCGACGACGGCCCAGGTGTGGCGCGCACCCTCGAGCTTGGTCGGCGGGCCGACCTGGGCCTGGAGCAGCGCGAAGCCCTGGTCCCACGGGTCGAAGGGCTTCACCAGCTCGCGCGCGCCCATGACGCGATCGACGGTGAGCTTGCCGGCGAACGGCGGCGGCGCGGCGGTGCCGGCGCCAGACCCGGTGGCGGTGCCGGTGCCGGAGGCCGAACCTCCACCGCCGTCCGCGTTCTTGTCCTTGCAACCGGCGAGCGCGAAGACGACGAGCGCGAGTGCGAGCACCCCTGCGTGCTTCATGGAGTGAACGCTACACCAATGGGCGGGGTAACCACGCGATACTCGGCGCCTGTACGAGGACGTTTCACGGCGGCCGCATGAGCGGTAGACTGTGGCCGTGACCGCGTTCGAGGCACTCCTCGCCCAGGCGCTCCAGCTACCCGACGATGAACGGGGCAAGCTCGCCGCGCGCCTCCTCGGCAGCCTCGAACCCGACGGCGACGAGCTGTCGCCCGAGGAGTGGGAGGCGGCATGGTCCACCGAGATCGATCGGCGGATCCGTGAGGTTCGTGAAGGCAGCGTCCAGCCGGTTGACGGCGCCGACGCGCGCGCCCAGGTTCGCGCTGCACTCGACGCCTTGCGGCCGTGACGCCGCACAGCTTCCACCCGGCCGCGCTCGCGGAGTATCAGGCAGCAGCGCTCTGGTACGGTCTGGACGGCGGCCGACGCTTCGCGGACCTCGTCGATCGCAGCGTCGACGAGATCTGCGCGCTGCCGCTCGCCTGGCCGGCGTGGCGTGGCCGAGCCGACGTGCGACGCCGCGTGCTCAAGCGCTTTCCGTTCTCGGTGCTCTACATGGCTGAGCCCGCGCACGTGTTGATCATGGCCATCGCGCACCACAAGCGCCGGCCGGGCTACTGGGTCGCGCGATTGCGCGGCCGTTGAGCACGATCACGCCTGCGCGGCGCGCTTGCGGAACAGCGCGAACGCCGACGTGTAGCCGTGGAGGAAGGTCTTGCCCGCGACCGGGCCGACCTCGCCGTTGCAGAAGAACCCGCCCAGCGGGACGGCGCCGAGCGTCCGGCGGAAGATGTCGGAGTCGTGGTTGGGGCGGCCGTACAAGAGCTGGCCGCGGCCGACGCACGAGAACAGCAGCGCGCCGGCCGAGGGCGCGTGGGGCTCGGCCAGGAGCTCGGCCAGATCCTGGGCGGAGGCCTCGGCGTCGCGCAGGTGGAACTGGAGGATCTGCCCGACGTGCACCGGCGCGCCCACGGCCAGGGCGCCGGCGGCGCGGTCGCAGCCGATGAGGTTGCGGATCAGCACGTCGCGGCGGCGGACCTCGCGGCCGGGCGGCGTGGTGTCGGGGACGACGCCGACGAAGAGCGAGTGGCGGCAGAGCTTCTTCTCGTCGGGCTCGAGGGTGTCGTGCACCGCCTCCAGCGCCCGCAGCGCCGGCATGCCGTCGAGCTCGAGGACGACGTTGCCCAGGCCCTTGGTGACCACCAGCGGATCGCCGATGGGGCGGCAGCCCTGGGCGACGATGGTGTCGACGGCGATGTCGCCGGACAGCGTGACGACGACGGCGCCCTCGCGGTGGCGCTCGTCGCCGGCGAACAAGGTGTTGCCGGCCGGACCGCGCGTGGTCATGCCTCCCGAGGCCAGGCCGCCGACCTTGACCGCGCTGGGCCAGCGCTCGTCGCACCAGGCCAGGAGATCCTCGACCGGGCTCGACAGGGGGCAGGGCAGGACCACGACCGCCGCCGCCTCGCCGTGATCCCCGTTCAGCGCCGGCCACTCCTCGGGGTTCGACGGCAGGTGCCACACCCGGGTCTGGCAGTCGGGCAGGCTGGCCGCGACCAGCGCCAGGGCCGGCCGGTGCTCGATCTCGACGCCGCCGCCGATGGCGCCGCCGGCGGTGCAGCCGGCGAGGTTCGCGCCCGGGAAGCGGCGCGCGATCTCCGTCGACAACCGGGCGAAGCCGGGCGCCAGGTGGTCGGTGACGAAGGCCATCACCAGATCCGGACGCGCCGCGCCGAGCTGGGAGGCGATGCCCTCCACGGCCTCGTCGATCGCGAGATCGGTCTCGCTCGATGTCGCGATGGCAGTCGCCCAGCGCATCAGTTACCGGAATCGTAGCCCCAAGAGTTCCCCTTGACCACGGGTCGGTGGGGCGCGATCGTCGGACATGGTCACGAGCCGTGCCGAGCTCGAGGCGAGCCTGGCGCGGTTGCGCGCCGAGTGCGATGATCCCCGGGCCGGGATCCACGGTCCGGGCAGCGCAGCGTGGCACCTCGAGCGCGACGCCGCCATCTTCCTCGGCGGTGGCCGCGCGGTGCTGCTCCAGCTCGCCCATCCGTTCGTGGCCTACGCCATCGCGCAGCACTCGAAGACGCGCGACGACGTGATGGGCCGGTTCAAGCGCACGTTCGACAACGTCTTCGCCATGTCGTTCGGCGATCTCGACCACGCCTTCACGGCCGCGCGGCGGGTGCACAACATCCACAGCCGGATCACGGGCGTGATCGAGGAGGACGCTGGCGCCTTCCCGGCTGGCACGCGCTACCACGCCAACGACGTCGACTCGCAGCTGTGGGTGTATGCCACGCTGATCGACACGGTGGTGATGGTGTACGAGCGCGTGAAGGGCCCGCTGTCCCTGTCGATCAAGGAAGCGTACTACCGCGACTCGTGGTCGTTCGCGCGGCTGTTCGCGATCCCCGACCGCGTCCTGCCGCCGTCGTGGGGCGCGTTCCGCGATTACGTCGAGCGGATGATGGCGAGCGACGTGCTCACCGTGACCCGGCCGGCGCGCGAGATGAGCGGCTTCCTGTTCGGCGGCGCGCTCGGCGGCGCGGTGGCGGCGGTGACAGCGTCCTTGTTGCCGGCCCGGCTGCGCCACGATTTTGGCCTGCGCTACGGGGTGAAGGAGCAGGTGATGGCGCGGGGCGTGGTGGCGGCGGCGCGAGCGGCGACTTTGGCCACGCCACAGGTGGCGCGCGATCTGCCGGCGTTCCGCGACGCGCAGCGGCGGATCCGCGGGCTACCGCCGAGCAAGATCTCACAGTGGATGCAGCAGCGGATGATCGCGCTGGCCGGCACGGTCAGCCGCAAGCCGGGCTGAGCGGGTCAGGCGGAGAGGACCGTGCCGCCGACGATGAGCACGACCTCGAGGCCGCGCGAGCCCTTGCCGTCGACCGGCATGGCCGGCGACACGCTCGCCGCGTGATGGCCGTGGATGGTCACGAAGATGTACTCGCCGGGCGGGAGGCCGACAAAGCGGAAGCGACCGGCGCCATCGGTGCGAACGCGCGGCGCCGGCTGCGACGGCGTGGTCTCGCCGAGCCAGCCGGGAGTCGCGACCACGGTGACGTCGGCGACGGCGTTGCCGAGCGCGTCGACCACCCGGCCCACGACGCTCGCGGCCTCGGGCTTGTGGACCTGGCGCGCGACTGGACGCACGTCGCGCTTGGCCGGGGCGACGTCACGCGCGCGGCTGCGGCCGGACGCCTCGGCGTGCTGCGGCTCCGACGTCAGGGTGCACAGCGCCATCACAAACCCCGCGATGGTCATGGCGTGTCCGCAAAGCATGGCCCGTGCCGTATGAGACTCGGCACCCACTGCCCAGGTTGCACGCAGATACGCACGGAACGCCGCAGGTGCGACCGTCGCGGGACAGTCGCACGTGTCGCACGTGTCGCACGGTGTGTCGCTGGCGCGGGCGAGCGGGCGGCCGTTCTAGCGGAACTGGGCCGGGTCGATGGCGAAGCGCTTGATCCAGCGCTGGATCTGCTTGCGGTCCTTGCCGAGGGCGCGGGCGACGGCCGAGATGTTGCCGCGCTGCTCGCGCATGGCGTTGCACAGGGACTCGCGCTGCTGCTCGTCGGCGGGCGACAGGGTGAGCGCACGGCCGGCGCCGGGCGGGCGCCCCGAGCGGACGGTGTCGGGGAGGTGGCTGACCAGCACCGGGCCGTTGCCGGCGAGGACGGCGGCGGTGGTGAGCGCCTGCTCGAGCTCGCGCACGTTGAGCGGCCACGGATAGCGGAACAGCAGCCGCGCAGCCTCGATCTCGAGCCCGGCGCCGTCGGCAGGGAAGTGGCGATCGTAGAGGTTGCCGATGAGCAGGCCCAGGTCGGGCTTGCGCTCCGAGAGCGGCGGCACCTCGACGCGGAAGCCGGCCAGGCGCGCGAACAGGTCGCGGCGGAAGCCACCGTCGGAGATCATGCCGTCGAGATCGCGGTGGGTGGCGGCGATGACGCGGCCGTCGACCGCGACCGGGCGGGTGCCGCCGACCGGCATGACCTCGCGCTCCTGCCGCACGCGCCAGAGCGCCGCCTGCGAGGCCGGCGGCAGGTCGCCGATCGCGTCGCGGAACAGGGTGCCGCCCTCGGCCGAGCGGACCAGGCCGGCGCGGTCCTCGTTGGCGCCGCTGAACGCGCCCTTGCGGTAGCCGAACAGCTCGCTCTCGACCAGGTTGGGCGGCAGCGCGCCGCAGTCGACGGCGATGCACTGGCCGGTGCGCCGGGAGATGGCGTGGACGGCGCGGGCCAGCACCTCCTTGCCGGTGCCGCTCTCGCCCTCGATGAGCACGGGCACTGTCGAGTCGGCGATCTGGCGCAGGCGCAGGAGCTCGCGCGCGTACTCGGGCGACATCGTGGCCAGGCCCGAGTGCTCGGCGGGGGTGCGCTCGAGATCGACGATGGTGGGCGCGTCGGGCGCGACCGCCAGCTTCTCGCAGAAGACCAGGATGGTGTGGCCGAGCTCGATGACGTCGCCGTCGGCGAGAACCGCGCGCTTGGTGGGCTGACCGTTGACGAAGGTGCCGTTCTTGGACTCGGTGTCGACGAGGACCCAGCGTCCGAAGCTGGGCTCGATGCGGCCGTGCCTCGACGACATCCAGCGATCCGGCACCTTGATGGTCAGCTCGGTACCGCCGCGCTCGGCGCGACGATCGGAGCCGCGACCGAGGATGACCGCCGAGATGCCGCCGAGATCGTAGCGAGCCGAGAGCGCGCGCGGACGCGAGCACTCGATCGCCAGCACGAGCGCGGGCCTCTCGACGGTCCCGTCGCTCTTGCCCGCCGTGTCATCGGCAAGGCTGAGCGTGGCCCCCAGCGTGTCCACCATGACGTCCATCTTACTCAGAAACCGACGGCGCAGCCGGGATCATCCCGCCACGTCGCAGGTGATGAAATGGAGCATCAGGAAGCCAGGCCCGGGTGAGCCCGGCACAGCGGCTTATGCCGACTTCTTCCGGGGAGTCTTCTTCTTCTCCGGAGCCGCCGGCGCGGCGGCGGGCGCGGCCACCGGCTCAGCGCCCTTGGCCGGCATGGCGCCGGACATGCCGAGCGAGGCCTTCAGCGCCTCCATCAGGTCGATGATCTTGCCCTGGGGGGCCTCGGGTGCGGCGGTGATCTCCTGGCCGTCGACCTTGGCCTGGATCAGCTCGAGCATCCGTTTCTTCACGTCGTCGGTGTAGCGGCTGGCGTCGAAGGTCTCGTGGGTGATCTGGGCGATGAGCTGCTGAGCCAGGGCCAGCTCGGTCGGCTTGAGCTCGGGCAGATCCGGAATCGGGACCTCCGCCCACACCTTGACCTCGTCGGCGTAGCGGAGCTGGTGGACGACCAGGCCGTTCTGGTACGGGCGCACCGCCACCACGTACTGCTTGCCGCGCGCCGAGTAGCTGGCCACGCCGATGAGCCCGCTCTGGATCATGGCCTCGGACAGGAGCTTGTAGGCCCTCTCGCCGCCCTTGTCGGGGCCGACGTAGTAGCTCTTCTCGAAGAGCAGCGGGTCGACCGACTTGGCCGGCACGAACTCCATCAGCTCGATCGAGTTGGTGGCCACGGCGTCGAGGGCCTTGAGCTCGTCGGCGGAGAAGGTCACGTACTGGCCCTTGGCGAACTCGTAGCCCTTGACCGTGTGCTCGCGGTCGACGATCTCGCCGTCCTTGGTGCAGATGTACTGCTGCTTGAGGCGCGAGCCGCACGCATCGTGCAGCATGTTGAACGAGATGTCGGACCCCGACTCGCTGGTGGTGTAGAGCTTGATCGGGATCGAGACGAGCCCGAACGAGATGGTGGCGGTTCCGATGGCGCGTGCGGGCATGGACAATAATGATACCGGCTTCGCGCCTCCCGCCGAACTTGTCGGCCACTGAGCGCATGAGCAGCAACCGTGAGCGCCGACGACCCCCTCGAAACGTACCGCGCCAAGCGCGACGCCGGCGCCACGCCGGAACCCGTGGGATCTCGTCCGGTTCCCGGACGAGGCGGAGGGGTCTACGTCGTCCACGAGCACCACGCGACCCGCACCCACTGGGACCTGCGCCTCGAGATGGACGGGGTCCTGGTCTCGTGGGCGGTCCCAAACGGGCCGTCGATGACCCCGGAGGACAAGCGGCTGGCGGTGAAGGTCGAGGCCCACCCGCTCGAGTACGTCGACTTCGAGGCCGTCATCCCCGAGGGCAACTACGGCGCCGGCCCGATGGTGGTGTGGGATCGCGGCCGCTTCCTGCCCAAGGGTGATCCGGCCGAGGGCGTGCGCGCCGGCGAGGTGAAGTTCGAGCTGTACGGCTTCAAGCTGCGCGGTGAATTCACGCTGGTCCGCACCGCCGGCCGCGGCCCGCGCGGCAACCGCACGCCCAAGGGCGGCGACGAGTGGCTGCTGATCAAGAAGCGCGACGCGTGGAGCGAGGCCTTCGCTGCCGCCGGTCAGCCGCTCCTGTCCACCAGCATCCTGTCGGGGCTGTCGGCCGAGGAGCTCGCCGCCGGCGCGCCGCGCATCCAGGAGGCCCGCGTCGCCATCGCCGCCTCGGGCGCGCCGAAGAAGCTGGTCGGCCCCGCCGGCTTCACGCCCATGCTGTGCGAGACCGCCGAGCGGCCGTTCTCGTCGAAGGACTGGATCTTCGAGCTCAAGTACGACGGCTTCCGGCTGGTCGGCTGGGGCGGCGCCGGCGTCGCCGGCCTGCGCTATCGCTCGGGCCAGGACGCGACCGCGCGCTACCCGGAGCTGGCCGCCAGCCTGCGCGCGTTGCCGGTGCCGGGCCTGGTCCTCGACGGCGAGGTCGTGGTGCTCGACGCCGACGGCAAACCGTCGTTCCAGGCGCTGTCGGAGCGGGCTCAGATGCCGCGCAAGACCGAGCTGTCGCGGGCGGCGGTGGCGTCGCCGGTGGCGTGGTTCGTCTTCGATCTGCTCGGCGCCGACGGGTTCGATCTGCGCGGGCTGCCGCTCGAGACCCGCAAGGCGCTGCTGGCCCGGCTGGTGCCGCCGGTGGGCATGATCCGCCTGGCCGAGCACATCCCCGAGGTCGGCGAGGCCTTCCTGGCCGAGGTGGCGCGACGCGGGCTCGAGGGCCTGGTCGCCAAGAAGCTGGGCTCGCGCTACCGCGCCGGCACCCGCTCGAAGGACTGGCTGAAGCTCAAGATCGATCCCGAGGACGACTTCGCGGTGTGCGGCTTCACCGCGCCCAAGGGCTCGCGCGCCGGGCTGGGCGCGCTGCACCTCTGCGTGCGCGACGGCGACGCCTGGCGCTACGCCGGCAAGGTCGGCTCGGGCTTCGACGAGCGGACGCTGGTCGCGCTGCGCAAGGAGCTCGAGGCGGCGCCGCGCTGGCAGCTGCCGTTCCCGCGGCCGGAGGCGTCGAGCGACGCGACCTGGATCGAGCCGACGCTGGTGGTGGCGGTGCGCTACCGCGAGTGGCCGGTCGACTCGACGCTGCGCTTCCCGGTGTTCCAGGGACTGCGCCGCGACAAGCCGGCGCTCGAGTGCGTGATGCCGGCGCGCCACTCGGGCGAGGCCATCGAGCGCGAGGCCGGGCGCATCGCCCGCAAGGACAACGCGCCGGCCGGCGAGATCCAGCTCGAGGAGGACGTGCGCACGCGCAACGTGCACCTGTCCAATCTGAAGAAGGTGTTCTGGCCCGAGGCCGGCTACACCAAGGGCGATCTGGTCGACTACTACCGCGGCGTCGCGCCGTGGATCCTGCCTTACCTCGCCGATCGGCCGGTGGTGATCACCCGCTACCCCGACGGCATCGACGGCAAGTGGTTCTATCAGAAGGACATGCCCGACTGGGTGCCGCCGTGGCTGCGCACCATCACGCTGTGGGCCGAGCACAGCCAGCGCGAGATCCACTACGTGCTGGTCGACGACGCCGACGGCCTGGCCTACCTGGCCAACCTGGGCTCGATCCCGATCCACGTGTGGGCCAGCCGCACCGCCGATCTCGGCCGCCCCGACTGGACCATCATCGATCTCGATCCCAAGGGCGCGCCGCGCGAGCACGTGGTGCCGCTGGCGCTCGCCATCCGCGAGCTGTGCGAGTCGATCGCGCTGCCGACGTACGTGAAGACCAGCGGGCAGACCGGCCTGCACGTGCTGGTGCCGCTGGGCGGCCTGCTCACCTTCGAGCAGGCCCGCAACCTGGCCTACCTGCTCGCCCTGGTCGTCGAGCGCCGCTTCCCCGAGATGGCGACGACCCACCGCAACCCCGACCGCCGCCAGGGCCGCGTCTACCTCGACTGGGGCCAGAACGCGCACGGCCAGCTCCTGGTCGCGCCCCTCAGCGTCCGTCCCGTCCCCCTCGCCACCGTCTCCATGCCCCTCCACTGGCACGAGGTCACCCCCGATCTCGATCCCGCCGCCTTCCACATCAAGAACGCCCGCGCCCGCCTCGAGACCATGGGCGATCCCGTCCGCCCGGTCCTCACCGAACGCCCCGACCTCCTGTCCGCGCTCGCCAAACTGCAGACAATCGTTGGCGATTCATAGGGGACGGTGTCAACTTTGACAACCTTGGCGGGCTCGCCAAGGTTGTCAAAGTTGACACCGTCCCTCTAACGCAGGAAGTCGAGGACGAGCTGGTTGAAGGCGGCCGGGTCTTGCCACAGGGCGAAGTGGCTGACGGAGGGGATGAGGGTGAAGGTGGCGTGGGGGACGAGGGCGGCGAGGGTCTCGGCGTGAGGGCGGCGGATGATCTCGTCGTGCTCGGCGTGGGCGACGAGGAGGCGGGCCTTGATGCTGCGGAGCTGGTCGTCGGTGTAGGCGGGCTCGGTCTTCCACATGGCGCGCAGGTCCTTGCGGAAGGTGGGCAGTGCGTCGGGGTCGGGGGCGAGGCGCTTGTACTCGGCGACGCAGCGGGCGTAGTAGGCGTCGAAGGGCGTGCCCTTGCCGGCCGCTCTGGTGCCGCGCCTTGCGTAGTTGGTGCCGGTGACGATGACGCGGTCGACGCGGTCAGGGTGATGGATGGCGAGATCGAGCGCGATGATGCCGCCGTCGCTCCAGCCCACGAACGACGGGCGCGTGATGCCGAGGTCATCGAGCAGGACCAGGACGTCCTCGGCCATGCGGTGGTAGCTGATGCCGCGCTTCGATCGGCTCGAGCGGCCGTGGCCGCGCGCGTCGGGGACGATCAGCCAGAAGCGCGCCGACAGCGCCGGGATCTGGGCGGCGAAGTCGTCGCCCGAGCCCATGCCGCCATGGAGCAACACCAGCGGCGGCTTCTGGTCGTCGCCGTACACCGCGTAGTGCATCGTGAAGTCGTCGACGGAGATCTGGCCCGTGCGGGTCGGTTCGGGCATCGCCGCCGGCGGCGAGAGCTGCTTCCACTTCGGCTTCGGCGCCGCGCTCGCGATGGAGATCATCGCCAGCACCACGAGCGCCGCCGTGACCAGCCGTTTCACGCCGCCGATTGTGACATGGGCGCCGAACCCTGGGGTCAGGCGATGCCGGCTTCGGCCCGCTGCTGCTTCGACGTCTTGCGCGAGCCGTCGGGGCTCCAGCCCGGCGGCCCGAACACGTACATGAACGCGTCGCCCAGCGAGCGCGCGCCGCGCACGTCGGCGGCGATCGCGCGCCACTCGTGGAAGGCGATGTGGAACGGGTTGTGCGATGTCAGGTTGGTGGTCAGCCCGTAGTGGACCTTCTCGCTCTCCGGCTCGAACGAGCCGAACAGCTTGTCCCAGATGATGAGGATGCCGGCGTGGTTGCGATCGAGGTAGCGGGGGTTGGCGCCGTGGTGGACGCGGTGGTGGCTGGGCGTGTTGAAGACGTGCTCGAACCAGCCCATGCGCCCGATCGCCTCGGTGTGGATCCAGTACTGGTAGAGCAGCGAGATGGCCTGCTGGGTGAGCACCATCCACGGTGCGAAGCCGAACAGCGGCAGCGGCAGCCAGAACCACGGGCCGGTCAGCGGCGTGGTCCACGACTGGCGCAGCGCCGTCGACAGGTTGTAGTGCTGGCTCGAGTGGTGGTTGATGTGCGCCGCCCAGAAGAAGCGGATCTCGTGCGAGGCGCGGTGGAAGGCGTAGTAGCAGAGGTCCTCGGCGACGAAGAGGAGCAGGAACGTCCACCACGTGACCGGCAGCGTGAACAGGCGGTGCTCGTAGATCAGCACCATCAGCGCCACCGCGCCGATCTTGGTCCCGGCGGCGATGATCACGTTGCCGGTGCCCATGGCCAGGCTGGCCAGCGTGTCGGGGCGGCTGTAGCCCTTGATGGTCGGATCGCCGCGGCGGCCCTTGGCCCACGCGCGTTCGATCGCGATGGTCAGGAAGAAGATCGGGATGGCGATGTAGATGAGGACCGACACGTGCTTCCTCAGGTACGGGTGGGGCGGCGGGCCAGCTCGCGGCGGGCCAGCCGTTCGAGGAACGCGAGGTGCGCGACCTCGCGATCGGGATCGGGGCAGAACAGGCCGACGGCGGCGCCCTGCATGGCGTAGACGATGGCGAGCACGGCGTCGTCCAGCTCGGGGTTGACCAGCGCGGCGTCGGGGAAGAGCTGGCGGGCGCGGGTGAGGATCGTCGCCTGGTGGCGATCGATCACCGGCTCGAGGCGCTCGGCGATGGCGACGTCGGTGCGGGCCGCGACGTAGATCTCGAGCACCACGCGCATGTCCGGGCGGCGGAAGACGCGCCACAGGGCGGCGCACGCGGCCTTGACCGGATCGCTGGTGGGCGGGCGCTTGCGGGCCTCGACGGCGAGCTCGTCGCCGAAGCCGACGACCAGATCGGCGAGGATGGCCTGGACCACGGCGATCAGCAGATCGGTCTTGGTCGGGAAGTGACGGAACAGCGTGCCGTGCGAGACGCCGGCGCGCGCGGCGATCACCGCGGTCGGCGCGCTGGCCAGGCCGAGCTCGATCAGCGCGGCGCGCGCGGCTTCGATCAGGGCGGCGCGGGTGCGGACGCTACGGGCCTGGAGGCCGGTCCTGACCGGAGTCGAAGAGAGGGGCACGGACCGAGGAGATATCAGAAGAAAAGTGAGCGGTCACTCACTTTCTTTCCAGACTTGTTCTGCTACCTTGCGTCCCGTGAAGGCCGGTTTCGCGTCCGCCGCGCTGGTCATCGGAGCCGTCGCGGCGGCCACGGGCCTGGCCCGCGCCGACGCCCGCGGCTTCGATCCCGAGGCCGTCTACGCCGTGCCGATCGGCGACTCGCCGCGCCGCGGTCCCGACGACGCGCTGGTCACCATCGTCGAGTTCTCCGACTACAGCTGCCGCTTCTGCGTCCGCGCCCAGGGCGTGCTCGAGCAGGTCGAGCGGCTCTACCCCGGCCAGGTGCGCTGGGTGTTCCGCAACTTCCCGCTCGACGAGAACGAGGGCACGCTGGCCTCCGAGGCCGCGGTCGCCGCCGGAAACCAGGGCCGGTTCTGGCCCATGCACGATCGCATGTTCGCGGTCCGCGGCCTGGTCGATCGCGCGACCGTCGAGCTCCACGCCGCGCAGCTCGGCCTCGACCTCGCCCGCTTCCGCGCGGATCTCGACAGCGGCGTCGCCAAGCAGGTGGTGCTGCAAGACTGGAAGGATGGCGTGCGGCTCGGCATCTCGGGCACGCCGGCGTTCTTCATCAACGGGCGCGCCATCCACGGCGCGCGCCCGCTGTCGGCGTTCGCCAGGGTCGTCGGCGAGGAGCTGATCCGCGCCCGCGCGGTCGCGGCCAGCCGCCCGCCGGATCTCTACGCCGCCCTCGTCGCCGAGGGCCAGACCACCGCCGACGTCTCGGATCCCGAGCCGTCCATCGTCGAGCTCGATCCATCGCGTGTGTATCGCATCGGGCTCGGCCTGCCCGGCCACAGCGCCGGCCCCGACGCCGCCCTGGTCACGGTGGTGGTGTTCAGCGACTTCGAGTGTCCGTACTGCGCGCGGCTGGCGCCGTCCTTGGCGAGGCTGCGCAAGGCCCGCCCCGACGTGCGCGTGGTCCACCGCCACATGCCGCTCGTCGGCCACCCCGGCGCGGATCTCGCCGCCGAGGCCGCGGTGGTCGCCGGTCGCGCCGGCAAGTTCTGGGCGTTCCACGACCAGGTGTTCAAGCTCATGGGCGCGCCGCTGACCCGGGCCGCGCTCCTCGACGCCGGCAAGGCCGCCGGCCTGGATCGCGCCGAGCTGACCGCGGCGCTCGACGATCATCGCTACCGCGACGTGGTGATGGCCGAGGCCGCGGCGGTGGGTGCGCTCGGCGCTACCGGCACGCCCACCATGTTCATCAATGGCATGCCGGTGATGGGCGCGGTCGCCTACGAGCAGCTCGAGCTGATCGTGGACGCCCAGCTCCTGGCGGCGCGCGAGCTGCTCGGGCGCGGGGTGCCGGCGCAGGACGTGTACGGCGTGATCGGCCTGACCGCCGACGCCGCCGAGACCGGCGATCCGCGTCGGCTGCCGCGGCCGACCAGCTTCGGCCACATCGAGATGGGACCGCTCGAGCGCGACGCGGCGATCGTGTCGGCGTGCCGGGCCGGCGACGACGCCGAGGCGCGCGAGCTGGCCGGTGGCAGCGGCGGCCAGCGGGCGCGGGCGGTGTGCGGCGACCTCGGCGTCGATCTGCCGGTGCCTCCGCCGAAGAAACCGACGCCGACGCCGACGCCGCCCAGGTCACCATGACCACGACCGCGTACGACGTGGACCTGTTCGTCCTCGGCGGCGGCACACCCACGAGATCCCCATCGACCGTGCGAACCGGGAACAACAGCCTCTTCCGCTTCCGGTCGTGACCAAGCTCCCACGCCTGGCACGTCGCCAAGGCGAGCCCGCGCTCCAAAGCGTACGCCGGCACCGACCC
>SXJR01000167.1 GCA_005779305.1 Myxococcales bacterium
GCGCTCGGCATCACGACGCGCGTCGGCCTCGATCGCAGCGAAGGTCGCGGCGAAGAGTGGCTTGGGCTCGGGCTCCGGCACGCGCGGCGGCAGCGCGGCCTCGGCGCGCGGCGGCGGCGTGGTGTCGAGGCCGGGCCGCGTCGGCGTGCGAGCGCGCGTGACCTTGCCGCGCAGCCCGCGGAAGTGGCTGACCTTCTCGACCGGCAACCAGTCGTCGAAGCCCTCGCACCAGCAGTGCAGCTCGTCGTCGGCCGACTTGGCGGCGACCCAGGCCTGGGCCTCGGGCAGGAGGAACGGACCTTCCTGGTTGCCGTCGAGCGAGACGTACCACTCTTCGTGCAGCGAGGCCGGTGGCGGACGCACCGGCGCGGACGTGGCCGCCGCTGGCGCAGCCACCGGTGCCGCGCCCGAAGCCGCCCAGTCGCGCGGTTCCTCCATCCCCTCGCGCACCGAGATCACCGCCGAGCAGTTCTTGCAGCGGATCTTGAGGATCTTGCCGCGGACGCGCTCGTCGGCGATCGAGTACCGGGTCTTGCAGCGATCGCAGAGGAACTTCATGTTCAGCAGCGGCAGAGGCCGCGCACCCGCAGGCACGAGCGACGAGGCACCAAGGCCATTATTTTGCAGGAGTTGCGGGCAGATCGCAAAGGGCGCGGGGGCAAGGTCAAGTGACTACTGGCTTCAGGGCCCGGGCACCGTCGCTGTGGCGTCGGTTCGCCCAGCCTGGAAGGCGTCGATGGGGCCGGCACCGGCGTCGGCGGCCACCGGCTCGGTCTCGACCCGCGGGCGCTCGCCCTCGCTCGGGCGACCTCGGCGGCGGACCGTCACCGGCAAGAGCGGCGCCAGCTCGCGGACGCCGGTGGGGCCGCCGTGGGCCAGCACTCCACCGACCACCAGCTCGTCTCCATCGGTCTTGATCTCGAGGTGCAGCGAGAGCTCGCCGAGCGAGGCACCGATCCATGCCGCGCGCTGCTCGTCGAGCCGGTAGACCTCGGACTCGGCCACGCGAACCAGCCGCGTGCCCTCGAGGCGCAGCGCGATCACGGTGAACACGCGGACGTCGTCGTCCCTGCTTTCGGCGACGGCCACGATCTCGTCGCGCCCGCGATCGAGCTCGATCGGCGCCGCCCAGCGCAGACCGCGGATCTCGGTCGCCGCGACCCGGCGGGCACGGGTGTCCTGGGCCGGCCGCGACGCGACCACCACGGTCTCACCGGCGTTGCCGACGCCATCGGCGCCGCCGAGGCAGGCCGGGACGAACCGCACGCCCGCGGCGACCCCGGCGAAGTCGATGGCAGCGGCGGCGGTGCGATCGCAGCGGGGCGGCGCCGCGACGCCGGCATCGGGATCGACGATCTGCACCGGCGGAGCCGCCGTGGCCGACGGCAACTCGGCCGGCGAGGTGAGCAACACGCCGGTCACCTTGCCGCCGTTGACGACGAAGCGCGCTCCGGGCAGCCGCGCGCCCACCCACAGCGACGGATCACGCGCGATCCCGGGCGACATCAGCGCCGGACCGACGCCGGCCTCGAGCGCGCTGACCGTCGCGCCGACACCGACGCCATCCTCGGTGCGCGCGATCTCCTGGCGGACGACCGCGATGAAGGAGGCGGCGCCCTGGCGCTCACCACCGACCAGGAGCCCCTCGTCGCGCACGACCGTGTAGTCGAGGACGCCGGCGATCTGAAGCAGCGCCATGCGCGGCCCCGACGGCAAGGTCGAGAGGATCTGCGACATCGGCACGCCCAGCTTGTACGGGCCCACGCCCTCGACGCCGATGGCGTGCGGAGGCAGCGCGCGCACCTGCCGGGGCGGCGCGCCGATCACGCGGCGGGGCGGCGGCCCGGCGTCGAAGCGCGTCGCCGGCGTCGGCTCGCGGCCAGAACAGGCGGCGAGAGTCGCGAGCAGGAGGGTCACGCGCAGGAGCACGTCGATGAGAGTAGCCCGACGGGCACCGGGACGCCCGTGGCCCGGATCAGAGGAGCTGGCTGACCAGGATGCCGATCGCGATCCCCGCGCACGTCCCGAGCACCAACCACGGCAAGAAGTTGGCCGCCCCCGAGGGCTGGGGTGGCGGTGGCTGCGGCTGCGGCTGCGGCTGGGGCTGCCGCTGCGCCTGCGCCTGCGCTTGCACGAGCTCCTGCATCGCCGACGCCGAAACCGGCGGCGCCACGATCACCGGCACCGATTCCTCGTTGCCCACCGCCGTCGGTGACGACTCGGTCGGCGCCGGCAGCGGCAGGCGGATGACCTCGCCGTCGCGATGCGGCACCGGCGTGCGCATGAGCCGGAGCTGATCGAGATCCAGCCCCAGCGCCGCCGCGATGTCGGCGTCGGGCTCCTGGAACTCGTCCCACTCGCTCGCCTCCTCCTCGTCGGAGGCGCGGTAGCCGTCGAACATCTGCTCGTCGAAGTCGAGCTCCTCGTCGGCGCGCACCCTGTCGCGCTCGCTGATCAGCTCGGGGCGACGGGCGCCTCCCGCGGCCTCGGCCAGCTCGTCGAGATAACGAGCGATCCGCACCGGACCCGAGTGCATCCTGGCCTCGCGCAGGAAGCCCTCGAGATCGTCGGCGAGATCGTAGGCGCTCTGGTAGCGGTTCTCGGGGTGCCGCTCGAGCGTGCGCATGATGATGCCCTCGAGCGCGCCCGGGAAGTCGCGACGGGCGAACGTGGGCGGTTCGATCTCGCCCTCGGTCAGCCGCTTCACCACCTCGTGGGCCGGGCCCTTGAACAGGCGCTTGCCGACGGTGATCTCGTAGAGCACGACGCCGAGCGAGAAGATGTCCGAGCGGTGATCGACGGCGCCGCGGCTGGCCTGCTCGGGCGCCATGTACGACAGCTTGCCGGGGATCGTGCCTTCTTCGCGATCGCGCTGGCCGGCGGCGCGGGCGATGCCGAAGTCGATGATCTTGAGGAAACCGTCCTCGGTGACCAGGAGGTTGGTCGGCGAGATGTCGCAGTGGACGATCTCGAGGCCGAGTCCGCCGTGCGGTCGATCGGCGCGCTCGGCGGCGCCGCGCTTGGCGTGGAAGTACCCCATGCCGGCAGCGGCCTGGCGGATGAGCTCGACGGCGTGCGGCAGCGGCAGGAAGCGGTCGTGGGCGAGGCCGCGCCGGCAGAGCTGGTTGAGCTCCTCGCCGACGATGTACTCCATCGCGATGTACGGCACCCCACCCTCCTCGTCGACGTCGTAGACGTGAACGATGTTGGGGTGGTTGAGCACGGCGCCGATGCGAGCCTCGTCGAGGAACATCTCGACGATGCGCGGATCCTCGGCCAGCTCGGGCTTGAGCCGCTTGATGACGATGTCCTTCTCGAACCCGGCCATGGCGTTCTGCCGGGCCAGGTAGATCTCGGCCATGCCGCCGGTGGCCAGCGGCCGCAAGAGGCCATAGCGGGTGCCGAAGGGCACCGGGCCGTCGAAGGCGACCGATGGCAGGTTCACGGCGCGACCTCCCGCAGGGCCCGCAGCGTCGCCTCGATCGCCTCGCGCGCGGGTGCGGCCGCGTCGGCCAGATCGACGACGTCGAAGGCCGGGGTCGTGTCGGCGCCGAGCGCGCCCAGCACCGCGGTCGAACCCTCGCCGAGGCCGGCCAGATCGTAGCCGCCCTCGAGCGCGACCACCCAGCGGCCGCCGGCGACCTCGTCGGCGAGCGCGCGCATGCGCGCGGCCATGCCGATGAAGCCCATCCGGGTCACCCGCATGGCCGCCAGGGGATCGGCGTGGTGGGCGTCGAAGCCGGCGGAGACCAGGACCAGATCGGGGCGAAAGCTGCGCAACGCGGGCAGCATCACGTGATCGAACGCGGCCAGGTAGTCGCGATCGCCCGAACCCGCGGGAAGGCCGACGTTGACGGTGCTGCCCCGCGCGACGGCGCCGCCGATCTCGTCGGGCGCGCCGGTGCCGGGATAGAACGGGAACTGGTGCACCGAGAGGTACATGACGCTCGGGTCGTCCCAGAAGATCTGCTGGGTGCCGTTGCCGTGGTGCACGTCCCAGTCGAGGATGGCCACGCGCGCAGCGCCGGCGGCACGGGCGGCGGCGGCGGCGACGGCGACGTTGTTGATGAGACAGAAGCCCATGGCCTTGTCGGCCTCGGCGTGGTGGCCGGGCGGACGCACCACCGCCAGCCCGCTGGACAGCTCGCCCGAAAGCACGCGCGTCGCCAGCTCGGAGACCGAGCCGGCCGCCGCGAGCGCGGCGTCCCACGTGCCCGGCGAGAAGTAGGTATCGGGATCGAGCCAGCCGGTCTGGCCCGGCACGGCGCGGGTGAGGTCGTCGAGGTACGCCGGCGCGTGCACCCGGGCCAGCTCCTCGTCGCGCGCCGGTCGGATCGCGATGTGGGTGCCGCGATCCTTGAGCCCCGCCGCGTAGAGCGCGTCGCGCACCGCCTCCGCGCGCGCCGGCCGCTCGGGGTGACCCGCCGGCGCACGGTGGTTGATGAAGACCTCGTCGAGGACGTACCCGAGCATACGGCTGCGGCCGGACATTACATGAGGCCGCCTCCGAGGTGGTACCCTGGAAGAGCCGTCCGGGGATCTGGATCATGTCGAATCGAGGCTCCGTCACGCTGACCTGTGCACTTCTGCCCGCCCTTGCCGCCGCGCTCGCCGCGGTCGCGGGATGCGGTCAACCGTACGACGACCTGCTCGGCGTCTGGCAGGTGACCGCCCACACCGACAACCAGACCGGGTGCGAGGCCGAGGGTCCGCCGGTGGTCGACCCGCCGTTCATCAAGTTCGTCGAGGGCGAGTTCTTCGGGCAGGAGTACGCCCAGTACGTCGCGTGTACGACCCCGGCGACGTGCGAGGACCCCGGCGGCCTCTTCGGCGGCCTGCTCTACGCCGAGGAGATCGACGGCGGCGTCCGCGCCGTCATCTACTCGGCGTCCGGATCACCCGCCGACTGCCTGCTCGCCGCCACCGTCTCCGACGCCACGGTGGTCGGCGGCGCGCTGACCATCGAGACCCGCCGGCGATCCCAGGACAACGTCACCGACTCGAGCTGCGACGCCGACGACGCCCAGGCCCGCGCCGCGTCGCTGCCCTGCGACGGCTACGAGGTCATCGAGGGCGCGCGGCCGTGACCGCCGCGGTCAAAGATCGTTGAAGTTCATCTCGGCGCTGACGAACTCGATCGTGCCGTTGGCCCCGATGCCGAAGACGAGCTCGCCCTCGAACTCGTGGTCCGTGTCCTCGAGCCCGACGCTGACCTGGTGGAACGTGACTCCCGCCATGCCCGCGATCTCGGAGGCCATGATCGCTTGCACCTCGTCCTCGTCGAGGCGCCGGATCCGGGTCCGGGCCTGGCGCGCCATCGCCGGCGCCACCTGGGTGAGCTCGGCGACCACGCACTCGGCCGGCGCCGGTGACGGGCACGTCAGGCCCACGACCGCGATCGGCCGCACCAGGAAGCGCTTGCCCTCGCCGCGCGCGCGGGCGACCTCGGCGAGGAACGTCCGGATCACGTCCACGGCCGAGCCGTCGGATGGGAGCTCGGTCGTGACGCGCCCACCGCGGGCCAGCGTGCCCTTCGCGGCGCAATGGGCGGCGTCGCCGGCGTGTTGCCCGTCCTCGCTGGCCGTGTCGGTGACGACACAACGGACCTGGCGGTCGGCGTACACCGCGGGCCCCGGCGCCAGCGGCCCCGAGGCGCGGAGCTCGAGCTCCGTCCCGCCGGCGAGGCCGGTGACCGCGCCGAGCACGCGCAGCGTTGGTCCATCGTAGGCGAGCAGGAAGAGGTCGCCGGTCTGACGAAACGACTCCTGGAAGGTCGCGCCGGGGTGCCCGTGCCGGCACCGGGCCACCACGTACAGGGTCTCGAGATCGAACGCCCTGGTGAGGATCTCGTCGCACGGCGCCGGCGCCGCCGCCGTCACCGCCGCCTCGACCGCGCGCCGGCCCGCGGCCGTCAGGGTGACCTCGCGACCAACCTCCCACGTGTCGACGTCCATCCGCGCCGACGTCAACGCCGGCGGCGGCTGCTGCGGCGACGGCTGCGGCTGCGGCTGCGGCTGCGCCTGCGGCTGCGTCTGCGGCTGCGGCTGCGACCGTCGCTCGGCAGCCGGCTCCCTGCAGGCCGCGATCACGAGGACGAGGAGGAAGCACACGACACGACGTGGAAGGTGTGTGGTCATGGGCGATGGTTCTAGACGCCCGCGCCGCGCCGTGAAACTCGCTTCCCGATCAAGGGCAACCTGCGGCAACACTTGAGTCTCTCGCCGGTCAGCCGCAGCGGCTTCAGGTTTCGCCCGTGCCCCGGTAACGTGTCCTCATGGCGTCACGCCGCACCCCGCGCCAGGAGCGCAGCGTCGTCACCGTCGAGGCGATCGTCACCGCCGCCGACCGGATCCTTCAGGCCGACGGGCTGCCGGCCCTCACCTCCAACCGTATCGCCGAGGTCGCCGGTGTCAGCGTCGGCACGCTCTACCAGTACTTCGCCGACAAACACGCGATCTGCCGCGCCCTCATCGAGCACTACGTCGACCGCTACCACGCCGCGTTCTGCCGCCTGCTCGAGGCCAACCGCACCCAGCCGGTGCGGACCGCGGTGTCGGCGCTGTTCACCGGCCTCGCCCACCTGGCGCGCGGCCCCGGCCACCGCGTGCACGAGGCGCTGTTCGCCGAGATCCCGATCGCCGGCGCCCTCGAGCTGCGCGAGCGCAACCGCCGCCGCTACCAGGACGCGCTCGCCGAGCACCTGCGCGGCCGCGCCGACGTCGTCGTCC
>SXJR01000020.1 GCA_005779305.1 Myxococcales bacterium
CGCGACGTCCTGTCGGGTCCGGACCACGTCGAGCTCGGTGGCGGCGCCGAGCTCGAAGGTGCGCGCGCCCAGGGCGGCACGCTCCAGCGACTGGCGCAGGCCGACCCGATTCAGCGCGGCGGCGCGTTCGGCGGCGGCTACCGCGATCACCGCCCGCGCCACCCGCACGATGCCGCGGCGCGCGGCGGCGACCCGGTCGAGCTCGGCGGCGCGGCGATCGGCGGAGGCGGCGTCGCGGTTGCGACGCGCGCCGACGTCGATGACCGACTGGCGGGCCGAGAGCACCACCGTGCCCAGCGGCGACGTCGGATCGTGCTCGCCGGTGGCCGGGATGCCGGGGGCGGTGCCGGGATGCAGGAGGTCGAGCGTGGCACCGGCGTTGAGCCGCGCGCTGGGCCGGAGCGCCGAGCCCGCCAGATCCTCGACGGCGCTGGCGCGGGCCACGCCGATGGTGGCGCGACGAAGATCCGGGGCGCTCGCCGCCAGCAGTCGCCAGGCGTCGGCCCAGGTCGCGACCTCGGAGGCGGCGACTGGCGGTGGCACCAGCATCGGGTCGTCGATCAGCGGCGCGAACCTCGGCGCCGGGGTCGGTGGAGACGGTTGCGCCAGAGGCTGCGCGTCGGCGCGGCCGGCCAGCACGGCCGCGACGGCCCCGCCGGCGAGACAGGCGACGGCCGCGCTGGCCGCCGGGTGGATGCGACGCATTCGCCGGCGACTATGGCCCAGCCAACGGCGATGGCAATACAGTCGCGGCATGGCCATCAGGAAGACTATCGCGCTCCCGCCACCGGCCGAGCTCGAGCGGACCTGCAAGGGGCTCGCGGCTCTCGACGCGATCCTGTGCGACGACTGGGAGGGCCGCTACTACTCCTTCAACCAGGCCTGGAACAAGAAGGGCAAGCAGCGCATGGCCTCGATGCGCAACGGCGAAGGCGACGACTGGTTCATCGTGTTCGGTCCCACCGGCGTGTTCGTGAAGTCGTTCTGGCACGAGTACCCGCGTCAGGACGTCGCCAAGGTCTACGCCGGTCTGCCCAAGCGGCTCGCGCCCCAGTTGAAGGAGGCCGCGTTCTCGATGGAGGACGTGACCTTCGGCGGCTGGAACGACGGTGAGGGCTGGACGCTGCGCGGCAACGCCAAGCCCCTGGCCGCCGACCTCGCGCTCCTCGCCGGTGACGCCAAGAAGTACGCCGCCTACGCGGCGGCGTACTTCGACATCAAGGCGGCGCCCGACGCGGTCGCGCACGTCCTGAGCGGCGGCAAGATCGACGGGAAGCTCCTCACCAGGCTCGGCTCGGAGCGCACGCTCGCCGAACTCAAGTCCGACCTCCGCGAGATCGGATACTGAGACCGCCGCGGGTCAGAAGATCGAGTCGAGCTGGGGCAGGAGCCCCATGATGTCCTTGTCGGCGACCGAGCCGGTCATGTCGACCTGCGAGCCGGCGGCGGTGATGGTGATCGTGTTGAGCACCTTGAGGACGCCTGCGGCCTGCGCGGCCTCGGTCTTGGCCTCGGCCAGGCCCTTGTTGCCCTCGGCGGCCGCGGCCACCGCCTCGGCAGGCTTGGCCACGACCAGGTGGCCGGTGCCGGTGATGGTGCCGCCGGTGATGTCGACCTGACCGTAACCACCGAGGATGGTGCCCCACTCTTCCTTGTCCTTCTTCGACACCGCGAACCAGATCGGCGCCGTGGTCGACACCTTGGCGATCATCGAGCCGAGCGCGCCCTTGGGCGGCTTGCCGGCGATCATCTTGGTGATCTTGCCCTTGTCGTTGGGATCGTCGGTGAAGGCGAGCACGTCGGCGGCCAGCCAGGCGATGTAGATCTTCTTCTTCTCGCCGGCCATCGAGTACTCGGTGACCTTGCCCTTCTTCTTGGCGGTGAGCTTGATGGCGACGGTGCTGCCGGCGGCCTGGGCCATGGCGTTGCCGATCTTCTCGAGGCAGGCCACGACCTTGGTCTCGTCGAGGCCGTCGAGGCCCAGCACCACCAGCGGCTTCTCGTCGTTCTTCATGATCACCGTGGCGTCGCTGATCGCGGCCGGGACGTCGATGGCGCAGGTGCCTTTGATCATCTCGAAGGCCTGCTTGGCCGACTCCTCCTCGTCGAGGAACAACTTGAGCGCGCTCGCGTACGTCGTGGTCGCGCGGATCGGCTTGAGGTTGACACCGACGACGATCGCGGCACCGGTGTTGACGCTCTTGCTCACCGCGGTCCACGACTTGGACTGGGCGGCGGCAGGTGCGGCGAACAACGACAGCGCGACGGTCACGAGAGCTGCGTGCTTGAGCATGCGGGGCAGCATACGCCTCATCGCGCGCAGATCCAGGGAGGCGAGACCTTCGAGGCCACGCCGCTCACGGTTTCCCGGCCGTCCACCTCGGCATCCGCTTCCGCTGATGCCGTGCCGGCGTCAACGCATCCAGCCGATCTCGAGGCCGAGCGCGACCATCGGCCGCGCGGTGGTGGCCAGGCGGCCGCGGTTCGAGATGTCCTCGCGGGCGCCGAAGCCGAACGACGGCGCGATCACGAGGTGGCGGCGGATGGTGAAGCGCCAGCCTAGATCGAGCCGCTGCGAGAGCCCGAACGAGCTGCCGACGTCGACGTCCATGACGTCGTCATGGAGCGTGGTGATGCCGCCGCTCACGTGGAGGCCGACGAACGGACCGCGCAGCGGCCGACGCGTGCCCCATAACCGGAGTTCGAGACCGGCGGTGGCGGTGCGCGAGTGGTAGTCCTCGCGCGCGGCCGCGCGCACGCCGCCGAGCGCGACCGCGCTCCAGCGGTCGCCGACCTGACGCTCGTACGATCCCGACAGCCCGCGGGCGGCGAGCGCGAGCGGCTGGGTCGCCACCACCTCGACCGGCTCGGCCTGAACCGGCGCCGCGGCCGCGACCAGGCCGGCGACGACCATCACCATCGCGAACGCCTTCACGACGCGCCTCCGATGGTGCGGAACAGGAAGTCCTCGATCGCGATCCACGACTCCGGCGCTTCGCTGGCCATCCCGCCCTCGTAGATGCCGGGATCGCTGTGCTGGACCAGGATGTGGAGGCTGCCCGCGACCCGCAAGAGCCGGACGTCGTTGCCGGCCGCGGCCAGCGCGTCGCGCATCGCGTCGATGCCACCGAAGTCGACGGCGTCGCCGATGAGCAGGAACGGCGGCGCGCCGGTGCGCACGTGGTAGCTGGGCGAGCCCAGCTCGTAGGCGCGCGGCAGCTCGTCGGGCGAGCCGCCGAAGATCGCCTCGACGCCGCTCTTGTCGCCGGCGGCCTGCCAGAACGCGAGCATGTCCTGCGGCCCCGACGCCGAGATCACCGCGGCCGGAGGCGCCACGGGGCGGCCGCCGGCGGCGTCGCAGTCGGCGGCGATCTCCGGGTGCTCGGAGGCGAGCCCGACCAGCGAGGCCAGGTGCGCGCCGGCCGAGTAGCCCATGACCGCGATGCGCTCGGGATCGAGGTCGTACTCGCTGGCGTGCGCGCGCAGGAAGGCGAGCGCGCACAGGCTGTCATCGAGGTTGGCCGGGAACACCCCCGCCGGCACCAGGCGATAGTTGATGCTGGCGACCGCGAAACCCGAGCGCGCCAGGCGGCGGCCGGCGGCCACGAAGTGCTCCTTGTCACCAGCCTTCCAGGCCCCGCCGTGGATGAACATCAGCGTGGGGTGAGGCTCGGCTGCGGTGCCCGGCTCGTCGGGTAGGTAAAGGTCGAGGCTGGTGGAAGCGCCGTACCGCTCGTCGTACGAGACGTCGAGAACCTCGACAGGCGCGGCGCAGGCGGCGAGGCACATCAGGGCCAGAAAGCGCATGGACCGGTGCAAGAGCACCTGGCGTGCCGGACTTGAACGTCGCGATCAGCCGCAGGTGTGCCCGCCGGTTCACGCCGGGCGTGTACGGGCAGCGACGGTCACCGCCACCCGGGCGGCAAGGTCGGCGTTCAGGAACGCGAGCCAGGCGTCGGCGTCGTGCTCGTCGGGGAGCCAGCCGAGGGCGTACTCGGGACGGCGCCCGGCGCGGCTGCGATACCAGAGGCCGACCTGCTCGGCGGTCGCGGTCACGGGCGGTCCCGGGGTCAGCAACTCCTCGACGCGGACCGGGGTGTAGGCGAGGAACACGATGACCCAGCCCCGTCGGTTGGCGGCGCTCGCCTCGGCCGGACGTTTCTCGCAGCGCGCACCCGGCTCGAGTGCATAGCCGAGGCCGCGTCGAGTCGAGAACCGGCCGTCGTTCGTGTGACGGAGGCGATCGGCGAGAATCCGCGCGCCCCACTCGCTGTCCTTCTGGTCGACGCGCGGCAACGCCGGTTCACCCGCGACCACACGCGCCAGATCGTCGTCGGTGAGGGTGCGGATCCACCCCGGCACCTGCTGGGCCCATCCCCAGGCGAAGAGCGGGGCCCAGAAGTCGAACGGCGGCGGGCGGTACGCCAGGCTGGCGCTGTCGTCCGACCACATGGTGTCGTGCTCGGCGGTGGCGGCGTCGAAGGTCAGGACCGGCACCACCGGATCGGTGGTGGTGATCCGCACCGTGCCCGCCGCGGCGCCGGCGACGATGGTGCCGTCGACCTCGCGTCGCGCCGTCCACGCCCACTCCTGGTGATCGCCAAACGGGTTGCACGCGTGGGTCACCGCGATCGCCAGGTGCACGCGGTCGCCGGCCTGCTCGACGGCCAGCTCGATCTCGGCCTCGACGTGCGCCCACATCGTGCAGGCCTCGGTCAGCGAGAACGTGTAGCGCGGAAGGAGCACCGGCACGCTCATATCAACGGGAGTCCTTGCCCACGCGCCCCACCACCTGTGCGCAACCCGTGAAACCCAGGCCGAACATCAGAAGCGACCGGACGTGACCACCAGCGCGGTGGCGGCGCCGGTGTCGGGATCGATCGCGGCGGTGACATCGAGCGCGGCCAGGCGATCGCGGTAGTCGTGAGCGCGGCCGGCGGCGAAGACGTCGAAGCCGAGGGTGGCCCCGGCCTCGAGGGCGAGCGCGAGCCCGGCGCCGGCCAGCCGCGGACGATCGGTGCGGCGGCCGGCGGCGGCCATGCCGAGGCCGCCGACGATCAAGACGACCTCGGCGATCTTCAGGGCGGTGAACTGGGTCGAGACGCCCTGCATGCGCTGCTGCTCGGCGTCGATGAACGCGGCTGGGTCCTTCGCGATCTGCCCGTGGAACTGATCGATCCGTCGATCCGACGCGACGTGGATGAAGATACCGGCGGCGGCGTGGACGACGCCGAGGCCGAGCAGCGGATAGGACGCTCCCCGGGCCGTCGGCGACGACGACCGCCGGAGCAGGCCGCCGGCGAGCAGGCCGCCCACGCCCATCCCCACCAGCACGTAGCCGCCGCGCTTCTCGCCGGCGAAGTAGTCTTCCATCGCCGCGTTGGTCGCGCCGGCGTCGGCAGCGAGCGCGACGACGGTGGAGACGAGGAGGTTCATAGCGAGTAGCCTCCGTCGAGCATCAGGCGCTGGCCGGTGACGTAGCTGGCGCGGCTGGAGGCGAGGAAGGCGATCGCCTCGGCGACCTCGTCGGCGGTAGCGAAGCGGCGTAGCGCGATGTTCTTCTTCGCTGCCTCGATCCACGTCGCGTCGAGCTCGCCGCGCGCGACCAGGTCGGGGAACATGCCGGCGTCGACCACGCCGATCCCGACCGCGTTGGCGCGGATGGCGTGGCGGCCCTCCTCCCGCGCGATGGCGCGCAGCACGGCCTCCACCGCGCCCTTGGGTCCGACCGAGAGCACGTCGCCGGGCGGGAAGCGCGACAGGCCGGCCGAGCTGACGAAGGTGAACGACCCGCCGCCGTGGTCCCGGAAGTGGGGCAAGAATGCCTTGGCCACGTGCACGAAGCCGTTGACGTCGGCGTCGAGCACCCGGCGCCACTCGTCGAGATCCATGTCCCCCACCCGCGGCTGGGAGATGCGCGAACCGGCGGCGTGGATGACGGCGTGGACCCGCCCGTATTGACGCTCGAGCGCGGCCTCGAGCGCGATGCACGCACCGGCGTCGCCGAGATCCAGCGCATGCGCCGACCCGGCCCGACCGCTGGCGGTGATGCTCGCCACCACGGCCCGAGCCCGCTCCTCGCCTCCGCGGTAGGTGATTGCCACGTCGCTGCCACGGTGAGCCAGCATCCGGGCCGCGGCGCCACCGATACCACCGCTGCCGCCAATGACCAGCGCCACACCGTCGGGGAACTCGCCGGACACGGTCGCACTCTACCGCACAGCGCGGGCCTCACGGCCCTCTCACAGCCCGCCACGGACACCGGCCTGTAACCCGGCAGAGGCGCTACCCGTCCGATATCCCCTCACGTCACGAGACCGGTCGTTCGCATACCCTCCAGCGACGAATTCGCCTATCGTTGGGAGAGATGAGCGAGCGTGAGAAGACGGCGTTCCTGCAGATGGCCCCGCCCATCCCTCGCAGCGACAAGCCCACCGGTCCGGCCGTCCTACTCCTCATCTACCCGCCGGGCCCAGCGATGGGCCGCCGCTTCGGGTTGACCGGCCCCGAGCACTTCGTGGGCCGCCTCGCCGAGCTCGACATCGCGCTCGAGGGTGACGGCCTGTCGCGCAAACACGCGCGCATCTATCAGGACGAGCTGGGCTGGCGCGTCGAGGACCTCGGCTCCACCAACGGCACCTTCGTCAACGACGTCAAGGCCGAGCCCGACGCGCCTCGCCACGTGCTGCGCGACGGCGATCTGTTGCGCTTCGGCGTCTCCATCTGCAAGTTCCTGGCGGGCGACAACATCGAGGCCCAGTACCACGAAGAGATCTACCGGATGTCGATCCAGGACGGCCTGACCGGCGTCCACAACAAGCGCTTCTTCCTCGAGTTCATGGAGCGCGAGATCGCCGGCTGCATGCGCCGCGGCGCGCCGCTGTCGCTGATCCTGGTCGCCATCGATCACTTCAAGAAGATCAA
>SXJR01000168.1 GCA_005779305.1 Myxococcales bacterium
CGCGCGCCGCCGGCGTGCTCGGCCGCGACGCCGGCATCGCCATCGAGGGCGCCCGCATCGGCGCCAGCGGCGGCCGCCGCAGCCCGGTGGTCGAGGTCGCCCTGGCCATGGCCCGGGCCCGCGTGCTCGGCAACGACACCGCGCTCGACGGCGTGCTCGAGCGCGCCCTCGACGACGAGGACGAGGAGGTGCAGGCCGCCGGCGTGCGCGAGCTCGCCGTCGAGGTCGGCCTCGCCGCTGCCGCCGCTGCGCCCGTCGACATCGCGACACCGTCACCGCTGACGTCGATGCTGTCGATGCGCCGCTCGGCCGGCGAGGCCTCGTATCGCGCCGACAAGCTGCCGGCCCTGCCCGCGTCCCCGGCGGGCGCGTCGACCTCGGAGCGCGGCTTCGAGCTCGGCCGCCGGCTCCTGCGCATCACCCGCCGCGGCCGTCAGGGCGCCATCGCCGATCGGGCCCGCGCCGTGGTCGCGATCGGTGAGCTGGCCGCCGCCGCCCGCGACGCGCAGAGCGCCGAGAGCATCCTGTTTCGCACCGAGGCGTTCGATCTGTGCCGCCGCCTCGCCGATCGCCGCCACGAGCCCGCGCCACCGCCGGTCGCCGCCGCGGCGCTCGCCGCACTCCCGACGTGGCGTCCACTGGCGGCCGAGGACGTTCATCTCCTCGCCGACGCGCTCGGCGATCGCGACGACGACGTACGCGACGCTGCCGCCGCCGCCTTGCGCTCGCTCGGCGCCGACGTCGCGCCTGACCTGGCCCGCGCCGCCGGCTTCGGCCGGCGCGCCGCACGCGATCGCGCGCTGGCGCTCCTGCGCGAGCTGCCGGTCACGACGACGATCCTCGATCGCCTGGTCGCCGCCGAGCTCGACGCCCTCGACGCCGCCGCGCTGCGCGCGGCCTCGCTGTCGACCTTGCCCGATCCGTGGATCACCCGCCGTCTCGGCGAGCGCCTCGACGAGATCGGCCACACCTCGCTGCTCCTGATCGCCGCCCGCGAGCGCAGCTCGGCCATCGCCACCGGCGCCCGCCTGTTCCGTCACGCCCGCGGCAAGGACGAACGCGCCCGCGCCCTCGAAGCGCTCGACGCCGCGCTGCCGCGCGCGGTCGCCGTCCGCATCCTGCCCACGCTCGAGAGCGGCGATCTGGCCAGCCGTGGCAACCCGGTCGGCGATCGCCTGCGCGTCGAGCCCCCGCGCCGCGAAGCCGCGGTCCGGGCCGAGCTCGCCGGCGCCGACCCGTTGCTCCGCCACTTGCTGGTCCGCGCACTCGGCGCGGAGCGCACCCGCTTCCGCGCCGCCATCGCCGACGCCGCCCGCGCCGCCGCCGCCGAGGTCAGCCCGCTCGACCTCTTGCGCCGCATCACCGAACCCGACGAGGATGGCGTCGACGTGCCCGCCGCGGTCGAGAAGATGGTGCTGCTTTCGAGCCTGCCGCTCCTGGGCGAGCTGACCACGCCGCAGATCGCGGCCCTGGCCGAGCGGGCCCAGGTCGTCGATCTTGCCGCCGGCGAGGTCCTCCACGCCGAGGGCGAGCGCCTCGACTCGCTGGTCATCGTCGCCGACGGCGAGCTCGCCATCGGCGCCCGCATCATCAAGGCCGGTCAGGCCATCGACGAGCTCGCCCCCATGGCCCCCCGTCCGCTCCCCGCCTCGGTCGTCGCCCGCGCGCCCACCCGCGTCGTTCGCGTCGCCCGCGTCGACTTCGAGGAGCTCGTCGACGACGAG
Organism: Myxococcales bacterium; assembly: GCA_005779305.1. Classification (GTDB taxonomy): domain Bacteria; phylum Myxococcota_A; class Polyangia; order Haliangiales; family Haliangiaceae; genus UBA2376. The sequence continues at coordinate 1,725 of SXJR01000168.1, forward strand.
CCCGGCCTCGCCGCCGCGCTTCTCCGCCACCTGGGTGAACGACTGCGCCCGTAGCTGGTCACGATGTCGACCAGACGAGATCCGGATCGTCCACGTCCACGTCCACGTCCGCGTCCACGCCTACGTCCACGTCCACGTCCACGAACGCCTGAAGCATCAGTGACAGGTTCGTGGTCGTAGGCGTGGACGTGGACGTGGACCTGGACCTGGACGGTCGGGCCGTTCCGACGTTGGCCGAGCCGATCGCGGCTTTGATCAGTCCGCCTTCGGGCAGACGTACGCGTCGATGTAGATCTGGTACGTGCCCTCGGGGCAGGGCACCTCGTACAGATCGATGATCGAGCCGCAGCGGCCGCCGGCGCCGACGTTGCCGACGCGAGCGGCGTGGGCGTGCTGGCCGGAGGCGAAGGGCACGCTGCCGTCGTTGCAGGTGACCCCCATGAGCCACTCGAGTTGCTGGGGCAGCCCGCAGACCTCGACCGGCTCGTCCTTGGTGGTCGACACGTCGGCGTAGCGGCGCGCGCTGCCGCCGACGCGCGCGCTCCACTCGGCGCTCGATACCCCGACCGGCGCGTAGACACCGTGGTCCTCGCAGGCCCTGAACTGCGACGGCGTGCCGTCCTGCGCGTCGCTGTACGGGTTGAGGTTCTCGACACACGTGGCGACGGCCTGGCAGGTGTCGTTGTCGAGCAGGCAGCGGCCCATCGCCGAGTTGGCCTGTCGCGCCTCCACGCCCCGCTCTTCGAGCGAACGCCGCATGTCGTCGCTGCACTCGGCCTGGGTCAGCGAGTAGCCCGAGACCAGATCGCAGCCGGCATCCTTGAGCGCCAGGATGCGCGCGCAGATGTTCTCGGGCGTGACTGGTCCGCCGGTGCCGCCGGCGATCGTGCCTCCTCCCGGCTCGTCGGGCGCGTCGGCGGTGGTGACCGGGCCCTTCGGTTGTGGGCCGCAGCCCAGGAGCGCGATCGAACCGAGCAGCATCACGAGCTGGCGCATGGAACCTCCTGGTGACCTAACGTCCGACGAACGGTCGAGCTTGCACGATCCACATGGTCTCGCCCTCGAGCACCCACTCGACGTCGAGCGGCGCGCCCGGATCGAAGAGCGGGATGAACTTCTGCACCGCCGAGACCAGGCGTTTGGCGCGGGCCTCGGTCAGGATGATCTCGCCGGCCGGGACCTGCACTTCCTTGAGGCCACCGGCCGGATCGAAGACCAGCATGACCGGGTCGTCGGCGCGCGAGATGATGCGGGTGCCGTCGTTGGTGGCGTCGAAGATGATCTGCTCGGGGACCTTCTGGCCCTCGACCACGCGCATACCCAGGCCCCACTTGGCGTTGATGGTGAAGCCGTCGTCGTCGCGCTCGTCCCACAGGTTGGTCGACACCAGCACCCCGGCCGCGGTTGCCGAGACCCCGATCTGCACCATCACCGCGGCGTAGACCTGGCGATGATCGATGCCGAAGACGCTGCGCTCCTCGACTGCGCGCAGGTTCCACAACGACGCCCACACCGTCTTCATGGCCTCGCCGATGGCCGCCTTGCCGCGCACGTTGGCCACGGTGTCGTAGAGGCCGGCGCCGTTGAAGCCGGGCAGGTCCTCGGCGTTGGTCGAGCTGCGCACGAACACGCCCTTTCCGCCCAGCTTGAGCCGCACCCGCTTGTAGATCATGTCGAGCACCGCCGGATCGATGGGCGCGTCCTTGATGGCCTTGCGCAGCTCCTCGAGCGCGGTCTTGCGCCAGGCCACGTCCTTGCCGAAGCGGGCGTCGGACAGCATGGCCTCGACCCTGGCATCGAGGCCGTGCTGCTTCATGTGGCGCACGTAGTAATAGAACGGCACGCCGAAGCCGTCGGGGATGTTGACCTCGGGCAAGTTGGCGGTGCGGATCTCGCCCAGGTTGGAGGTCTTGGTGCCGTACTTGATGACGTCCTTGGCGCGGATACGCGTCAGCATCGCCAGCCGGGTTTCCTTGAGGTCGGCGGGCGGCAGGTCGACGTGCCTGGCCTTGGCCCGCTTGGCCTCGTAGGCCTTGATCTCGTCGGCCGCGGCCTCGCGCACGACCACCGCCGTGTCGGTGACCTCGTAGTAGACGACCTTGCCATCGAGCTTGCCGAACTCGGTGCGCGCCTTCTTGTAGCCGGCGTTGGGGATGTTCCAGGCCGTGGCCCGCAGGTTGACGTGCGAGAGCGGGGTCGAGAACGTCGTCGACAGCACGCCCGACACCGGCGTGATGTCGGGGTAGCTCTCCTGGAGCAGCGCGATGTCGCTGCGATCGAACGTGAGGTTCTCGTAGGGCGTGCCGATGGGGACGACCTTGAGGCGGCCCACCGACCAGCCCTTGTGGAAGGCCTGGTAGTCGGAGGCCTTGTAGATCTCGTCGTTGGTGACGACGGTGAGGCCCTTCCTGGCCACGTCCTTGGCCATCTTCTCCTGCGACGGCGAGTCGGGCCGGAACGAGAGGTTCTTCTTCCAGAAGGCAGCGTCGAGGCGCTTGTGGACGCGGATCACGTCGGCGGCGCGGATCTTGTCGCCCTCCCAGAACGAGAACACCCACTTGTCGACCTTCAGGTGGTGGGTGATGTAGCCCAGGATGAAGCGCGGCTTGTCGGCCTCGTAGTTCTTGTTGTAGGCGCGGATGTTGTCGGCGGTCCACGCCTGCTTGAGCAGCACGCCCAGCACGAAGTCGGCGTGGAGCTCGAACAGGTTGACATCGATGAAGTAGATCTCGTTCGACGTCACGTCGATGACGAACTTGCCGAACTCGTCCGCGTTGAGCTTGCGGGCGTAGTGGCTCCAGGTCGCCTCGTCGGGCACGGTCTTGACCCAGACCCGGCGTTCGTCGGCGGCGGCCGGCGGCGAGGTGGCCCAGGGGACGGCGATGGCGGCCGCGACGACGGCGGCGAGGGCGACCACGGGCAGGCGCGGCATGTCCGGGATCATACGGCCGAGCTTGGCCGGCGGTCTCGAACCGGCCAGCCTTTACAGCCGGGCGCGCGGCGGCGATGGTCGGCCGCGCATGGGTTCGTCTCCGCCGCCCCCGCCGAGCCAGGTCCGCGAGCCGATGTCGCGCGCGGTCAAGCTCGCGGTCCTGGTCGCCGCGCTGGGCTACTTCGTCGACATCTACGATCTGATCCTGTTCGGGGTGGTGCGCAAGGCCAGCCTGGCCGACCTCGGGGTCGACGCGGCCAGCTCGAAGGCCATGCTGGCCGAGGGCGAACGTCTCTTGAACTACCAGATGTCCGGGCTCCTGCTCGGCGGCATCCTGTGGGGCGTCATCGGCGACAAGCGGGGCCGGCTGAGCGTCCTGTTCGGCTCGATCATCCTCTACTCGCTGGCCAACGTCGCCAACGGCTTCGTCCAGGACCTGGATCAGTACGCCTGGCTGCGCTTCATCGCCGGCATCGGCCTGGCCGGGGAGCTGGGCGCCGGCATCACCCTGGTCAGCGAGATCCTCCGGGCCGAGGGCCGGGGCTGGGGCACGACCATCGTCGCCACGGTCGGCATCTGCGGCGGCGTCGTCGCCGCGCTGGTCGGCGGCGAGGTCCACTGGCGGACCGCGTACTTCATCGGCGGCGGCATGGGGCTGGCGCTGCTCGCGCTGCGCGTCGGGGTGCGCGAATCGCCCATGTTCGCCGTTGGCGTGGCTGCCGAGAAGAACGTGCGGCGTGGCGACATCCTGGCCATCTTCCGCTCGGCCGCGCGCCTGCGTCGCTACGTCTCGGTGATCCTGGTCGGCATCCCGATCTGGTACGCGGTCGGCATCCTCATCTTCTTCTCGGCCGAGATCGGCAAGGAGATGGGCATGCCGGTCCCGCCGGTGCCGGGCCGCGCCCTGATGTGGTGCTACGCCGGGCTGGCGTTCGGCGACCTGGCCTCGGGCGCGCTCTCGCAGCACCTGCGATCGCGGCGGCGAGCCCTCGCGGTCTTCCTGACCATGACCGCGGCCAGCATCGCCTTCTACTTCACGTTCGGGCGCCAGTCGCTGACCAGCTTCTACATCGCCTGCACGGTGCTCGGTGTCTCCACCGGCTACTGGGCGGTCTTCATCACCACCGCCGCCGAGCAGTTCGGCATCAACCTGCGCGCGACCGTGACCACGACCGCGCCCAACTTCGTGCGCGGCGCGGTGGTGCCCATGACGCTCGTCTACAAGGAGCTGCGCGGCTCGGTCGGCGTCATCGAGGGCGCGATCATCGTCGGCGCCGGCGCCATCGCCCTGGGCGCCATCGGCCTGTGGCAGCTCGACGAGACCTACGGCAAGGACCTCGAGTTCGTCGAGGACGATCCGCTGCCGCCGGCCCGCGTGGCGAAGTCCTGAGCGTCAGATCTCGCCCAGCACCTGGTCGAGCTCCCCGCTCTCGAGCCGCGAGTTGGCGCGCAGGCTGGCCTTGAAGCCCTCGTGCTCGATGCCATCGCGATCGAGCTGCTCGCCGGCGCAGGCTGGGTGCAGGTAGCCGGCGCCCTTGGTGACGAACGCGCCGGTGTCGACCTGGCGCTCGACGGCGATGCGCAGCGAGCCCTTTTCGACCGGCGACTCGCAGAACAGACACTTGGCGCGCCCGGTCGGCGCCCGATCGGCGTAGGGGAAGGCGCCGGGCTTGGTGTTCTTCTTGCCCTTGGCGATCAGCTCCTCGAGCTTGGCGCGATCGGGGAGGTCGCCGGTGTGCTCGCCCAGCGCCTGGGTGAGCGCATCGGGCAGCGCGCCGGCCGCGCACGCCAGGTGGTGCCAGCGGTGCGAGCTGCCGCCCTCGTTGAACTGACTGTCGAACTCTTCCCCGAAGCGCAGCTCGCCCTTGGCGATCGCCTTGCGACACGTCCGGCAGCTCGCTCGTCCCGACTTGGCCTCTTCGATCAGGTGCGCCATGGCCCGAACCTACAACGGCCGCTATCATCGTGGCGTGAGCGACGCGCCGCCCGCCGCAGGGACCGAGGCCGGACACACCAGCTACAAGTGTCCGCAGTGCGGCGCCGCCCAGGCGCTCCAGCCCGGCGCCGAGGCCCTGGCCTGCGCGCACTGCGGCCACCAGGTGCGCATCGACGCGCCGGTGCGGCCGATCCACGAGCACGACTTCGAGGAGGCGCGGCGGCGGGTGCGGCGAGGGCCGGCCACCGACATGGCGCGCGGCGCGCGGGAGGTGCAGTGCAAGCAGTGCGGCGCCCGCGCCATCACCACGCAACACGCCAACCGCTGCCAGTTCTGCGACGAGCCGCTGGTGGTCGAGATCCAGCCCGAGCCCGACACCGTCTTCCCCGACGCGGTCCTGCCCTTCACCATCGACAAGGCCGACGCCGCGGCTCGCCTCGGCGCGTGGCTACGCTCGCGCTGGTTCGCGCCCGGCGATCTGGTCCGTCGCGGCAAGCAGCACGGCATGGACGGCGTCTACGTTCCCTACTGGGCCTACGACTCCGACACCACCACTCGCTACACCGGCGCCCGCGGCGAGCACTACTACGTCGAGGAGAGCTATCGCGACAGCAAGGGCGACCGCCAGACCCGGCGGGTGCGCAAGACCCGCTGGTACCCGGCGGCGGGCACGGTGCAGGTCGCCTTCGACGACGTGCTGGTGTCGGCGTCGAAAGGCATGCCGCGCCACCGCCTCGCCCAGCTCGAGCCGTGGCACGTCCACGAGTGCCGGCCCTTCGACGGCGCCTACCTGGCCGGGTTCGTCGCCGAGCGCTACTCGCTCGATCTCGAGGAGGGCTTCCACGAGGCCGAGGGCATCATGGAGCGCGCCATCGCCCAGCGCGTGCGCCGTGACATCGGCGGCGACGAGCAGCGCATCCACGCCATGGACGTGCGCCACCAGGGCGTGACGTTCAAGCACCTGCTCCTGCCGGTGTGGGTGAGTGCGTTCAAGTACGACGACAAGGTCTACCGGGTGGTGCTCAACGCCCGCACCGGCGAATGCGCCGGCGACCGGCCGTGGAGCGTGTGGAAGATCGCCGCCGCGGTCGTGCTCGTGATCGTCCTGATCGCCGCCATCGTGTACCTCATCCACCGCGCCAAGGCGCCGCCGCCGTCACCCGAGCCACCACCCGCGCAGCAGGTCGAGCGTCAGGCCGCGAGCTGGGGGGACGGCACGCGCAGGGTGGGGCCTGCGCCGGGCGCGCCCGCCCTTACTTGCCCTGCGCCGCCTTGTGCAGCTCGGCGTGCAGGTTGAGGTTGCGCGAGTAGCTGCCGGTGCCCCACTTCCTGTCGGCGGGGTTGGAGAAGGCGCCGAACACGCGCCCCAGCGGTTTGTCGCCGCCGTCGGCGTAGCCGGCCGCAGCGCCCTTGCGGATGGCGGCGTAGTCGCCGCCGCGGGCGAAGCCGAGCACGCCGCCCTCGAGCGCCGCCGCCGAGGCGAGCAGGAAGTCGCGGGTCATGACCAGCGGCACCTGACGCTCGCTCGGCACGAGGTCCTGCATGTACACGGCAGTGTGGCAGGCGATGGCGATGGCGCCGCGCGGGCGGGCGTCGGCCCGCTTCGCCACCGCGGCCCAGTCGAACGCGGCCAGATCCATCAGGTGATTGTGGCCGACGTACGCGACGATGTGGGCGTCACCTCCGGCGGCGATGACGGTGCCGTCGGCGAGCTTCACGGGGTGGTTGGTGACGCCGTACAGATCGTCGGCGTAGTGAGTGAACGCGCGGTGGATCTGCTCACCGCGCCAGGCCTCGGCCACGACCACCATGGTGAAGCGCGCCGGAGCGCCCGCACGCCGCCACGCCGCCGGCGTCACCAGCTCGCGCCGCCACACTCGCAGATCGAGCACGTGGTCCTCGCCGATGGCGTCGCCGTCCGCGTCGAGGACCTGCTTCCAGCCGCTGCCGCGGCGTCCGAACCAGCCCACGAAGCCCTCGCTGGTGGCCCAGTACAGGTTCTTCTCGGGGCGGTCGCCGTCGCCGAGCCGCGCGTTGCCGCAGGGGATCACGTCGTTGTCGCACAGCGGCACGTGGGCCTGCACCACCAGCGGTTTGCCGGCGGCGAGGTCGGCGACGACCCGTTTGGTGAGGCCGTCGAGCCAGGCCTCGGCCTCGGCCGACGGCGCGGCGCGGGCCGGTTCCGTGACCACGAGCACGGCCGTCGCGACCAGTAGACCCACGACCGGGGCGAGCGCGCTTCGCATCACCCCATCAGACACCGCCATCCGCGGGTCTATTGCATGAAGCGTGTAAGGTCTGTGTCGAGGAGCCGGCGGTTCTCCTCGAGGTCGTCGGAGCGCAGGAAGATCACCGCGAAGGTCGAGGTCTCGGACTCGTCGAGCATGCGGTACTCGAGGACCTCGCCGAAGCTCTTCCACAGGGCCCGGTCGTCAATGCGCAGGCCGGCGGCGTGGTAGCGCTCGGTCGGCACGTCGGTGCACAGGAACGTGTAGACCGAGTCGTCGGGCTCGGCGAGGATCGCGTCCCAGTCGGGCCGCGTCTCCCGGAAGAAGTGCTTGTAGACGTTGATGGCGTAGGCGTACTCGGCGATCTCGGTGGTGCCGAGGCCGGCGAAGCGCAGCGGGTTGACCTCGATGGGCAGGAGCTGGCCGTGGGGCGTCAGCCGCAGCTCGAGGTGCATGGGAAAGCGCTTGAGGTCGAACAGATCGCCGAGCCGGACCAGGAAGTCGTGGATGGCCTTGTAGTGACGGCGCACCAGCGAGCGGCGGGTGTAGTAGACCAGGTCGCTGGTGTCGGCCGCGTCCTTGAACATGTGCTCCATGACGTTGAGGATCACGGGCTCGGCGGCCGCGTCGAAGTAGCAGTCGACCGCCAGCTCGATGCCGGGGATCCACTCCTCGAGGATCACCTTGTGGCCGTCGACGACCACGCCGGCGTAGTTCTGGGCGTAGGTGGCGAGGTCCCTGGTCAAGAACTCGATCGCGTCCTGCCACTCGGCGGCGCGCTCGACGCGGCGCACCCCGATCGACGAGATGCCGGCGGCCGGCTTGATCACCAGCGGGAAGCGCAGCGACGCGGGATCGAGCCGCGGCAGCTCGGCCACCGTGGTCTCCTTGAAGTAGAACTCGGGGTAGATCTTGGCCAGCGAGCGGCGGAAGGCGACCTTGTCCTTGAACAGGCGGGCCTTGAGCACGCGATCGTCGTGCGGGATCGCCTCCTGCAAGAAGGCGAGCGCGTTCTCCGAGCTGGTGAGGATCAACGACTGGTAGGCCTGCTTGGGCCGGTCGACGATCACCTGGGCCGGCTCGAGGCGCAGCGCCGGCTTCATCGGCACCTTGATGTCCTCGGCCAGGATGGCCGGCTCGCCCAGCTCGAAGAGCGTCTTCGAGAGATACGGGGATACCGAGGGTCGGGCGAGGATGATCATGGCGCGCGCTGTATACGCGACCGGATCGGGACCGTCACCTGGCGACCGGACTTGCCAGGAAGGGCAGGTGGGATGGAGTAGGATTCGGCCGCGGATCGGGATCCGCAGAGAAGGGGCAACATCATGACTTCGACCAAGAAGCTAGCGGCGGAAGCCATCGGAACGGCGTGGCTCGTGATCGGCGGTTGCGGCACCGCCATCTTCACCGGCAGCGCGGCGGCGGCCGCGCTCGCCTTCGGCCTGACCGTCGTGACCATGGCCTACGCCAGCGGCCCCGGCTCGGGCTGCCACCGCAACCCGGCGGTGTCGATCGGCCTCTTCATGGCCAAGAAGTTCGACGGCAAGGATCTCGGCCCGTACATCGCGGCCCAGGTCGTGGGCGCGATCGCGGGCGCGGGCATCCTCGCGCTCATCGTCAAGACCGGCCACGCCGACGCGACGCTCGGGAAGTTCGCGGCCAACGGCGTCGGCGCCCAGAGCCCCGAGCAGTACAAGCTGGTCGCGTGCCTCCTCACCGAGGTGCTCATGACCTTCTTCTTCCTCTTCATCATCCTCGGCGCCACGTCGCCCAAGGCACCACCGGGCTTCGCGCCCCTCGCCATCGGCCTCGGCCTCACCCTGGTCCACCTGATCAGCATCCCGATCACCAACACCTCGGTGAACCCGGCCCGCTCGCTCAGCCAGGCCATCTTCGCCGGCGGCGACTACATCAAGCACATCTGGGTCTTCATCCTTGCGCCCGCCGCCGGGGCCGCCGCCGCGGGCTTCGCCTACCAGCAGCTCAAGGAAGAGTGATGAACGGGATGCGCCCGTTGGCGCTCGCGCCGTCGCCGTTGGGGATGTAGGCCATGCTCTGGGTGGGCTGGGTGTTGGTCCCGGTATAGCGGAAGATCAGCTGATCACCCTCGGCGGCGGTGATGGCGGGGCCCTGCGCGGTGACCTCGTAGGCCTGGGCGTCGAAGCCCTGCGGCAGCGGATCGAAGTGCTGGTCCCACGTGGCGATGGCCACGTCACCGCCGGCGGCCTGCCGCCAGATGAGCTCGAAGCGGACGTCGACCGGGAAGACGATGATGCCGTCGGCCACGAGCCGCCACTCGCCGGCCGGGATGTCGCCCAGCAGCGTGAACTCGGCCTCCTGGGAGCGCCCGGCCCCCACACCTGGTGCTCAAAAGGGTGGCGGCTCGACAGCGACGAGCCTGACCTGGACCTCGGAGCCGTCGAGCGCCAGCCACAGCCGCGGCGGGTTCGGTCCCGACGGCGCGTCGTCGGAGCACGCGGTCAGTGCGGAGACACCGCAGACCACAGCGAGGGCGAGCATCGGACGGAAGGTCATGGCGAGCCTTTCGACGGGGCTGGAGGCGGAGGCGGGGCGGGCGAGGGCTGTGCGACCTCGAACACTGCCACGAACTGTCCTGGGATGTCGGCGACCTCGGTCACGAGCTTGAAGCCGGCGGCCTCGGCCGCGGCCACCGCCGCCGCGCGGTGATGGAGCCGATTGGCAATGGCCAGACGACCGCCGGGCTTGAGCGCCGGCGCCGCCTTCTTGAGCCAGGCGGTGCGGTCGTCGAAGTAGTGATCGACCTGGGCCAGCAGGATCGCGTCGAACTCGGCGGGCTCGAGGCCGGGCTCGGTGGGTGGCACCACCCGGCCCTCGACCACGTGATCGTAGCCAGCCGCCATCATGCGGGTGTGCAGGTAGTCGAGCACCGCGCCGTCGATGTCGGTGGCGACCACGCGGCCGCCCGGCGTCACCGCTCGGGCCACGTGGATGGTCAGGAGGCCGGTGCCGGCGCCGATGTCGGCGACGTGTTTGCCGGGCGCCAGGCCGAGCGCCTCGATGATGACCTGGGGCTGCCGATCGCGATCGAACAGCGCCTGGTCACCTTCGCCGTCGCCCGCGCCCGACGGATCGGGCGCCTTGCCGGCGGCGTTGGACGGCTCTCCCTTGCAGCCTGCGAAGGGCAGAGCCGCGAGCACGAGGCAGACGACGAGAGCACGCACGAGCGCACACTAGCAGGTCATCGCCGCATGACCCGTACGGGCCTTCAAAAAAGGTGGTCAAGCCGAGACAAGGGCCACAACAGCGACCCGAGTCGACGGGCTGCTCACATCTGGACGGCGTTGACGATGCCGTTGATGGTGACGCCGCGGGCGAAGTCACTGACGCGCCGCATGTCGCCCTTGGCGATGGCGTAGGCCACGGCGGCCGAGGCCGGGGCGGCCAGGTCGCGCGAGCCGGTGGCGTTCTCGGCGCCGGTGGCGGGATCGAAGCCCTTGACCGTGCCGTCGCGCATGACGCCGCCGAACCAGCCGGTCTTGAGCAGGCCGTTGCCCATGACGTACATCCAGTTGGAGTCCGAGGGCGTGCCATCGGGCCAGCCCGAGCGGGCGCGCGGGTTCTTGGGGGTGTCGCCGTGGATCGTCATCACGATGTTGTCGGAGAGCTTGGTACCGGCGCAGGTGGCGTCGTCGGTCATCGCCAGGTCGGCCATGAACCCGTCGAGGATGCGGCCCATGGTGAGCGCGGTCATGCGCAGGTTGTTCATGTCGTTGAACGCGCCGTGGGGGTCGTCGTTCATGGCCGGCATGACCACGCTCGAGGTCAGGCCCATGCGGAAGGCCTTGGCGGTGACGATCAGGTTCTCGGCCAGCTCCTTCAGGTTGGTGCGGGTGCCGTTGTCGACGCCGTAGCGCAGGCGGTCGGCGTCGCTGATCGCGAGCTGGCTGGCCAGGTTGGTGCCGAGCAGGCGGGCCGCGGTCTTGGCGGTGCCGTAGGCCCGGGTCTGGGTCGGGCGATCGGCGGCGCGGTTGAGCGAGGCCAGCGCCGCGTAGTGGGCGTCGTAGAGGCCGGCGTCGCCGGAGTTCTCGAGCAGGCCGCCGGTGCGCGAAGCCGCGCTGTTGAAGAGGCCGACGAACTGGTCGGCCGAGCCGACCGCCGACGGGCGGGGCGCGCCGGGCGCGTTGCCGAACGGCGTGTTGTTGATGGTGACCACGGGGATGACGCTGGGGTTGGTGACCTGCAGCGCCGCGGCCACGGCGATGAGCGAGTTGCCGCCCAGGTTGGTGGCGGTGATCGGGTCGCGGCGGTGGGTCTCGTTGCCACCGGCCATGAACGCCGTCATCTGCTTGCCGCCGGTGAAGGTCTTGAAGGGCGCCTCCGGTCCGAGGGTCAGCGGGCGGTCGGTGCCCGCGGCCATGGTCTGCTGACCGGGCGCGTGGAACGCGAAGTTTCCGTCGCCGGCGGCGGCGATGTCGTTGTGCGGCCACAGCAGCTGGAACCAGGCGAAGCCGCCGTTGCCGGCCACGATGTGGACGCTGCGGTTGGTCGGGTGACACGACGCATCGGCGGCGACGGCCGTGCCGACCGTGTCCTCGAGGACCTCGTAGACCTTCCAGCGGGCCAGCCCCAGCGCCGCGCCGGCGAAGAGGCTCCACTTGATCAGATCGCGACGACCGAGCTCGCGAACCTCGTGCTTGGGAGTCTTGGTGCGGGCCATGGCGTTCTCCTCGTTCCTTCTTCTCGTCTCGAATCCAGGTCCAGGTCGGTCAGGGCTCGTGAGTCACTCGCAGGTGTGGGCGGCGGCGAGCAGGCTCGCGACGGCGATGCGCTTGCCCTTCTCGGGGTCGCTGGCGCGCTGCACCGTGAGGTTGCACAGCTCGAGGTGGCTGGCGTTGGCCGGCACCCCGAGCAGGCAGGCGATGCCGTCGGCGTTGCACTGGTTCGACGCGTTGAACATCTCGGCGCCCACGCCGGCCACCGTGCACTCGGTGCGGGTGGGCATGGCGGTGATGATCTCGGGCGCGGCCTGCACGAAGATGTCGAACAGCTTCGAGGCGGTCGCGGTCGACAGCTCGCGGGCCTCGCGCTGGCGGGCGGCGTAGTTGGGTGCGCCCAGGGCCTGGTCGCTCTCGCGCCAGATCCGACCGGCCGACAGGGCCGTGGTGCTGGCCAGGTTCACGCCGCGCGACGCCAGGATGTTGCCCATGGTGTCGTACTTCATCTTCGGGCAGCTGTGCACGCGCGACGAGTAGCGGGCCGGGCCTTCGCGGCGGAGCCGCTCGAGCAGCTCGAACGGATCGAGGTTGGTGCCCGGGTGGTCGTAGGTGTTCTCCTCGCCGCCCGAGGCGTTGCCCTCGGGCAACGGGTTGTCTTCGAGCGGCGGGAGCTCCTCGCCGGCGCAACCGAAGGCGGTGGCGGCGGCGAGTCCGAGGAGGATCGAGGTCAGGTGCTTGGTCATCATGGTGATTGCCTCGCTCGGCTCAGAACTTGACGAAGTCGTCGCTGGTGTAGACGGCGAAGATCGCGTCCTGGAGGGTGCCGCCGCTGGCCTGGAAGGCGGCGACGTTGGCGGCGATGACCTCCGACGGGACGAGCGCGAGGGTGTCGACGATGTCGCCCTTGCCCAGCGCCCAGTCCCAGAAGCGGGCGACGGCGCACTCGGCGACCTTGGGATCGGCGGCCATCGCTCGACCCAGGGCGGGCAGGTCGGCGGCCGGGACGCCGAGGCGCCACGCGGTGGCCTCACCGGCTGGCAGCCAGTCCGACAGCTTGGCGTCGGGCGCGCCGTCGTTGGGGGTCTTGACCTGGATCGTGGTCTGGAGCTCGCCGGCGTCGTCGAAGTTGGCGAACAGCGGGGCCAGGTGGTTCATCGTCGCGTGGCAGTTGGCGCACACGACGGCGCTGGTGTCGTGGAAGTCGACCGTGCCGCCGTTGCTGGCGCCGGCGATCGACTCGAACGGCCACGGCGCGGTGTAGGCCTGGGCGCCGCCCAGGTCGACGCCAGTCTCCATGAGCTCGGCCGGGAACGCGGTGCAGGCGAAGGCCTCCTGCACCCAGCGCACGCGGCGGAAGGCCATGTTCGAGAAGAAGTGAGCCTGAACGCCGGGGTTGGTCAGCACGCCAGCGTGGGTGGTGACGCCGTTGTCGCAGTCGGCGGCGGTGAACTCGCCGGTGGCGGGATTGAAGGTGGGGCAGGTGCCGGCGGTGGCGGTGAACAGCTCCGACAGCGAGCGGTTCTCGACGGTGAGCTGGGCCGCGAACACCGGGGCGGTGTCGAGCATGGCCGACTCGCCCATCTTGAAGGTGTCGCGCCAGAAGCCGACCATCTGGACCGAGAACTCGGGCGTCTCGAGGTAATTGCGCACGAACGACTCGTAGACGACCTTCTGGGCCGCGAGGTCGCCGGCGTCGGCGACGGCCTTGACCTCGGCGAGGCTGGGCAGCTTGCCGGTCAGCCGCAACGACGCGATGCGCAGGGCCGCGCTGTAGTCGTACTCGCGCTCGGCGAGCTTCTGGTCCCATTCGTCGACCGGGGTGTCGTCGTCGTCGCCGACCGAGTCATCGCCGGTGGAGGTGCCACCCGTACAGGCGGCGCCGGCCAGGAGGGCGACGGCGAGCGTGCGGGCGAGCGTGCTGGTAGTGCGCATGGGGTTCTCCTCGATCACGGGGCAGCCTCGGCGTTGATCCACATCAGCATCTGCGTCCTGAAGGCGGCGAAGTTCGCGGCCGGCACCTTGTAGTAGGGGTGCACGTTGGTCACGGCCGGATCGACCGAGACGATGATGCTCGACTGGTCGGGGTTGAGCTTCGAGACGCGCGACAGGATCTGGGCGCAGGCCTCGGTCTGCATGAGGTCGTCGGCAAGCTTCGACATGTCGGTGGCGCCGCGGGCGGCGGCGTTGGTGCCGGCGTGGCACATGCCGGCGCAGGCGGTGAGCTGCGGCCGCGCCGTCGAGGTGAACTGCGGCACGGCCTTGCAACCGCCGCCCGTGATGCCGCCGCCGTCCGATGGCGGCATGCCATTGGCGAAGGTCGCGGTCTTGAAGTGGACCGAGAGCTGGCCCTGGGGCGGGATGTCGACGAACACCGCGGTGCCGCCGCCGACCTGGCTGGTGGTCATCTCGGCGACGGTGAGGTCGATGTCGCTGAAGCGATCGATCGGGTCGGGGATGGCGGTGGCCTGGTCCCAGACCACGAACAGCGGGTGGACGAGGCGGACGCCGCCGGTCGACGCGTTGATCTGGATGCGCGACAGGTACATGCCGGTCGCGAGCGGCTGGTAGTCGAACGTCATCTTCGAGCCGGTCAGGCCGATCGAGGTGAGGTCGACCTCGTTGGCGCCGACCACCGGCGTGATCTTGGCGGTCTCGACCACCGGCTCGGGCTCGACGCCAGCGGCCAGGGCCTCGAGCTCGACCCAGGCGGTGACCTGCGCGGCCTCGGCCGGGGTGTAGTTGACGCCGACCGTGGCGTGAGCTTGCGACGACGCGTAGACCGCCAGGCGGCTCGCGATGGGATCCATCATGTTGACCAGGCCGCCCGTGTTGAAGGTCAGCACGCCTTCACGCAGGGTCGGGTTGGGCCGCATGAACTGCGGGTTCTCGGTCGACACGTGGCACGAGGCGCACTTGGTCTGCATGGTCGGCGCGACCGTGGTGTCGAACGCCTGCATCGCCGCCTCGAGAGGGTCACCTTCCGGATCGATGATGTCGCCGGTGCAACCCACCGCGGCGAGCGCGAGGGCGAACGTGGCGGCCAGCGAGATACGGAGGCGGACCATGGGGAGGTGGCGGCAGAGGACGTCCAGCATCGCCTTCCGGGAGCCCGGATGTGCGCGTGAGGTCTGGAATCCCGTCAGCATGGTGGGGTGTACAGCAACGGCTGTGCCGACCACGGGCGACGGGTAGCGGCAGTACGATCTCTGCGCAAGTACGCGATGAACCGGCGTTCTTGGGGTCAACCGTCCGGAGTGCACCGCCCAGACACCAGCCGGTTTGGGGGGCAAACCCCCAGGCGGGGACGACTGACACCAGTGGGGAACGTCCCGCAACCCCGCGTCGCGGCGGGGCTAACCAATCACTCGCAGGTCCCGGTGCCGACGCACCTGGGCGGTATGGGGCCGGTGCCAGCGCAATCCGCGTTGCTGGTGCAGCCGATGGTCGCGCCGCAGTCGCCGGCAGCGCCACCCGACATCCCGGTGGTGACGAACTGGGCGTTGCTGACCGAGTCGCTGATCGGGCGATTGCCGAGCGACGTCATCCGATCGTGGAGCAGGGTGACGGTGGGCCCGCCCATCGAGTGATCCGCCGTGATGAGGAGGCCGACGCTGATGCCGTTGATGGCGGCCGTCACCGCGTCGGCCATCTGACCCTGTCCCGCGTTGTTGAAGTAGACGACCGGGATCCGGCCCGCGGTGAACGAGCTCGTGCGATCCCACTCGAACACGACCGGCGGATTGAAGCCGTCCTCGAGCGTGAAGGTCTCGCCGTCGATCTGGTTGTTTCCGAGCGCGCTCGTGATCGAGCCGGTGGCCGCGCGGGGCGTGATCGCTGCCGTGCACGTCGCGTTGCACGTGCCGCACGCGTTGCCGTTGCGATCGTCGCAGGCTTCGGAGCCGTCGATGACCCCGTTGCCGCAGATCGGGCTGATCGGGCTGCACACGCTGGGCGTGCCGGTGCACATGAAGCCGGCCTCGATCAGGCATGTCGCGGAGCATCCGTCGCCGCTGGTCACGTTCCTGTCGTCGCAGGCCTCGGTGCCCGGGGCAACGCTGTCGATGAAGCCGTCGCCACACGACGACGGCCGGCACCCGCCGGCGGTGTTCACGCAGTTGTCGGTGTCGGACATGTTGCCGTCATCGCAGGTGTCGGTGCGGGGGCCGGTGAGGTCGAGAAAAGTGTCGCCGCAGACGTTGAAGCGGCAGATGCCGGTGCAGTCGTCGGTGTTGGTGGTGTTGTTGTCGTCGCACTCCTCGGCGCCCTCGGTGACTCCGTTGGGGCAGACGGCGCCGGACGGGGCGTCGATGGACGGGGCGTCGATGTCCTGGATCGGCGAGTCGATGCTCGCGTCGATGTCGCCGCCGCCGGCGCGACACACGCCCTGGACACACGAGGTGCCGCTCGGGCACTCGCCGCTGGGACCGCACATCGGGTCGTTGAAGGTGGGGTTGAAGCAGGCCGCCAGCGCGGACGCGGCCAGCGCGACGAGCATGATCCGTGCGCCGCGGCTCATGGCAGGACTCCGGTGAACGCGAGGCCGACGCCGTCGCGCGAGAACGTCGGGGTCAGCGTCGTGCGCTCGGACGCCGACGCGCCCTTCTTGCGGCCCATCATGTACAGCACGATGCCGCCGCCGATCAACACGCCGCCGGCGGCGGTGGCGATGATCATGGTGCGGTTGGCGGCCTCGCCGTCACTGATCTTCTGCGGGTCGTAGATCGCGCCCGGCTGCGAGAGCTCGTCGGACAGCTTCGACGCCTTGGCGCCGAAGACGAAGAGGCCGACGCCGACCGCGCCGACACCGACGCCGGCGGTGGCGAGCCCGGCGATGCGCATGCCGCCGCCGGCCTTCTTGCCCTCGCCGCCGCCGTCGACGGGACCGGCGGGGCCCGCGCCGTTGCCGGCCTGGGCGACCCGCGCCTCCTCGGCCTTGCGCGCCTCCTCGGCCTTGCGCGCCTCCTCGGCGAGCCGGGCTTCCTCGGTCTTGCGGGCCGCCTCGGCCTTGCGCGCCTCCTCGGCGAGCCGGGCCTCCTCGGCCTTCCTGGCGGCGTCCGAGGCGAGCTGGACCTCGAGCGCGGTGATGAACTCCTTGGCGGTCTTGGCCTGCGGCGTCTTCGGCGCGGCCTCGACGTACTTCTTGTAGAAGTCGATCGCCATCGTCGCCCGGCCGGCGAGGCGGTGGGCCTGGGCCATGTTGAACAGCAGCACGGGATGCGGGACCAGCTCGTAGGCCTTGCCGAAGAAGGTCAGCGCGGTCTCGTAGTCGCCGGCGTTCTGCGCGGCGAGCCCGGCGTCGACGTATTCCTTGGCGGTCTTCTTCTTGTCGACGGTCGGCTGGGCGCTCGCGGCGGGCACCGCCAGCGTCGCCGCCGGCACCGCCGTGCACAGGATCATGGTCAGCAAGCTGTTGCGCATCTGGGGGTCCCCTCCGAGTCGAGTCGAAGCCAGAAACCGGCTCTAGTTGCCGAACGGATTCACGCTCTGATCGCGATCGTCGCTGCCCCTGCCGCCACCGCCAACCTTCTTCTTCTCGAGCTTCACGTTGCCGGCGATCGCGGCGTCGGTTCGCGCCACGATCTTGCCGTCCTTGTGGCCGGCGAGCTTCACGACCAGCGTGACCTCGCCATCGCCCCTGGGCAGCGTGCCGGTGTACGGCGTCTCGCCCAGGGTCTTGCCGGCCAGCACCACGCTCGCGCCCTCGGGCGTGCTGTCGACCTTGACCTCGATCGTGGTCACCGCCGGCTCGGGCGGCACCTCGACCCCGGCGTCGATCACCACCGCCGCCACGGGCGGCTGCGGCCGCGGATCCGGCGGCGTTTGCGGCGGCCGATCCAGCTGCGGCTCCGGCTCCGGCTCCGGCTTCTGCGCCGTCTCCGTCCCGCCACCGCTCTTCCCCCCACCGCCGGCGGTCGCCACGACCGCGATGATGCCGCCGATGATCACCACCGCGCCGAGGCCGATGAGCAGTCCGGTCTTCGACTTGCCACCGCCGGGGGCGTAGGTCTGCGGACCGCCGGTCTGGTACGCGTTCGCCGCACCCGACAACGTGGTCGGCGGCGGGATGGCCGGGCTGGTCGGCAGCGGATGGCCACCCGGCGCCCGCGGACCGGTGCGATACGCGGCGCCGCCAGTGGCCAGATCGACGGCGTGGATGACCTCCTCGGCGCTCTGCACCCGCTGCGCCGGGTCCTTCACCAGCATCCGCTGCACCAGCACCTCGAGCTCGTGCGGCACGTCAGGCGCGATCGACGCCACCGCCGGCGGCGCCACGTGGATGTGCGCGGCGAGCACGTCGCCCACGCCCTCGCCGACGAACGGCGGCCGGCCGGTGCACAGCTCGAACAGCATGCAGCCGAGCGAGTACAGATCGGCGCGATGATCGACGTTGACGCCGCGGCACTGCTCGGGCGCCATGTACGTCGGCGTGCCCATGACCGCGCCGGTGCGGGTCTTCTGGGTGCCGGGATTGTTGTCGTTCAGCTTGGCGATGCCGAAGTCGAGCAGCTTGATGCGCTCGCCGCCGGGAACCTCGGGATCGGGCACCAGGAAGACGTTGTCGGGCTTGAGGTCGCGGTGGACGATGCCCTTGGCGTGGGCCGCCGCCAGCGCGCCGGCGATCTGGCGCACGATGGCCAGCGCCGGCTGCGCCGCCATACGGCCGCGGGCCATGCGGTTGGCCAGCGGCTCGCCCTGGAGGAGCTCCATGACGATGTAGGCGGCGCCGTTGGAGTGGTAGCCGAAGTCGTAGATCTCGACGATGCCGGGGTGGCGGATCGCGGTCGCCGCCCGGGCCTCGTTGAAGAAGCGGGTGACGATGTCCTGGTTCTGCGACAGCTCGGGCAGCAGCAGCTTGACGGCGGCGACCCGACCGATCAGCGAGTGTTCGGCCGAGTAGACCGCGCCCATGCCGCCCTTGCCGATCGTACCGGTGATCCGGTACTGGCCGACCATCGTCCCGGCGTACATGACCAGGAGCTTACCACGCCAGCGTCACTTCCGACGACGCAGGTAGTAGTGCACGCCGTGCTGGGGATGGGCGAGGCGGACGGCGAACGCGTTCTTGCCGGCGGTTGCGACCTCGGCGCGGAAGCGGCCGCTGCCGTCGCGATCGGCGGGCTTGCCGTCGACGGCGACGCTCCAGCCCTCGACGGTGACGCCGGTGACGGCGACATCGTCGGTCCACGGCGCCCGCGCTGGCGGCGCGGTGATCTGCGCGGTGGGCGCGGCGTTGTCGAAGCCGATCTTCACCGTGGTCCTCGCCGAGCTGCGTGCGCCGGTGGTGATCCAGAGGATGTGGCTGCCCTCGGTGAGCGTCCCCGAAGCCAGCTTGTGGGCGCCGCTGCCGTCGAAGGTGCGTTCGGGCCCGCTGTTGGAGATGACGTGCAGCTTCGACGCGCCCGTGGCCTCGTTCCACGACACGGTGATGGCCGGCAGCCGGTTCTGGTAGGTCACGTTGTACCTGCGGCCGTCGGTCTCGATCAGGTTGACCGGCGCCGTGCGCACCACCGCGGCGGCGCCGGTGTCGCCGGCCACGCGCACCGAGCCGGTCTTGACCGCGCCGCCGCCGTCGCAGCGAACGCGATATCGGGTGACGCCGGCCCCGGCGAAGAACGCCGCCTTGTCGCCACCGATGCGGCGCGGGGCCCGGAACGAGCCGCGCGCGTCGGCCAGCTCGAGCACGCCGCCGCCGGTACAGGCGCCGGCCAGATCGATCTGCACCGCGACCTTGCGCGTGGGATCGTGGATGATCGCGCTCTCGCCGGTGGGCAGCGCCACGTCGACCGAGGTCGGCACCACGTCGCGCACCGAGGCGGTACCGTCCTTGGCGATCACTCCGGTCTCGCCGGCGCGGGCGGTGGCGTCGGTCTTCTCGCCGTCGAGCGTGACCTCACCGCGTTCGACGCGGGCGATGGTGTCGCGGCGGCTGATCTCGATGCCGGCGTCGCCGCCGGTGCGGATGACGATGACGCCGCCGGGCACGCTGACCGCGACCTCGGCGTCGCGCGCGCTGACCCGCGTGGTGCCGGTCTTGGCCCCGACAATGGGCCCGTCGATCGCGCCGATCGTGATCTCGGCCGGGCCGGTCACCGTCGCCCGATCGTTGCCGCGGGCAAGCTCGACCGACGCGCCGCGCGGCAGCTTGACGCCGACGCCGGCCTCGAGCGCGGCCGTGCCCGCTGGCAGCGGCTTCCATGGCTCGGCTCCGGCCTTCGAGGTCACGCCGCGGCCCTTGACGGTCACCGCGATGGTGGCGGCGGGCGGCGCGATTTCGCCGGCGTCGGGCGGCGGGGCGGCGACCCCGGCATCGATCAGGCCAGGCGGCGTGATGCGCTCGACGATGGCGCCGCCGATCGCGACCACGACGCCGGCGCCGCCCTCGAGCGTGACCGCGCCGTCCTCGCGCTGGATCGTGGCCCGGCCGATGTCGACCTGGAAGCGCACGCCCCCCGCGCCGCCGATGGCACGCAGCACGCCGCCGGCCTCGATCTCGGCAGGGCCGGCCTCGGTTTCGATGTGGACGGCGCCGCCCTCGGCCAGCGCCTCGCCGGTCTCGAGGCGGGCGCCGCCGGCCACGAAGCGGACCAGGGTGTCGGCGCCGAGCTTCACCACCGCCTGGTCGCGCAGGCGCAGGCGCGCCCACGCGCCGGGGCCCGTGCGGGCCGCGTCGCCGACGAAGAAGGGCTGGCCGATGGGCGCGGAAGCGAAGGCCTCGCCGTGCCCGCGCTCGACCGCGCCTTGACCCTCGAGCAGGGCGGCGATGGGCGCGGGCGGCTTGTCGCCGCACGCCGTCAACGCTACCAGGCACGCCATCAGGCTGGCGCACGCGAGGATCGCGGACGCGAACCCGAGGCGCAGGTTCACTTCTTCGCCTTCCGCAGCTCGATGTTCTTCACCGCCACGCCCTGATCCTCGACGGTGACTTCCTTCTTCTGGGGCTCGTAGCCGGCGTGGCTCACCAGCACCGTATAGGTGCCGGGCGCGACGTCGATCTGGAACGACCCGTCGGCGCCGGCGGTGACCTCGAGGCCGGCCGGCTCGATCCGCACCTTGGCGGGCAGGCCCTTGCCGTCGAAGCTGCGGATCACACCGCGGATCTGCGACGGCGGCTTGACCCGGGCCAGCGACACGTCGAGCTGCGACTGGGCGCCGGCCGTGATCGTGAGCGTGCGCTGCGTCGGCTCGTGCCCGGGCCGTTCGATCAACACGTCGACCGAGCCGGGCGTGACCTCTTCGAGCGTGAAGCCGCCGTCGTCACCGGTGGTGACGGTGCGCGCGCCGAGGCGGATGGTGGCGCCGGGCAGGGGCGCCCCGTCGGGGTCGATGATGGTCCCGCGCACCGTGCCGGTGGTCGGCGGTGGCGGCGGCGGCGGTGTGACGACGACGTCCTCGACGGGTTTCTCGACGATGATCGTCGGGCTGGGCTTCGGCGCCGGTCGCGGCCGCCACGACAGTCCGACGGTCGCGGTCAGGCGCGG
This sequence comes from Myxococcales bacterium, assembly GCA_005779305.1. GTDB lineage: Bacteria > Myxococcota_A > Polyangia > Haliangiales > Haliangiaceae > UBA2376. The sequence continues at coordinate 22,997 of SXJR01000168.1, forward strand.
CTCGACGGCGACCAGGGTGTCGTCGATCTCGGGCCGGCTCGAAGCCGCGACCGCGACCAGGCCCTCGAGCGTGACCGAATCGTCGACGGCCCGGCGCGCGCCCAGGCCGACGCGGATCGGGCTCTCCATGAGCGACGGCGCGCCGCTGCCGACCAGGATGTCGGCACTGATCTCGCCGAACAGCGACGACCTGCCGCTGCCCCGGGCGACGCCGGCGCCGACCAGCACCGCGTCGTAGTTGGAGATGCCGAGGCCGAGCTTGTCAGCGCGGGACAACATGCTGGGGTCGATCGAGTTGCCCGAGTTGTCGAGGCGGTAGCCGGCCACGCCGGTGAAGGTCAGCGCACCCGAGTGCGACGAGAACGCCAGGGTGGGCTCGAAGGAGATGGCGTCGCCGGCGATCGACGGCACGTCCTCGCCGGGCAACCAGATGCCCAGGCGCAGCGCCAGCCACGTGTCTTGGCCCAGCGTGCGGGTGCCGCTCACCCACAGCCGGGGATCGCCGACGAAGCCGTCGTCGGGGGAGTTGCCGGTGTGCTTGTCGTAGCGGCCGCGGACCTCGCCGCCGAGCTCGAGCCAGCCCGCGAGGCGCACCGCCAGCGCGGCCGAGCCGCCGAGGCGGTGGTGAGCGTCGGACTCGTCGAGCACGCCCTCGGTGAAGCCGTAGCCGGTGCCGAGCGCGATGATCAGGTTCGGGCCGGGCTCGGCCGAGCGCACGTGACCGGTGGCGCGCAGGCCGCCGTCGGCCGAGGCGCTCGCAGCGGTCAGCACCGCCAGCGCCAGCATCGACACGGCCAGGACCGAGATCCTCTCGAACGACCCTTTCATGGCTTTCCTCCACTGGCACGGACCGACACCGGGATGCTGAACGCCGCCGGCGCGGTCTGCCTGGGAAAGCGTGTACCGCGTCCGACCGCCGCGATGCATGCACCCAGCGGTGTATTGCCGAGATCAGCCGGGAACACCTCGACCTTGGTGGGAACACCGTTCACATCGATCTCGAAACGCAGCTTGAGCGACGGCGTCTGGATCACCGTCGCGGCGTGATCGGTGAAGCACTTCGCGACCTGACCCTGGCGGCGGGCGAACGCCTGCGACAGCGGATCGCCGCCCGGGGGTGGGCGCGGACGCGAGCCGGCGCCGGCATCGATCGCCGCCGCGGGCGCACCGGCGTCGACGGTGGCGGCGGTGCCGACCCCGGCATCGTCGGCGGTCGGACGCGCTGCGCCGGTGCCGTCGTCGTCGCCCTCGCCCTCGCCCTCGCCCTCGATCGACGCGCTGCCGCGCTCGGCGACCAGCAGCACCTGGTCGCCGCCGGCGCCGCCCTTCTGCTGCTGCGACCGCCACACCATGGTCGCGACGATGAGCCCGGCGGCGACGGCGAGCGCCACCCCCAGCACCAGCCACGGCGATCGCGGCGCTGGCGCCAGGGAAACGTCAGTGGGTCTGCGGGGCGTGGTCACCGCCATCTCGGCGACGGTCTCGGCCTCGCGGCTGGCGCCGGTGGCTCCGTCGGGTGTGGCGGCGTGGGTGGCGGTGTTGGTGGCCGTCCGCGGCGGACGCACGGGCGTGTTCGAAGGCGCGAAGGTCGGGGTGTTGGCGTCGCCGCCCATCGGCAAGGTCGCAGCCAGCGGTGACACCGGCGGCAGCGGCGTGGTCTTGGCCCGCGCTGCCTTGGCGTCGCGTTCGGCGGCCCGCCACGGCTCGAGCTTGGGTCCCATGGTCCGCTCGAGGAACTCGCCGAGCGCCGCCGGGTTGATCTGGAGGTTGGTCTCGCGCGCGAAGGCCTCGACCGCCTGCGCCAGCTCGCGAGCGGTGGCGAAGCGGTCCTTGCGATCGGTGAGCATCGCCCGCTTGATGATCGCCTCGAGCGCGGGCGGGAAGCCGGGCACGTGGCTCGACGGCGCCGGCAGGTCGCCGCTGATCACCGCCCACATCACCTGGGCGTCATTCTGGCCGGCGAAGGCGCGCCGCTGCGTGGTCAGCTCGTAGAGCAGGACGCCGAGCGCGTAGACGTCGACGCGGCGATCGAGCGGTTCGCCCCGGCACTGCTCGGGTGCCATGTAGGCGAGCTTGCCCTTGGTCACGCCGATGGCGGTCACGTCCTCGAGCTTGGTGGCCTTGGCGATGCCGAAGTCGACCAGCTTGACCGCGCCGGCGTACGTCACCACCACGTTCGACGGCGAGACGTCGCGGTGGACCAGGCCGAGCGGCTCGCCGTCGTCGTTGGTCAGCTCGTGGGCGAAGTGACAGCCGGTGGCCGCTCCGACGAGGATGGTGAGCGCGTGCGCCATCGGCAGCTCGAGGTTGCGCTGGGCCAGCTCGCGCAGGAGCGTGCGGCAGTCCTCGCCGTGCAGGTACTCCATCGTGAAGTAGTGCAGGCCCTTCTCTTCACCCAGGTCGTAGACGTGGGCGATGTTGGGATGGTCGAGGGTCGCGGCGTAACGCGCCTCGTTGAAGAACATGCGCACGAACTCGGCGTCGCGGGCGTGGCTGGGCAGGATGCGCTTGAGCACCACGTGCTTGGCGAAGCCGGCCAGGCCCGACATGCGCGCCAGATAGATCTCCGCCATGCCGCCCAGCGCCAACCGCTGGACGATCTCGTAACGGCCGAGGCGAGTGCCGGGCGGGAGGACGTCGCCCATGGGGCAACCCGAGGATACCCGTTCACGGGGCCATCGTGGTGTGGTGCCGTGTGGTTCCGCTCCCTTGCCGGCGAGTGCCACGTTCCGCCCTGGCTGCCCGGGGTAAGATCAACCGATGGGTCGGTCGCTGGCTGCGGTGCTCGTCGTCGCGTCGGCGGCCGCGGCCTCGGCGTGCGGCCGCATCGGCTACGACGAGCGCAACGACGACGACCCCGACGCCGCCAGCCAGCCCGTCGACGCCCCCGCCGTCGACGCGGTCGACGCCGACGTCAGCGACGGGCTGCCGGCCTGCCCGAGCGGCAGCGTCGAGGTCTGCACCGGCTCGACGGTGTGCATCGAGATCGACGAACGCGGCTACGACACCTGGACCAACGCCGTCGCCGCCTGCGCCGCCGTCGGACGCCGCCTGTGCAGCCAGGCCGAGTGGGACCAAGCCTGCCCGTGCGCCACCGGCCTCAACGAGATGTTCCAGGACGGCGGCGGGAGCATGCTGGAGTGGGAGTGGACCGCCGACGAGAGCGGCGGCGTCGCCCACAAGCGCGGGTACGCGGCCTGCGGCGATCAGTCCACGCACGCGGTGTCGGATCCCTACGACTTCCGCTGCTGCGTCGACCGGTAACGAACCGGCAACCGGCAACCGGCAAGCATCAAGCCGAACGGGTTGACCGGGTTGACCGTAGCCTTTGCCTGTTGCCTTTGCCTGTTGCCTGTTGCCGGTTGCCGGTTGCTCGTTTCCGCTCAGTGCTGGTGCCCGTGATGGGCGTGGTCGTGCGCCGAATGCGGCGGCGGCGCCGGCGGGACCGAGCCGTCGGCAGCGACGATCGGGAATCCCTGACGATGCCAGTGCAGGATGCCCTCGTCGAGCACGTAGGCCTTGGTGTGCCCGCGCTTGAGCAGCTCGTCGACGACGACGCCGGAGGCGTGGTGCGGGCACGCGCAGTAGGCGATCACGACCGCGTCGCGGGGGACGCGATCGAGCGAGCTGGTGTCGTAGTGCGGGACCGAGATCGAGCCGGGGATGTGCTCGCGCACGAAGTCTGACGGCGGACGCGCGTCGATGATGACCAGGCGCTGTTTCTTGGCCAGCGCGGCGGCGATCTGGGCCGACGGCACGAAGCGGTTGTCGCGCGCGGTGAACGACGGGTTCTTGCCGCGTGGGTTGATCACCACCGGACCGTCGGGGGCCGGCGCCGGCGGCGGCGGCGTCTCGGGCCTGGCCGGCTGCGACCAGCTGCGCACGTAGGCGATCACGTCGGCGACCTGGTTGCCGTCGAGGCGGTTGGCGAAGGCCTCCATCGGCGTGCCCGGACGTCCGAAGACGATCGCGTAGCGGAGGAAGCCGTCGGAGGCGAGGGCCAGAAACGTCGGGTTGGCGAGGTGCACGGCGTTCTGGCGCTGGGCCGGATTGCCATGGCAGGTCTCGCACAGCGTCGTGTACAGCTCCTTGCCGCGGTTCGGATCGCCCGGCAGCGGCGCCGGCGCAGCGATGGGCGTGGCGACGTCGCCCTTGGCGCGGAGGAACGCGACGATCGCCTTGATGTCGCCATCGCCGAGCGGCCCGCGCAGGTCCTTGCCGTAGGCCGCCATCGCCGTGCCTGGCCGCCCGAGCTCGATGCTCCGGGCCAGGAACCCGTCGTCGGCGCTCTCGAGGAACGTGCGCGACACCAGCGACGGCGCATTGTCGGCGGCGTAGCCTGCGCCGGCAGGGCCGTGACAGAGCGCGCAGTACTTGGTGTACAGGGCCGCCCCCGCGACCACCACGGGATCGCCGGCGTCGGCGGGAGTGGACGAGGGGCCGACGTCGTTGGTGGCGGGGGGACCGTCGGAGCGGGTCCCTCCACAGCCGGCGGCGGCGACGAGCATGACGAGGATCAGCCGGGACACGGGGTGGGACTATACCTGCTCGACCCGTCCGCGCCCGGCGTGGCGGCACACCACACCCTGGCCCCGCCCGCTGTGGCTGGAACCGGCACCTGGCCGTGGCCGGACCATGGCCGGGACGCAGTTCCGCAGATTTGCCCCTGGCACGCCTCGTGGATTGATACGCTGGTGACGCCCGTCGCCGAGGAGCCTCTGTCGATGTTCACCACAACCCGCTTCGTCATCACCGCCGCGCTCGCCAGCGCAGGACTCGCCGCCACCGCCGCCACCGCGTCGGCCCAGGTCGGCCCCGGCGCCTGTGCCTGCGAGGTCCCGGCCGCGCCCGTCGTGGTCGAGGCGCCGGGGTTGCCGAAGTGGGGCATCGGCCTGCGCATGACGTCGCTGTCGCTCGCGCCCGAGGACAACCCCGACGCGGCGACCGAGTACGGCGGCGGCGGCCTGCAGGTGCGCATGCGTGTCGGCCGCAAGTGGCAGCTCGAGCTCGCGATGGACCACGTCACCGAGCGCCTCGAGAACGGCGAGGAGGGCACCCGGCAGCTCCAGGCGGGCACGCTTTCGGCGCTCTATCACTTCAACCCCTACGCGCGCTGGGACTGGTACCTGCTCGCCGGCGTCGGCGGCACCGGCAACGGCGATCCCGAGATCTCCGACGAGGAGCGCGAGGCCAGCCAGCTCGGTCACGTCCATCTCGGCGCCGGCCTCGAGCGCCGCTGGGGCCACCTCGGCCTGGGCGTCGAGTTCCGCGCCGTGGGCGTGGCGCCGTCCGAGAACGACGCCATGACGGTGCCCGAGCCCGGCCGTCCCACCGGCATGCCCACCGATGCCAACACGGTGCCGACTTCCGAGATCGAGGCCCAGGGCGTCTCCGGCGGGCAGCTGTCGATCGCGGCGACGTATTACTTCTGAGCGATCGATCGAAAGGGGACGTTCCCGTCCCTCTGGCCGGGGCACAGGTCCCCGGCCATTCACCCCCCGCCGCGCGTCGCGTCGCGCGGCGAGTGCGAGTACGTTCGGCGGGTGAAGACCGTCTGCATCGGCGGTGGCCCCGCCGGCCTGTACCTGGGCGTCCTGCTCAAGCTGGCCCAGCCGCGCCAGCCGGTCACGGTCTTCGAGCGCAACCGGCCCGATGACACCTTCGGGTTCGGGGTGGTGTTCTCGGACGCGACGCTCGGCAACCTCGCCGAGGCTGATCCGCAGACCCACGAGGCCATCACCGCCTGCTTCGCCCGCTGGGACGACATCGAGACCCATGTTCGCGGTCACGTCTTCACCTCGACGGGCCACGGCTTCTGCGGCATCGAGCGCAAGCAGCTCCTGCTCATCCTCCAGGACCGGGCGCGCGAGCTCGGCGTCGACGTGCGCTACGAGCACGCCATCAGCTCGCTCGACGAGGTCAAGGACGCCGACGTGGTGGTGGCCTGCGACGGGGTCGGCAGCTGGGTGCGCGACGCGCTGGCCGCCCAGTTCCAGCCCGACGTCGACGTGCGGCCCAACAAGTTCGTGTGGCTGGGCACGACCGTGCCCTTCACCGCCTTCACCTTCTTCTTCAAGGAGACGGTCCACGGCCTGTTCCGGGTCCACGCCTACCGCTACAGCGACACCGGCTCGACCTTCATCGTCGAATGCACGCCTGACACCTGGCGCGCGGCCGGGTTCGAGCATGCCGACGAGGATCGCACCATCGCCGTGCTCGAGGACCTCTTCGCCGCCGAGCTGGGCGGCCATCGCCTGATCAAGAACCGATCGATCTGGCGCAACTTCCCGACCGTGCGCAACCGCAGCTGGCGGGCCGGCAACGTGGTGCTGGTCGGCGACGCCGCCCACACCGCGCACGTCTCGATCGGCTCGGGCACCAAGCTGGCGATGGAGGACGCGATCGCCCTGCGCGACGCGCTGGTCGCCGAGACCGACGTCGAGACCGCGCTGGCGGCGTACGAGATGCGGCGCCGCCCCGAGGTCGAAGCGCTCCAGGCCGCGGCCCAGGCCAGCCTCGAGTGGTTCGAGGGCACCGAGCGCTATCTCGAGTTGCCGCCGGCGCAGTTCGGCTACAGCCTCATGACCCGCAGCCTGCGGGTCAGCCACGCGAGCATGAAGCGGCGCGATCCGGCCCTGGCCGGCGCGGTCGAGCGGGTGCTCGCCGATCGGTCCGCGATCGAGCTCGCCGTCGGCGAGGCCCCGCCGCCGCCGATGTTCACGCCGGTGGCGCTGGCCGGGCTGCGGCTGGTCAATCGCATCGCGCTGGCGCCGTGGCCGGCGGGCGCGGCCGAGGCTGGCGTGATCGGCGACGCCCACCTGGTCTTCCTCGGTGCGCGCGCGACCGGCGGCGCGGCGCTGGTGCTGACCGAGCCGGTTGCGGCCGAGGCCGCGGCCGGGGCCCGACCAGCCATCGGCAGCGACGAGCAGGCGGTGGCGTGGCGGCGGGTGATCGAGTTCGTGCACGATCGCTCGCCGGCGAAGATCGGCCTGACCCTGGTGGCGGCAGAGCCAGCGCTGACCGCCGAGGCCGCCCGCCGCGCCGCCTTCGCCGGGTTCGATCTGCTGGTGCTCGACGCCAGCGAGGGCGCTGGCGCCGGCGATGCCGTCGACGGTGCGC
>SXJR01000169.1 GCA_005779305.1 Myxococcales bacterium
CGATCCAGCCCACCTTGCTCGACCTCGGCGCCGCCGAGGCCGTGACCGCCCGGGTCGCGCCACGCGCGGCGACGCCGCTCGCCACCGCCGCGCCGCTCGCCACCGCGCTGCCGGTCACCGTCAGCGAGGACGGCGCCATCGGCTGGGTCCCGTACGGGAACTGCATCGGGCGCGCGGCGTCCATCGCGCTGGTCGGTCCCGGCGCCACCACCACCGCCATCGGCCCGGTCGGCACCACGACCGCCTCGTGCCCGCGCGGCGCCTTCGCCGCGACCGCCGGTGCCTCGCGGGTGTCACCGGTACCGTCGTCGTTCACGTTCGGCACCTCCGCCGACGCGCTGGGCGGCGGTGACGGCGAACGCAGCGAGCGTAGATCGAGCTGCACCGGCGCGACGTCCTCGCCCGGCTTCGGTGGCTCGCCGAAGATCGCGCGCATGTGCGCGCTCATCGCCGCCGGACTGTCAGCCACGCCGTGGCTGGCGACGTACTGCTCGAGCGCCGCACCCAGCTCGGCGCACGACTGGTAGCGCTTGTTCACGTCGGTGGCGACGGCCTTGAGCACGATCGCCTCCAGCGCCGGCGGATAGTCGCGATTGACCTCGCTCGGTGGCATGAGCTGGCCGCGCACGATCCGCTCCATGGTCTGGTACTCGCTGTCGCCGCGGAAGGCGCGCTTCTGCAGCGAGACCTCGTACATCACCACGCCGAGCGCGAACACGTCGGTGCGGCGATCAGCCTTGAGCCCGCGGCACTGCTCGGGTGACATGTACGCGAGCTTGCCCTTCACCACGCCGGTCCGCGTCTGCGCCGCGCGGCCCACCGCCAGCGCCACGCCGAAGTCGACCAGGCGCACCACGCCGTCCCAGCCGATCATGATGTTGGACGGCGTGACGTCGCGGTGGACGATCTCGAGCGGCTCGCCGGTGGCGCCCTTGCGCTCGTGGGCGTAGTGAAGCGCGGCGGCAATGCCCCGGCCGATGGCCACGGTGGCGCCGACCGGGGTCGGCTTGCGGACGATCAGCGAGCGCTCGATCGCGGAGCGGACGTTCTCGCCATGCACGTACTCGATGGCGTGGAAATACGTTCCCTCCTCGAAGCCGACCTCGTAAAGCTGCGCGATGTTGGGGTGGTGCAGCGTGGCGGCGACCCGAGCCTCGTCGAGGAACATCTGGACGAACTGGCGGTCCTTGACCCGATCGGGCGCGATCACCTTGATGACGGCGTGGGTCGGGCAGGAGAAGCGAAACGGACCCGAGTCGTGGCGGCGCGTGGTGTCGAGCGCCGCGAGCCAGATCTCCGCCATGCCCCCCGTCGCCAGGTGGCGAAGGAGCCGGTATCGCCCGAGCTGGCGCGCGCCCCCCGGCGTGGACATCGGGGAGAAGCGTTCCACCCCTGCGCCAGGGGTGTCAACACCTGGTGGACCGGCGAAGGGTTGCAACATGCCCGACGAGAGTTGCAACCGCGGATCCACCAGATCGCGACAGAAGAACGCCTACTTGTGCGACCTGTCCCCTGGGACACGTCGGGCACAGCCCCACGTGCCCGTGCCCGTGCCCGTGCCCGTGCCACTCAGAAGAACGACTCCATGTACCCAGGATCTTCGACCGAGATCGCGGCTCGCGTCGCCGTCAGTGGACGGAACGTGTCGACCATCACCGCCATCTCGTCGGTGCGGGTCGCCCCGATCGACGCTTCGTAGCTCCCGGGGTGCGGCCCGTGGGGAATGCCCATCGGGTGATGGGAGATGCTGCCCGCGCTCACGCCCTTGCGCGAGGTGAAGTTGCCGGCGCAGTAGAAGATGATCTCGTCGCAGGACGGCGAGCTGTGCGGGTACGGGCAGGGGATGGCGTCGGGCGCGAAGTCGACCAGGCGCGGCACGAAGCTACAGACCAGCGCGCCGCGGGCGCCGAAGGTGCCGTGCCAGGTCGGCGGCAGGTGCACCGACGAGACCCGGGGCTGGAAGGCGAGGATCGGAAACGCCCACGGGTAGACCGAGCCATCCCAGCCGACCACGTCGAGCGGCGAGTGCTCGACGGTGAAGCCGTGCCAGCGGCCGCCGCGCTTCACCGCCATCTCGCGCAGCCCCTCGTCGCTCGGGCCGGTGTGCTCGGGCCGGCGGAAGTCGCGGTGACAGTAGGGCGCGTCCATCCGCAGCTGCCCGACCTGATTGCGCCACTGCCGCAGCAGGTGGAGGTCGTCGACCTCGAGCCACAACCAGTGCTGGGCGCCGTCGTCGGGGATGAAGCGGTGCAGGAGCCCGCGCGGCACGCACACGTAGTCGCCCTGGGAGAAGCGCAGATCGCCGAGGCCGCTGCGCAGGAGGCCGCTGCCCTCGTGCACGTAGACCAGCGTGTCGCCGTCGCCGTTGACGACATAGACCGGATCGGCGCGATCGGGGAAGGCCACGCCGGCGCACAGATCGGCGTTCCACAACAGCGGCACGAAGGCGTCGACCGGCGCGCCGCCGCGCCCGACCTCGCCGCTCTTGTAGTGGCGCTTGGCCAGCGCCCGCAGATCGGCGTTGCTGCCGGCGAGCCCGGGCGCGGTCCAGCCGTGCTTGACCTCGGCCGGCCGCTGCAGGTGCGGGCGGCGCAGGTGATACATGATGGTGAACGGCCCGTCGAAGCCGTCGCGGGTGAAGCACTCCTCGTAGCGCAGCTCGCCGGCGGCCCCGCGCAGCTGGGTGTGGTGCTTGCGCGGCAGGTCGCCGCGGGCGACGCGATCGAGCACGGTCAGCGCTTCCCACCAGCGCCCGAGGCGCCGAGCTGCTCGCGTTCGATGCTCTCGAACAGCGCGCGGAAGTTGCCGGCGCCGAAGCCGCGGTCGCCCTTGCGCTGGATGACCTCGTAGAAGAACGGCCCGGCCTTGGCGTCACCGTAGAGGCCGGCCGCCTCCTTGAGGAAGATCTGCAGCATGTAGGAGTGGTGGTGATCGCCGTCGACCAGGATGCCGAGCTCGCGCAGGATGGCGTGATCCTCGTCGATCGCGCCGATGCCGCTCTTCTCCAGCCGCTCGGGCAGCATGTCGTAGTAGGCGCCGGGAGTGGGCATGAAGCTCACGCCGCTGGCGCGCAGGCCGCGCACGCCGCCGACGATATCGGCGATCGACAGGGCCACGTGCTGGACGCCGTCGCCGCGCAGCTCCTCGTTGAAGATGTTGATCTGCGACGACTTGAAGAACGGCCGCGCCGGCTCGTTGTTGGCGAACTTGACGTTGCTGTTCGGGTCCCACATCACGATGGACTTGAGGCCCGAGCCGGTGGTGCGCTCGGGATCGACATCGACGGTGTGGAACTCGACCTGCCAGAGCTGCTCGAGGCCGAGCACGTGCTCCATCCACAGGAGCGCCGGCTTCATGGTCTGGAAGTTGGACGTGACGTGATCGATGGCCTGGAAGCCGTAGCGATTGGTCTGGGCCGGCGCCGCCACCGCTTCGGCGCCGGGATAGAGCGCCTGGAAGCCGCGCCGCTCGCGGAAGCGGAAGGTGGTATCGCCGAACGGCGTGGTGATCGAGAACTGGCGCAGGGTGCCGCCGTCGTCGGTGAAGGTCTGGATCTCGTCGATGGGCGTGCCGCCGCGCTCCTCGAGCAGGGCGAAGGTGCGCTCGGCGTCCTCGACCGCGAAGATGAGCGTGCCCACCCCGTCGGGGTGCTTGGCCAGGAAGCGGCCGGCGCGGCTGGTCCGGTCGAGCGCCGAGCTGCACACGATGTTGATGTCGCCGGCGGTGAAGGCCACCGAGCGCTGCCGACCCTCGGCCTCGAGCGCCGGCGTCGAGCGCCAGGTCTCGGCCAGGTCGAGCCGGTCGACGTAGAAGGCGCGGCTGCGGGCCAGGTCGTGGACGTACCAGTGGATGCCTTCGATGCGCTGGATGCCGAGGGGAGCGAGCTTGGGCATGGACATGGGCGATCCTCTAGCGAGCGGCGATGGCGTCGGGTTGGCGATCGGGCTGGGCGGCGGCGAAGGCGGGCAGCGCCTCGCACGCGGCGGCGATGGCGACGATGCGCGGGAACCCGGCCAGGTCGACGCCGAAGCGCCGCGCCGAATGCACCTGCGGCACCAGGCAGCAGTCGGCGATCGTGGGCGCGTCGCCGACGCAGAAGCGGCTGTTGCCGGCGACCGCCTCCTCGATCGCGGCCAGGCCGCGGGTGATGAAGCCCTGGACCCAGGTCTTCACGTCGCCGCCGATGGCGCCGACCTTGTTGGTCGTCGACAGGTTCTGCAGCGGCTGGATCCCGCTGTTGACCATCTCGGCGACGGCGCGGGCGTGGGCGCGGGCCTCGAGGTTGACCGGCAGGAGCCGCGGATCGACGAAGCGCTCGTCGAGGTACTCGATGATCGGCAGCGACTGGGTCAGGGTGTGGACGCGCCCGTCGTCCTCGGTGATCTCGAGGGTCGGCACCTGGGCCATGGGGTTCATGGTCCGGTAGCCAAGGTCGTGCTGGCCGCCGCCGCCTGCGCTGCCGCCCTTGAGGATGTCGACGACGACGTACTCCCACTCGAGGTTCTTGAGCCCGAGCGCGATGCGCACGCGGTGGCTGGCCGAGCTGCGCCAGTAGTTGTGGAGCCGAAGCTTCACGGCGCGACCACCTGCTGGCGGATGACCCCGAACGGGCTGGTGCCATCGGCGAGCACGGCCTCGATCTCGATGGTGTCGCCGACGCTCATGAACGGCGTGACCGGCTTTCCCTGCTCGATGGTCTCGATCATGCGGCGCTCGGCGAGGCACGACACGCCGCGGGAGCGGTCGGCGTTCGACACCGTGCCGCTGCCGACGATGGTGCCGGCGGTGAAGCGCCGCGTCCTGGCCACGTGCGCGATCAGGTCGTGGAAGGAGAAGTGCATCTCGGGCCCGCTGTCGCAATCGCCGACGAGCTCGCCGTTGTATGTCGACTTGACCCGGGCCGCGAGCCGGCCGTCGTGCCACGCCGCGCCCAGCGCGTCGGGCGTGACCGCGAATGGCGAGAACGCGCTGGCTGGCTTGCTCTGGAAGAAGCCGAAGCCCTTGGCCAGCTCGGCGGGCACCCGGTTGCGCAGGGTGACGTCGTTGACCAGCATCACCAGCCGGATGTGGGCGCCGGCGGTGGCCGCGGTGGTGCCGAGCGGCGTATCGCCGAGGACCACCACCACTTCCGACTCGTAGTCCATGCCCCACGCCGGGTCGTGCAGCGTGATCGGGTCGCGTGGGCCGAGCATGTCGCCGGAGCCGCCCTGGTAGACCAGCGGGTCCGTGCGCAGGGTCTCGGGCGGCTCGGCGCCGCGCGCCTTGCGCACCAGGATCACGTGGTTGAGGTACGCCGACCCGTCGACCCACTCGAAGGCGCGCGGCAAGGGCGCCATCAAGCGCTCGGGCTCGATCGCGAGGCCCTCGAGCCCGCCGACGTCGAGCTCCGCAGCCAGCCGGCGCAGGGTCGGCTCGGCGGCGTCCCAGCTGTCGAGCGCTGCCTGCACCGTGCGCCACGGATCGGGCGCCGGAGCGCCGGCCTTGCCGTCCGCACGGACGACCAGGAGCCGGCCGTCACGCGTACCGTCTCGAAGAGTCGCCAGCTTCATCGCCGGCACCTTACGGCCCACCCGCGCGGATTTCAATCGGGCCGACGAGGTACGATCGGCGCGTGGGGACGTCTCGCGACGACGGCACGGCGCCGACACTGGTCGACAGGTCCGCGACCGCACCGACGCTGGCGGCGCCCTCGAGCGGGCCCTCGGAGGCCGGACCAGCAGGGGCGGACGGACCCGCCGGGGCGGGCGCCGTGCTCGACGGCGGCCGCTACGCCGTCGGCGAGCTCCTGGGCCGCGGCGGCATGGGCGAGGTGCGGGCCGCGCGCGACGAGCGGGTCGGCCGCGACGTCGCCATCAAGTCGTTGATCACCGGCACCGACGCCCCACCGCCCGAGGCGGTCGCCCGCTTCCTGCGCGAAGCGCGGGTCCAGGGCCGCCTCGATCACCCGGCGATCGTCCCGGTCCACGATCTCGGCCACGACGCGCGCGGCGTGCCCTACTTCGCGATGAAGAAGCTGGCCGGCGTCACGCTGGCCGACATCCTCGACCTGCATCGGGCCGGCGACGTCCAGGCCCTCGCACGCTGGCCGCGGCGCCTGTTGCTGCAGCGGCTCGCCGACGTCGCCATGGCGGTCGAGTTCGCCCATTCCCGCGGCGTGGTGCACCGCGACCTCAAGCCCCACAACATCATGCTCGGCGACTACGGCGAGGTCTACGTGCTCGACTGGGGCATCGCCAAGATCGGCGACGACGACACGCGGCCCGAGGGCGGTATCCAGCGCAGCGACCTCGACACCCTCGACTCGGTGGTCGGCGGCACCGCCGCCGGCTCGGTGCTGGGCACGCCCGGCTACATGGCGCCCGAGCAGGCGCGGGGCGGCGTCATCGATCACCGCGTCGACGTCTATGCGCTGGGCTGCGTGCTCTTCGAGATCCTGAGCCTGGCGCCGATGCTGCCGCGCGGCCTGGCCGGTCTCGCCGCCGCCGAGTGCGCCGAGCCCGGCCATCCGGCGGCGCGCACGCCCGATCGCGAGATCGCGCCCGAGCTCGACGACGCCTGCGCCCGCGCCACCGCGCCCGCGGC
>SXJR01000170.1 GCA_005779305.1 Myxococcales bacterium
ACCAGCGCCGGCCACTGCTTGCGCGGCACCACGGCCGCGACCGCCGCCGCCTCGGCCACCAGGCGGCCGCGCTTGTCGTCGAGGAGCCGGCGCAAGGCCCAGGTGCCGCCGCCGGCGCGCGCGTGCTCGATCAGCGCCGCCACCTCGGTGGCGGCGCGTCCAGGCAGCTCGTCGCACAGCTTGACCACCACCTCGAGCGCCACCACCAGCTCCTTGACCGCGTCGCCGCCGAGCGCGATCGCCGCGCGTACCTGCGCGGTGTCGAAGTAGCCGTCGAGCCTGGCTGCAGCGTCGAGCATGTCGGCGACGACCTCGGGCGCCACCGGCACCGGCACGAAGGCCATGGCCCGATCGACGACGCTATAGGTGATGTCGACGCGCCGGGCGCACGCCGCCAGGATCGCGGCCACGCGGCGCGCATCGGCGCGCGAACGGATGGCGCGGCGGAGCGGCTGGACATAGCAGCCCCCGGAGGCGTCGATGGCGCCCTTCCACGGCGCGAGCAGGCGCTCGGGCGAGGCGCCGTCGTGGCCGAGCTCGGCGGCTACGGCGTCCCAGAGCCAGACCTCGACACGATCGCCGTGGAGCTCGGCGTCGTCGAGAAGCTCCTCGAGCAAGCGGACCCGCGCCAGCTCGCCCAGGCGGGCCGGCACCAACGACAGCAGGCGCTCGAGCGCCGGAAACGACGCCGCTCGTCCCGACCACGCCGCCAGCTCGATCACGCCGAACACGGCCACCAGGTCGAACACCACCGGGCTGTACTTGATCGCGGCGTCGACGACCTCGAGGTGGTTGCGCGCGTACTCGAGGCCGGGTTCGCCCGTGTCGGCGATCGCGAGCATGCGCGCCAGCTGAGGCGACAGGCGCTGCCACCACTCGCGCGCGAACACCAGCGGCCGCGCCAGATCGATCAGCGCCAGGAGCGACAGCGCGCGCGCTTGCGCCGTCGGATGGGCCGCGGCGAGCCGCGCGATCCAGTCGACCACCGTCGAGGTCGTGGTCCGGGGCGTGAGCGACGGGACCGGCGCGCTCTGGGGGCCGGTGCGGAGGCGGTTGGCGACTGCGCGCGCGGTCTCGAGGGCGACGCCCGGCAGCGGGGCGTCATGCGCGGCCAGGGCCAGGAGCGGCTCGATGGCGGGCGCGCCGTGCTCGGCGACGAGGGCAACCATCCGCAGGACCGCGAGCACACCGCGCGGCCCTGGCTCGGCGACGACGAGCCGCACCAGCGCATCGGCGTGACCGTCGATCCAGCGCAGCGCGGCGGCAAGCTCGGCCGGCCGACCCAGCATCGCCATGGCGGCGGCGTCGATCACGGCCTCGAGCGCAGGGTGGGCCGCGCCCAGCGCCCGCAGCGCACGGCGCTGGGCGGTCGCAAGCACCTCGACGGGCGGCGCGGGCGCCTCGCCCGCACGCAGGGCCCGTCCGACCGCGGTCAGCGCGGCGTCGATCGCCGCGCCCCAGTGAGCGACGTCGCCGACCACGGACGCGAGCGCGTCGCCATGGTCGGAGACCAGCGTGCGCTGTGCGCGTCGCGCGCGCGCGATCATGGCGCCGTCGACGAGGAACGGCGCAGTGCCGTCGAGCCGCCACCAGCGCAGGCCATCGTCGGTCGCCTCCGGACAGCCCGCCAGCCACGCCAGGTGGGCGTGCACGAACATGCGCGCGCGCCGTTCACTCTCGGCCGCACGGGCTCGGCGCGCGTCGCGCGCATCGGCTCGGCCCCGCTTCACCATGGGGCGAGATAGGTAGCATGCGACGCGGTCACGGCGCGTCGAGCGGGCCGCCGTCGACGGCGGCCGGGGCCCCGGCGCCGCGGATGTGGGTGGCCACGCCGGCCGCGTCGAGCGCGGCCTGTAGCGCCTCCCACGTGCCCTGGCGGGCGTCGCCGACCACGGTCACGTCGGCGCCGCCGGCGACCCGGCAGGACTCGACGGCGCCGGCGATATCGGCGGGCTTGCCGTCGACGGTGATGCCGATGGCGTCGACGCGGACCGCGCAGCGTACCGGCGTCGACGCCCCCGAGCCCGTGCTCGCTCCCGTGCCCGTGCCCGATCCGGACCGCAAAGAGCTCCCCGTCCCGAGCCCCTTGCCCTTGCCGAACCCGAACCCGCCCCCGCAGCGGATGAGCAACACCGCCGCCACGATGGCGCCGATCGCGATTCCCCAGAACAGCAGCCGCCGGAGGCGTCCCCGCCGCCGCAACCGCTCCGTCGCCGACCGCTGGCTCACGGCGCGCCGCCCGAAGCCGAGGCCGAGCCCGAGGCCGAGCCCGGGGCCGAACCCGAACCCGTGGCCCCGATCATGTCCGGTTCGACGATCACCGCCAGGGCGTGCTGCTCGCCCTGGCAGCGCAGGACATCGCGCCTGAGCCCGGCGACGAGCGCCACCGGCAGCTCGCGCAGGGCCACCGCCGGCGCGATCGCGACGACGTGCCCGGGCAGATCGGCGGCGCGCAGCTCGCGCGCGACAACGCCGCAGACGCGCAACGCCGCGGCCCGATCGCCGAGGTAGGCGATGCCGACGTCGGCGTCGGCGACGCGCTCGAGCAGCGGCACGCCCACTGCCCGCCGCTCGCCCGCCCACTCCAGCTCGGTGAGCGTGCCGTCGGCGCCGATCCGAACCGCGACCAGCGGTGCGCCCTCGACGTGTTTCGCCGCCGCGGTCACCGCCGCGTCGCGCAACGCCGCCAGCGATGGCGGTGGACCGGGAACCTCCGGGATCGCCGCGACCCGGGCCGTCCGCTCGGCGGCGTCGGCGCGCTCCTCGCCGCGAGCCGTGGTCTGCACCAGCGACGCGAACACGATGATGAACAGCACGTCGAGCAGCGACGTCAGCGAGCCGGCCTGCGGTGTGCGCCGTCGCCTCATGGCGTGGCTCCACCGCCGCTCCGCGTCCGCCGCCGCGCGTCCCACGCCTCGATGTTGCGATCGCAGGCGTCGACCCAGGCGTTGAGCTTCACGCCGTAGATCGACGACAGCACGATCGAGAAGGCCAGGCCGAACACGGTGGTCCACACCGCCAGCGCCAGCGGTCCCAGCAGCTCGGCCACGTCCTCGCCGCTCACCATGAGCGACAGCCCGAGGCCGAGCACGGTGCCGAGCAGCCCGAGCTGCTTGAGCAGATCGGTCCAGAACGCGAGCGCCGGCTCGACGCGGAACGCGCGCAGCTGCCACGAGCGCACCTGCTTCTGGGCCCACGCCGCGTCGGTCGAGCCGAGCACGGCGTGGGCCTCGTCGCGGATGGCCTCGATCTCGAGCCCGGTCTGGCGCGCCGCCGCCTGCTGATCGACAAGGTCGAGCCCGAGGTGGTCGGTCATGGCCCGCACCCAGCGCAGCTCGGCCCGCAGGTGCAGCGCCGCCCCGACGAAGACCAGGGTGATGACCACCAGCATCAAGGCCGTGAGACCCCAGCCCTGGACGAACTCGGTCACCACGGCCGCATCATACGCGACACCGCGCGACCTGACGCGCGGCGGGCGTGACTGGTCGGGGACCGGCGATCGTTGTCCCGGCCCGGCCAGAGGGGACGGGAACGTCCCCTCTCAGTTGATCGGCTCGTCGATGGGCTCGGGCGGGACCAGGAAGAAGACGTCGCGGGTGTCGAGCGTGGTCACGCCGTCGCCGATGACCTCGACGGTGGCGCGGAACAGCTGCGGAACGTCGGTCGGCATCACGGTCATGTTGACCTTGGGGATGAGCTTCCAGCACACCGGCGTGCCGGCACGGACGTCGACGTAGGCGTCGTCGAACGTGTCGGCGTTGGTGTCGATGTCGTTGAGGCCGTTGGCGCACAGCGCGGTGCCGAGCTGGAGGGTCTCGAGGTGATCGACGAAGGCGGTGACGGCGTTGACGGTGTCGCTGGGGTCATCGTTGGGCACCGCCGACATGTCGAGCGGGATGTTGTTGGCCAGGGTGCGGATGCCGTTCTCGATCGCCGCCGCCGAGTTGGCGCCCGAGCCGTCGAACACGAGCGGCGCGTTGCCATTCTGCGAGTCGACCGCGCCGGTGTTGGTGGCCATGGTGCGCAGGTCGGTGTCGACCGAGGTGCCGGCGAAGCCCGAGCCACCGATGCCGACCAGCTTGGCGCTGCGCACGTTCATCGCCGGCAAGACGACGGTGGTCCAGGCCGGGCACTTGTTGGTGTCGCCCGGCGACAGCGGCGGCTCGTCGGTGGCGAGCAGGATGACCGGCAGCGAGCCATCGCGGAAGCAGGGATAGCCGAAGGTGCTGTAGCCGGCGTTGGCCGCGGGCGAGCCCACGCAGGTGGCACGCGCGTTGACGCCGCTCAGGCCGCAGCCGGTGGCGGCCGCGCTGCCCTGGCCGGTGACGGCCGCGAACACGCTGAAGGTGAGGGGCTCGGCGCAGCAGCCGCTGGGCTCGGTGATCGGCAGCCCCGCGAAGTTCGCGTTGGGCTGGATGTCGGCGAAGTTGGCGTAGGTAGCGGCGCCCGAGCCCGAGTAGCCGACGGTGCCGGCGCCGGCCCAGAGGTCGGGGATGCAGGTGGCGGGGTTGCCGCTGCCCAGCGGCGGGCAGGTGAGGTTGTTGCGCACCGTCGAGAGGTTGTTGCGCACCGCCGTGATCTCGGCGGACATCGAGCCCGAGCGATCGACGATGACGTACATGTCGACCTGCTGCAGGCGGCTGGTGAAGTCGAGGTCGTCGTCCATCGGCGACGGCGGATCCTGGTAGGGAACGATGAAGACGAAGTCGCCGTTGGCCTGGGGGTTGTCGGCCGGGTTGTTGGGGTTGGTGCCGGCGACGTCCTCGATCAGATCGCTGACGCCGTCGCCATCGCTGTCGGCGTTGCCGGCGTCGGTCTCGGTGCCGTCGCGGGTGCCGTTGCAGTTGGTGTCCTCGGCCGAGTCGGCGAGGCCATCGTCGTCGCTGTCGCGATCGATGAAGTCCTGGCGGCCGTCGCCGTCGGTGTCGCGGGGCGGGCGCACGCCGCCCGACTCGAGCTGGTCACCGCGGCAATCGTTGTCGCTGTCGGTGTCGCGCCAGTTGCCGGTGCCATCCATGTCGAAGTCGGTGGTCCCGTCGTCGACGTCGAGGATGGTGTCGTTGTCGCTGTCGGTGTCGTGGTAGTCGGGCGTGCCGTCGCCGTCGGTGTCGACCGGGTTCGACGCGTCGCTGCCGATCTCGAAGATGTCGCCGATGAAGTCGCCGTC
Organism: Myxococcales bacterium; assembly: GCA_005779305.1. Taxonomy (GTDB): domain Bacteria; phylum Myxococcota_A; class Polyangia; order Haliangiales; family Haliangiaceae; genus UBA2376. The sequence continues at coordinate 5,168 of SXJR01000170.1, forward strand.
GTCGTCCATGTCCTGGAAGTCGGCGCGGCCGTCGCCGTCGACATCGCCCGTGCCCTCGGTCGAGTCGGGGATGTTGTTGGCGTCCGAGTCGAGATCCTGGAAGTCGGGAGTGCCATCGCCGTCGGTGTCGAGCGGACGGGTGCCGGGATCGCTGTCGCCGGCCTCGCGGTAGTCGTCGATGCCGTCGCCGTCGGAGTCGGTGTCCTGGTAGTCAGGCGTACCGTCGCCGTCCGTGTCGACGCTGGTGGCCGCACCCTCGTCGGAGTCGGAGATGCCGTCACCGTCCTCATCACCCACCGGCGGGTTGGTCCCGTCGTCGTCGCCCGGGCTCCCGCATCCGAAGACCAGCGCTGCGATCGAGGCACAGAGGAAGAGGCGAAGTTTCATCGGAGAGACCCCTGGGAGAAGTGCAACTAGGCTCATTCAAGTATCGTGCGAGACCGTCTGCATGTCCAACCAGTTGAAAAGCCTACGTTGTCTCCGATGTGGTCCAACCTCGGTGCGGCCAGCTGACCTGAGCCAACTTGGCACAGCCGCCAACGGTGGATGCATCGCGGCGCACGGCGACAGCGTGGACCGCGCGGCGCTAGAGTCCGCGCCGTGGGAACGCTCACCCTGGTGCGTCACGGCCAGGCCTCGTACGGCGCCGCCGACTACGATCGGCTGAGCGAGCGCGGCGTCGAGCAGGCGCGCGCGCTCGGCCGTCGCTGGGCCGCCACGCGGCACGCGCCGGACGCGGTCTACGCCGGGCCGATGCGACGGCAGCTCGACACCGCGACGATCGCCGTCGCGGCGGCCGCCGAGGCCGGCCACAACCTACCGGCGCCGGTGGTGCTCGACGAGCTCGCCGAGTACCCGGCCTTCGAGCTGCTCGGCAAGTTCATGCCCCAGTTCGTCCAGCAGCACCCCGAGCTGCGCGGCCTCCTCGACGGCACCGCCACCGCCGAGAATCGCCGCACGCTCATGGATCGCGGCTTCTGGCTGGTGATCGATGCCTGGTGTAACGATCGTCTCGACACCGGCGACATCGAGACCTTCGGCGCCTTCGTCACTCGCGTGCGTACCGCGGTCGCGCGCATGACCTCGGCCCACGGCAAGGGCGGCGCCAGCGTGGTCGCGGTCACCTCGGGCGGGCCGATCGGCGTCGCCCTCAAGCTCGCGCTCGGCCTCGACGCGATGCAGACCGTCACCCAGTGGCGGCTGGTCCGCAACGCGTCGATCACCGAGCTCCTGTGGCGCTCGCGCGCGCCGAGCGAGCTGTCGCTCCTCGGCTTCAACCACATCGATCACCTGCCGGCGGAGCTGCACACCTTCCGCTGACCTGCGCCGGTCCCCTTCACGCTGGAGCTGCCATGGACTTCGCCATCCCCGCTCACATCGCGCCCACCCTCGAGCGCATCGATCAGCTCCTCGCCGATCGCGTCATCCCCGCCGAGCGCGAGGTGCTGGAGCGCGGCTGGGTGGCGAGCGCGTCCGTGCTCGACGAGCTGCGCGCTGCGGTCAAGGCCGCCGGGCTGTGGGGGCCGCAGATCCCCAAGGAGCTGGGTGGCATGGGCCTCGGCCTGGTCGATCACGGCCTGGTCAGCGAACGGCTGGGGCGCTCGCCGCTCGGTCACTACTCGTTCGGGGCGCAGGCACCCGACGCAGGCAACCTCGAGGTGCTCCACAAGTGGGGCTCGCCCGCGCAGAAGGCACGGTGGCTCGAGCCGCTCGCCCGCGGCGAGATCCGCTCCTGCTTCTCGATGACCGAGCCCGAGAACCCGGGCAGCAATCCCGTGATCCTGTCGTGCGCCGCGGTCAAGGACGGCGACGACTACATCATCGACGGCCACAAGTGGTTCACGTCGAGCGCCGACGGCGCCGCCTTCGCGATCGTCATGGCCGTCACCGATCCGGCCGCGGCGCCCCACGGCCGCGCGTCGATGATCATCGTGCCGACCGACGCGCCCGGCTTCGAGCTGGTCCGCAACATCCCGATCATGGGCGACACCGGCGCCGGCTGGGCCAGCCACGCCGAGATCCGCTACCACAGCGTGCGTGTGCCGCAGTCGAACCGGCTGGGCGCCGAGGGAGCCGGCTTCCTGATCGCGCAGGAACGACTGGGGCCGGGGCGCATCCACCACTGCATGCGCTGGATCGGCATCTGCGAGCGCGTCTTCGGCTTGATGTGCGAGCGAGCCGCGACCCGCAAGATCGACGACGAGAAGACCCTGGCGTCGCGGCAGATCATCCAGTCGTGGGTGGCCGAGGCCCGGGCCGAGATCGACGCCGCCCGCCTGCTGGTGCTGCGCGCCGCCTGGACCATCGAGCACCAGGGCTTCCACGCCGCCCGCGATCAGGTCTCGATCATCAAGTTCTTCGTGTCCGACGTGATGATGCGACTGGTCGATCGCGCCATCCAGGTCCACGGCGCCCTCGGCATCACCAGCGACACCATCCTCGCCCACTACTACGTGCACGAGCGCGGGGCCCGCATCTACGACGGGCCCGACGAGGTCCACAAGATGGTGGTGTCGCGCCGCATCCTCGATCGGTACGGAGCGAAGCGGTGAGCGGAGGCGCGGTCGAGCTGCGGCCGCCCCGCGCCGGTGAGGAGCTGCCGGTCGACACGCTGGGCGCGTGGCTCGATGCCACGCTCGGCGGCCAGGTGCCGATCGAGGTGCTGCAGTTCCCTGGCGGTCACTCCAACCTGACCTACCTGGTGCGGCGCGGCGGCGACGAGTACGTGCTGCGGCGGCCGCCGTTCGGCAGCAAGGTCAAGAGCGCGCACGACATGGGCCGCGAGCACACCGTCCTGTCGGCGCTGGCGCCGGTCTACGACAAGGCGCCGCGCCCGATCGCGCTGTGCCGCGACGAGGCGGTGATGGGCTGCACGTTCTACCTGATGGAGCGACGCCAGGGCGTGATCCTGCGCAAGGAGCTCCCCGCCGGTCTCGCCGTCGACGCGGCCGCGGCGCGCCGCCTGTGCGAGGTCCTGATCGACGCGCTCGCCGAGTTGCACGCGGTCGACTACCGCGCCGCCGGGCTGGGCGCGCTGGGCAAGCCCGAGGGCTACACCCGGCGCCAGATCGAGGGCTGGACCGAGCGCTACCACGGCTCGCGCACCGACGAGTTGCCGGTGGTGCTCGAGGTCGCGGGCTGGCTGGCGGCGAACATGCCCGCCGATCATGCGCCCGCGCTCATCCACAACGACTGGAAGTTCGACAACGTCATCTTCGACGAGCAACTCACCCGTGTGGTGGGCGTGCTCGACTGGGAGATGTCGACCGTGGGCGACCCGCTCATGGATTTCGGCACCTCGGTCGGCTACTGGATCGAGGTCGGCGACGCCCAGCCGCTGCACATGCTGCGCTTCGGGCTCACCCACTTGCCCGGCATGATGACCCGCGCCGAGGTGGTCGATCGGTACGCCCGTGCGTCGGGCCGTTCGGTCGACAACGCCGTCTTCTACTACGCCTACGGCCTGTTCAAGACCGCCGTGGTGGCCCAGCAGATCTACTACCGCTTCGCCACCGGCCTCACCAAGGACCCGCGCTTCGCCGCCTTCATCCACGGCGTCCGCGCCCTCTGCGATCAGGCCCAGCGCGCGATCAGCGCCGGCAGCGTGACCACGTCGTAGGGCGTCGGGCTTTGGCCCTGACACCCGTGATATGCCCGGCCGGCGCATGATCGAGCGGCTGTCGATCAAGCTGTCCAACCGGTGCCGGAAGGCGTGCTGGTTCTGCTACAGCGCGTCGGGGCCGGCGCGGGCGAGACCCGGTGGACGGCCGACGACCTGGTCGCGCTGGTGACCGAGCACTGGCCCTCGGACACGTGGGCGCAGCGTGGATCGCGACTGACCTTCGACCCGCCCACCGTCGCAGCTCCGTCGGTTCCACCTCCCGCAGCACGGGCACTCGCTACCCGTCGCTGGTGGGAGTTAGGCGCGCTTCGCCGCGTCACACCGCGTCACTCGGCGACTGTTCCTCCCTCACCTGGCGCGTGGTACACCGTGGGCAGATGTCGGTTGCGCGGACGTTCTCGCTCACCCCCGGCAAGCGGGTCCTGTACCTGACCAAGGATCCGGACACGATCCGTCGCCAGCTCAGCGGTGAGCTCACGCTGCGGATGCAGGATCTCCGGCCCGACGATCTGCTCGACGACATCAACACCGACGCCATGACGCCGGCCTGGGTCTGTTTCGACTTCGATCCCGCGGCGATCGCACGCAACGCCTACGCCGGCCTGATGCTCGACGGCCAGCGCCTGTTTCCACCCGACGCCCTGGCCCAGGGCGGCTTCGAGGTGATCGTGTCGGGCGCGCAGAAAGGTGTGGGCAGCTCGCGCGAGACCGCCGCCCAGTGCGAGGTCTTCAGCGGCAGCCGGCTGGCCGTGGCCTCGTCGTTCGCGCCGATCCACGCCCGCAACAACATCAACATCGGCCAGCTGATGGGCGATCACGCGCTGCTGGCCCGGCTCGAGGCCGGCGAGACCATCGCGCTCGACGAGCTGACCGCGGGCCACGACGCCATCACCGCGCTGGTGATCGAGTCGGGCGGGCTCCTGCCGTTCTGCTCGCGCCTGTCGCGTGGCGAGATCACCGTCCCACCCACCGGCACCGGGCCACGACCGATGACCCTCGCCGAGAAGGTGCTCGCCGCCAAGCTCCTGCCCGGGCAGGGCACGCACGTGAAGCCCGGCGACGCCGTGCTGGTCCGCGTCGACGCCGGCTACTCGCACGAGTTCACGACCGCCCAGGTCGACTGGTTCCTGGGTCAGGAGTACGGCGCCGACTACAAGCTGCGCGACCCCTCCAAGTTCGCGGTGTTCGAGGACCACCTCATCTATGCCACCGGCGTGCCAGCCATGGCGAAGTACGCCGACAAGATCCAGCACCTGCGCGACGTGCAGCGCGCCTTCGCCGCGCGCACCGGCGCCCGCAATTACTCCGCCGAGGGCGGCGTGTCCCCCGGCATCTGCCACCAGGTCGCGCGCGAGCAGTTTATCGATCCCGGTGACTTCGTCCAGGCCACCGACAGCCACACCTGCATGGGCGGCGCCTCGGGCGCGCTGGCCTGGGGCGTCGGCGCCACCGAGTACGCCGCCCTCGCCTACTGGGGGTTCACCCCGATCGCCGTCCCGCAGTCGATCCGCTTCGAGCTGCGCGGCAAGCTGCGCGATGACGTCACCGCCAAGGACGTGATGCTCCACATCCTGGCCACCCACGCCAGGCGCGAGGAGACCCTCGACCGGGTGATGGAGTTCGGCGGCGACGGCCTGTTCGCGCTGTCGCCCGACGAGCGCGCCACCCTCGCCAACATGGCCACCGAGTGCTCCGCGCGAGGCGCGATCATGGAGGTCGACGACGTGATGCTGGGCTGGATCGGCAGCCGCCGCCCCGACGCCACGCTCGACACCCTCCGCGCCAAGGTGCTCACGCCCGATCCCGGCGCTCACTACGACGGCGGCGTGCACGTGATCGAGCTCGGCACCATCCGCCCGATGGTGGCCACGCCCGGTGATCCCGATCGCGGCGTGCCGTCGGATCCCAAGAACGGCGCCCGCGTGCCCGAGGTCGGCCGGGTCAGGCTCGACATCGCGTACGGCGGCTCGTGCACGGCGGGCAAGCGCGACGACGTCGACTTCTACGCCCGGGTCATGGCCGACGCCGATCGCGCCGGCAGGCGCGTCGCCGACGGTGTCCGCTTCTTCATCCAGTTCGGCAGCAAGGACGTCGAGGAGTACGCGCGTGCGCGTGGCTACCTCGAGCTGTTCGCGCGCACCGGCGTCGAGGTCATCAAGCCCGGCTGCGGCGCCTGTATTGGCTGCGGTCCCGGCGTGTCCGATCACGGGGATCAGGTCACGGTCTCGGCCATCAACCGCAACTACAAGGGCCGCAGCGGCCCCGGCCAGCTGTACCTGGCCTCGCCGCTGACCGTCGCCGCCTCGGCGGTGACGGGTGAGATCGTCGAGTACCGCGAAGGCATGTTCGAGCCCGACGCCTGACGCTCGGGTTCAGGGCTTCTTGGGAGCGGCGATCGCCGAGAGCGCCTCGATGAGGCGCGCCGAGTCGGCGCCCTTGGCGAACACCGGCCGGCCCTGGACGATGCGCTCGGCGCCGTCGCCGGGTCGCTCGGCCAGGAAGACGACGCGCTCCAGCAACCAGGGCCGGAACGTCACTACCCAGTTGAAGACGTGGCCGCCCGAGCCGTTGGCCATGTGCCAGTCACACAGGATGACGTCGAAATCGGAACGATCGAGGGCGGCGGTGGCCGCGTTGCCGCTGTCGACCGGAGTGACGGTCCAGCCGGTCTCGGTCAGGAGCTCGGTCATGACCGCGAGCAGGGCCGGATCGTCGTCGGCCAGGAGCAGCGTCGGCTGGACCCCATCACCCCATTGCGGCTCGGGATCGGCGGTGCGGGCACGCACACTGCGCCGCGCCGTGGCTTCGGCGACGCGGATGATCTCCGCCGTGTCGTTGGCGCGCACCACCAGGCAGCGGCCGGCGACGATGCGGTCGAACTCGGGCGGCACCTCGTCGCCGATGAAGACGAAGCGATCGCGCAGGTCGAAGCGGTGCTCGAGCACCCAGCGATAGACCTCGCCGCCCAGGCCATGACTGGCGTCCCACGCCGCCACCACAGCGTCCAGCTCCCGCTCGGCGCCGAGCATGGTCCGTGCCTGCATCGAGGTGGCGGCGAGGTTCACCGAGAAGCCGCGCGCCTCGAACACCCGGGTCAGCAGGTCGAGGAGCTGGACATCGTGGTGCAGCAGCAGGAGGGTACGACGCGGCTCCACTCTCCGGAGTATACGTCGGCTCGCACACAGGGTGCGCGATCGCAGCTATCCGGGCCGCACCCCATGAGTGCCCGCTTGGGGCGCGCGGCGGCGACGATCCGCGCTAGATTGGAGAGGGACTCGCGGATAGCGCCTGGATGACCTCCCGCCCTGCTCTGCCCACCATCATCGGGATCGATCTCGGTACCTCCAACACCGCCGTGTCGGTGGTGAAGGACGGGAAGGTCAGCGTATTGACCAACGCTGACGGTTCGCGCGCGATCCCGTCGGTGGTGTCGTTCCCGCACAACGCCCCACCCATCGTCGGGGCCGAGGCGCGGCGCCGGATCGCCACCGAGCCGTCGCGCACCGTGTCCTCGCCCAAGCGCCTGCTCGGCCGCAAGTTCACCGACCGCGAGGTCCAGAGCTTCGTCGGCTCGGCCGCGTACCGCACCGTGGCCGCTCCCGACGGTGGCGTGCTGGTCGAGATCGAAAGCGAGAGCTACGCCATCCCCCAGCTGTGCGGGTTCATCCTCCAAGCGGCCAGGAGCCTGGCCGAGCGCCACCTCAAGGACGTGCGCCTGGCGGTCCTGGCGGTGCCGGTCAGCTTCGACGAGGTTCGCTGCCGCGCCGTCGAGGTCGCGGCCAAGCTCGCCGGCCTCGAGGTGGTGGGCCTGATCGCCGAGCCCAACGCCGCCGCGCTCGCCAACCGCTACGTGCCCGGCTTCGGCGGGCTGGTCGGCGTCTACGACTTCGGCGGCGGCACCTTCGACTTCTCGATCGTCGACGTCTCGCGCTCGCGCTTCCAGGTCGTGGCCTCGGCCGGCGACGCCTGGCTCGGCGGTGACGACATCGACGCCGTGCTCTCGGACGCCGCCGCCAACCAGTTCTGGCGCCAGCACAAGGTCGACCTGCGCAAGCACGCCGCCGAGTTGCAGCGGCTGCGCTTCGCCTGCGAGGAGGCCAAGCGCGCGCTGTCCACCGCCGAGACCACGCGGCTCGAGGTCAAGGACGTGCTGCGCACCGCCGAGGGTATGGTCAGCCTCAAGCTCTCGCTCGATCGCGGCACGCTGACCCGCGCGGCCGGCGCCATCGTCCGCCGCAGCCTCGAGGTGGCCGATCGCGCCGTGGCGCAGGCTGGCATCAAGCCCACCGATCTCACCGCCGTGTACCTGTGCGGCGGCTCCTCGCAGATGCCGGCGGTGCGCGACGCGGTCCAGAAGCACTTCAGCGTCCCGCTCAAGGCCGGCGTCGCACCCGAGCAGGCCGTCTGCGTCGGCGCCGCGATCCACGGCTCGCTGATCGCGCAGCGTCGATCGTCGCCCATCCTGGCGCAGCGCGGCTGACCGGGGCAGAGATTGCCGGACCTGGCCGCGAGCCAGGAGCGTCGCGCCAGGTAGGCTGGCCGTCATGCTGTCCCGCGCTCTCGCCGTCATCGCGATCACCACCAGTGCGATCGCATGCCGGAGCGCGGTCGTCGTCCATCCGCTCGACCTGGCGCCCGCCGACACCGAGTTGGCGATCCTCGTCCACCCCCAGGCCCTCGAGGTCGCCGACCGAGCGTTGCAGCAGGTCCGTGCGGCCGGCCAGAAGCACGCGTCTGTCGTCGGCGTCGCACGCGCCGCGGACCTCGTGGCCGCAGAGCTCTATGGATCGACGGAGGCGTCCAGCCTCTACCAGGCCGGGCTCACCCCTCGCAAGCCGATGGCCGTCTTCGTGACCCCAGCCGGCCGGGTGACTGTCTGGCCGGTCAGCGCGCGCGCCCGATTCGTCGCGCTCCGTCGCGGCGAGCTTCGCGATGGACGAGACCACGTCGGATCCGAGGTCTGCGCCCCGCTCGGCGGGCATTACGTGTGCACTCCCGACATCGAGACCCTGTCGCATCTCGGAGGCTCCGATCTCCGCAAGCGACTCGACCGCGCGGAACCCGGCGATATCCAGATCCTCCTCGGCGAGCGCGACCCGAGGGAGCCGACCTCCTCGTTCGGAGTGACGTTCCAGCGCGGTCAGGTGACCGTACGCGGCGCGATCGCGAACCTGCAGTGGCCATCATCGCCGTTCGCGCGCGCGGCGCGGCCCGATCCAGACGGCGCCTCGGCCTTCTTCTCGCTGGCTGTGGCCCCGACGAGCACGAGCTGGAGCGGGATTCCTCCGGTCTTGCGTGAGCTCCTCGCCGACACGACCGGCCGCCTCTCGCTGCGCGTGCCGTTCGGCGCTCGCGCCTTCATCGCCGAGATCCCCATCGTCGACCACACGCGGATCGACGAGCGCATCGCGGCGTGTGACGTGGGATCCGAGCTTCCTGGCCTCGTCACCAAGCTGGACGGCGGCGCCTGTCGCATCGGGCCGCGTGGGATCCCGATCCGGGTCGACGGCGATCTGGTCCGGATCGGCGAGACCGCAGTGACCGGGCTGCGCCGGCCGCGCCTGGCACCTGGCACGCTCGCCGACCTGCTCGAGGCAGAGTGGAGCGTCGCGATGTGGGCGCGAGGCAGCCTGACCAACCTCGACGAGGACGGGCTGGCGTGGTTCCCGGGCGGTCCTCAGCTCGGACATGGCGGCGTGGGCCTCCTCTCCGAGGTCGTGGCCGGAGCGGAGATCACCAAGCATGAGATCCGCGTCGTCGCGGCGATCCGGACCATCTTCGCCCACTCCGAGGACGAGACCGAGGCGCTCCTGACGTTGCTCGATCGCCGGACCAGCGGCGAGGACATCGCCGCCCCCCTGGCGGCGCTGGCTCAGGCCCATCCGTCGACTCCGCTCGCGTCCGACATCGCCGCGTCGGGCTACGGCCTGCAGCTCTCGGGCGACCTCATCAGGTTCGCCATCACCGCCTACTCGCTGTTCACCGACGACGCCGTCCAGCGGTGACCACCGAGGTTGTTTCTTGGCCTCCCGCCTCGTACGCTTCAAGCCATGTATCGCTCTGTCCCGGCGCTGGCCTTGACCACCGCCGTTCTCCTCTCGTGCGGCCCTGGTGGCAAGGGCGGCACGAAGACCACGCCCGTCCCCGACCTGCCCGCCGAGCCCGTCGAGTTGCCCGCGATCCCGTCGCGCATCGAGACCGCGACCAGCCAGCCCACCGACGGTGACACGCCGTCGGCGCGCTCGCCGGTGCTCGACGTGATGTCGGCCGAGAACAAGCGCTGGATGGACGTCCTCGCCAAGGCCAACGACCCGGCCTACTACCTGGCCTACCAGCTGGTCGAGCAGCGCGTGGTCTCGATGGACGCCGAGGGTGGCGCCATCATCGGTGACTCCGACGACACGGACCGGATCCTCGATGTCGAGATCCGCGTTGGTACCCCCGAGCTCGACAACACCCGCCCCATCTCCGGCGACGACAACGAGCTCAACGCGCCGCTGCGCCGCCGGGCGGTGGCCCCGTTCGGCAATGACAAGCTCGCCCTCGCCAACCACCTCTGGCTCGAGACCGATCGCCGCTACCGCGAGGGCGTCCTGGCCCTGGCCTACGTGCGCCAGGATCAACGCACCCTGGGCAAGCGCGAGGCGCCGCCCGACTTCGCGGCCGGCAAGAAGGAGACGTACATCGCCACGCCGGCGGCCCTGGTGTTCGACAAGGCGACCTGGGTCGCGCGGCTCAAGCGCTGCTCGGAGCGGGCCTTCCGGGGCGTCGCCACCCGCGGCAGCTGCGGCCTCCTCTTCACACAGAACACGGCCTGGTTGGTCAACAGCGAGGGTACTCAGACCCAGCTGTCGTGGACCACGGCCCAGATCTCGGTGTCGGTGGGTGTGAAGGCCGACGACGGCCAGGGCCTGGGCCGCCTCGAGCAGGCCTTCGCGCAGACCCCGAGCGGCCTGCCCGACGACGCCGGAGTCGACAAGATGATCGACGCCGTGACCAAAGATCTCGATGCGCTCCACAAGGCGCCGCTCGCCGATCCCTACGTCGGCCCCGCCATCCTCGAGGGCCGCGCCGCTGGCGTGTTCTTCCACGAGGTCTTCGGCCACCGCATCGAGGGCCACCGCCAGAAGGACGAGACCAGCGGCAAGACCTTCTCGTCGTACATCGGCAAGGACATCATGCCGGCCTGGCTGTCGGTCTTCGACGATCCGACGCTGACGACGCTCAACGGCCAGCAGCTCAACGGCTTCTATCGCTTCGACGACGAGGGCGTGCGCGCCCAGCGCGTCGACCTGGTCAAGGATGGCAAGCTCGTCGACTTCCTCATGGGCCGCAACCCGATCGCGGTGTCGCCGGCGTCCAACGGCCACGGCCGCAAGCAGGCCGGGTTCGACCCCGTGGCCCGGCAGGGCAACCTGGTGGTGACGTCGACCCGCTCGGTCGAGCGCGCCGACCTCGAGAAGATGTTGCTCGAGGAGGTCAAGCGTCAGGGCCGGCCCTACGGCATGGTCTTCACCGACATCTCGGGCGGCTTCACCAACACCAGCGCCTTCGCGCCGCAGGCCTTCAAGGTCGAGCCGGTGATGGCCTACCGCCTCTACCCCGACGGCCGCCGCGAGCTGGTGCGCGGGATCGACATCGGCGGCACGCCCCTGGTGGCGCTGCAGTCGATCCGGGCCGCCAGCCGCGAGGTCGAGACCTTCAACGGCGTGTGCGGCGCCGAGAGCGGCTGGGTGCCGGTGTCGGCGTCGGCGCCGAGCCTGCTGGTCGAGAAGATCGAGGTCGAGAAGTCGTTCATCCCGGCCGATCGGCCACCGGTCCTCGATGCGCCATCGATCCGGAAGGGAGGCGTGCGATGAAGCGCCACGTCCACCTGCTCGCCGCCGCCGCCGTCCTCGCCAGCGTGACCCCGGCCGCGGCCAAGAAGGTGCCGCCGGTGGGTCCGCCGTCGAAGGCCATCACCGAGGAGATCATCGACGCGATCGCCGAGGAGATGGACCGCGCCCTGGCCCGCCTCGAGCTGCCCGGCGCGCCGAAGCCGTTCCACATCTCGTACAAGATCACCGAGGTCGAGGTGAACGACGCGGTCGCCAGCCTCGGCCACGTCACCAACAAGAAGCACCGCCACTTCGTGAACCTCGAGTGCCGGGTGCGCGTGCAGCACGACGGCGTCGACAACGGCAACTTCGTCGTGCCCGGCGGCGAGGCCATCGATGGCAGCGCCGGCATCAGCCTGTCGCTCGAGGCCACGCCGCGCATCGCCCGCCGGGCCGCCTGGCTGGTCACCGACACCGCCTACAAGGAGGCGCTGATCCAGCTCCGCGCCAAGCTCGACGCCCGCGCCGCCGGCGGTGTGAAGGCCGGGATCCCGCCGTGGACCACCGAGGCCCCGGTGGTCGGCGAGGAGCCGGTGCTGGTGGCGCCGCTCGAGTCGCTCGACGACGTGATCGCGCGCGCCGAGAAGATCTCGGCGGTGTTCCGCGACGATCCTACGATCCGCGAGTCGCACGTCGCCTTCACCTCGTACCTCGAGCGCCGCTGGTACCTCACCACCGAGGGCACCAGTGTCAACGACACCCGCCGCGCCTCGGGCGTGATGATCGTCGCCCACGGCCAGGCCGCCGACGGCCAGGAGCTGGCGCAGTACTTCACCCGCTACGGCCGCACCGCCGACGATCTGCCCGGCGACGCCGAGCTGGAGCGCGAGGCGCGGACGCTGGGCGCCAACATCGCCGCCCTCGCCGAGGCGCCGCGCCTCGACGCGTACACCGGTCCGGTCCTGTTCCAGGGCCAGGCCGCGGCCGGCGTGGTGCGCTTCGGCCTGGCGCCCAACCTGGGCGGCACACCGCTGCCCGAGGGGATCAACCCCGCCGACGCCAAGCTCTTCGGTGGCGCCCTCACCGATCGCGTCGGCCTGAAGGTCGTGGCGCCGTCGCTCACCATCGTCGACGATCCGACCATCGGCGTCTCGGCCGGGAGGTCGGTGATCGGCGGCTACAAGATCGACGACGAGGGCGTCGCCGCCCAGCGGGTCGAGGTGGTCAAGGCCGGGATGCTCACCAATCTGCTCACCTCGCGCACGCCGGCGAGCGCGAGCGCTCGATCCAACGGCCACGCCCGCCGCACCTTCCGCGGTGGCGCGTTCCACGGAAGCGCCACCAACCTGATCGTGACCGCCAAGGGCGGCGTGGCCGCGGCCGCGCTCAAGAAGAAGCTCCTGGGCGAGGTCCGCGCCGCCGGGCTGACGTCCGGCCTCGTCATCCGTCAATTCGACGACGCCGCAGTGACGGCCACCACCGAGCTGGCGCGTCGCGAGCTGATCCAGATCGCGGTCAACACCAACCAGGCGCTGCCGCCGCCCACGCTCCTCGCGTACCGCGTGACCCTGGACGGCAAGGAGCAGCTCGTGCGCGGGGCCCAGCTCGCCGAGCTCCCCATCAAGGCCTGGAAGGACCTGCTCGCGGTCGGCAACACCCCGACCGTGGCCAACTACCTGGCGTCGACCGAGAGCCAGATCGAGCACCGCATCGATGGCGTCGATGAGGGCTTCGTGCCGTCGTCGGGCATCGAGAGCTCGGTGACCACGCCCGACCTCCTGTTCAAGGAGCTCGACGTGGTGCCGTCGACGATCGGGCTCCGCGCCCGGCCGCTGGTGCCGCCGCCTTCGAGCAAGTGATCGCCCGCGTCCACGCCCGCGAGCCGCGCAGCCGCGCCAACGGGCCCGGCACCCGCTTCGTGATCTGGTTGCAGGGCTGCACGCTCGGCTGCCCGGGCTGCTTCAACCCCGGCACCCACGCCACCGGCGGCGACGCGATCGAGGTGGGCGCGCTCCTCGACGAGCTCCGCGCGACCCGCGGCATCGAAGGGCTCACCTTGTCGGGGGGCGAACCGTTGCAGCAGGCCCCGGCCGCACTCGAGCTGGTGCTGGGCGCGCGGCGGCTCGGGCTGTCGACGCTGGTCTTCTCGGGCTACCGCCGCGAGGAGATCGCCGCGCAGGCGCTGGGGCCAGCGCTGCTCGCCCACCTCGACGTGTTGATCGACGGCCGCTACCAGGCCGGCGATCGACTCGGCGCCGGCCTGCGCGGCTCGGCCAACCAGCAGATCCACGTGCTGTCGACGCGGCACACGCGCGCCGAGGTCGAGGCCACGCCCACCGCCGAGATCCGCATCGCGCGCGATGGCTCGGTCGTGCTCACCGGCGTCGAACCGCTCAGGAAGCTCTGACCCGGAGTCAGCGCGGCGCGTGCGCCTGGGCGTCGAGGGCGCGGGTCAGCATCTGCACCGGCTCACCGTCGCGCACCGGCAGCCGGGTGACCGAGGTGGCGAGCAGGTAGGCGCGCAGGGGATACGGGTAGGCGCGCTCGCGGGCCAGGAGCGCGATCGAGCTCGCCCCGGCGGTGCGCGCATCGGCGAGCGCGTAGCGCACGCGCTCGACGCGCTCATCGGGCCGCAGGTGGACCACGCGCACAGACGGAGCCGCAGCGGGCACGTCCACGGCGGCGGCGCCCGCCTCGGGCCAGCGCGACGGCGCGTGGGCGCTGCGCGCCTCGCTCACGGTCGCGGTCGCCACGCGGGTCAGCTCCTCCCAGCCAGCCACCGCGTCGTGCCATCTGGGTTCGTTGCAGGTCAGGCAGGTGATGACGGCGCGGCGTGCGCGATCGGTGTAGCGCTCGACCGCAAGCGCACCGACCACGGCGCGCTGCCCCTCGGGCACGACGTCCTTGCACTCGAGGGCGAGCACGCCGCCGCAGATGCGGACCAGGTACGCGCCGGCGACCTCGGCGGCCGCCGGCATCCACGCCGCCCACGCGTCGGAGGCCGGCACGCCTGGTACCGGCGCCTCGATCGGTGGCGCCAGCCCCATCGGCCACACGGCGACGATCTGGGCGTCGAGCGACTCGCCGCGGGTGGCGGCACCACGCACCACGGCCAGCGCCTCGGTGACCACGAGCAACTCGGCCTCGTCAGCCACGGTCTCGTCCATGCCAGGGCGGAGCGCGAGGACGGTGGCCCCGAAGCCGGCGAAGGCCGGCACGGCATGGCCGGTGGCGCGCAGCGTGGCGACTGCCTGCAAGAGCGGCCCGCGGTTCTGGTCGCTACCGCCGGTCGACGCGACCTCGATGCGGTCGCTCGAGCACGCGCCCGGCCCGCTCGAGAGCAGGGCCAACGCGAACAGCCAGGCGCGCATAGGCTCAGCTGGCGATGCGCGCCAGCTTGCGCAGGGTCGGCGGATCGATGAAGACGAACACCGCGTCGCCGAAGGCGACCTGGGCGCCCGCGTAGACCGGCGCCGCCACTCCGGGCGAGAGCTGCTGGCCGTTCACCCGGGTCCCGTTGCGCGAGTTCTCGTCCACCAGCATGTAGGCCGAGCGCCCTTGATCGAAGACGACCGAGGCATGGACCTTGCTCACCGAGTCGTTGTCGACGCGCACGTCGCAGCGGCGGCTGCGCCCGATCGTCACCGGGCTCTCGATGCCAGCAGACAGCGTGTTGGGGCCGACCAGCATGAACGAGCACGCGGCGAGCTCGGCCGAGAGATCGTCGCCTCCGGCGGCTGGCAGCTGCACGGTGAGCGTGCGCTCGAGCGTCGCCTCGGCGCCGTCGCGCGCGCCCGGCGTGACGTCGACAACCACCGGTCGATGCAGGACATACCCCCCTCGCATCTCCAGCAGCAGCTCGCGCAGCGTCCGTGCCTGTGGTCGTTCGTCGACGGCCATCTCTTCTACGTGCTCGGCTCGCACGATACCACGGCGCGCGCGAGCCCGGCGCGAAGGGGGGCCTCCGTCACTCCCGGACCGAGCGCGACCAGGCGGGCACCGCCGGCCGGCACCGCCACCGGCTCCGACGAAACGCGGGTTCCGACACGGTGAACGGCAGTCCAGGCCGGCGCCTCGCTCCCCGTGCGTGGATCGATCGCCCAGAGGATGCCCTTGACCCGCACGAACACCGCCGGCAGCTCGCCCAGGGCCTCTTCCAGCTCCTCGAGATCCACCAGCGCATCCACCGCGAACGCGACGCTGTCGATCCCGTGAACGCCGTGACCGAGACCGTGAACGTGACCGTGACCGTGACTGTGACCGTGACTGTGATCGTGGGCGTGACCGTGGCCGTGGACCTGGACGTGAGGGCTCCGGACATCCGGATCCGGGTCCCGCAACACCCCTAGCAACCACCCCGCCCGCTCGTCGAGCGTGCCCTCCACGCACGGAGCCTCCGGCGCCAGCCGCGCGATCGCCTCCAGCGTCTCCGCCACCTCGTCATCGCTGGCCAGGTCGCCCTTCGAGAGCAGCACCACGTCGGCGTGCTCGACCTGGATCTCGGCGGTCACGCTCGCCGCCCGGGCCATCGCGAAGCTGGTCGGATCCACGACCGTCACCACCGCCGCCACCCGCAGCCGGTCGTGCAGCGGCGGCTGTTCGAGCGCCCACACAATCGGCAACGGCTCTGCGACGCCCGTCGTCTCGATCACGACGGTGTCGATCTCGGGATTCCCATCGAGCATCTCGCGCACGGTGCGATCGAGGTCGTCGTTGAGCACGCAGCACACGCAGCCACCGGGCAGCTCGACCTGGCGCGCCGCGCCGCCGGGCAGCAGATCGCCGTCGACGCCGATGGCGCCCAGCTCGTTGACGATGATCCCGAGCTTGCCGCCGCCACCGGCGCCACCGCCGCCGCTCTCGGCACGCATGCGGATGGCGCGGTTGAGCAGCGTGGGCTTGCCGGCGCCCAGGAACCCGGTGAGCACGACGGTCGTGACCTTCACGTGAGCGCCCACCGCAACAGCCCGCCCGCGGCCACGAAGTCGAGCACGCGCGGAAGCTCGCCAGCGTCGAACCAGATGCCGTGGTGCTTGCACCAGTCGATGACCACCTGCGAGCCCTGCGCGTACTGGCGGCGGTTCATGAGCGTCTCGCACACCGGACACTTCACGTAGACCCGGCCGCCCTCGGCCCACGGGTTGGCGGCGCGGGGCAGGACCGCGCGCAGCTCGGCGATCACGCCGTCGTGCTCGAGGATGCTACGCATGGTCTCGCTGGTGACGAAGCGACCGTCGCAGCGTTGGCAGGCGTCGACCCGGACGCCGCCGATCTCGAGGCCGGCCAGCGACATCTCGCAGCGTGGGCACGGGTAGGTCGGTCGCCCCGGCGACCGGTACGGCGTCGCCGGCGGGCTGCGGTACGGATCCGACACAGCTCGACTATAGCGCCGGGCGCCAAGGAGGCGGGAGTGCGGCAAGTCTCGAGCGCCAGCGGAGAAGGGCAAGGGCACGGGCAAGGGCAAGGGCCAGGGGAGTAGACTGCGCTGGTGAGATTGGGCGTCATCGACATCGGAACCAACACCCTCCTCTTGCTGATCGCCGAGCGCTGCGCCGACGGTCAGGTTCGCGCCATCACCGACGTGTGCCGGTTCGGACGCCTCGGCCAGGGCCTCGACGCCAGCAAGCACCTCCATCCCGACGCGATCGCGCGCAGCCTGGTCATCTGCCGCGAGTACCGGGCCCTGCTCGATCATCACCACGTCGCGCGCACACGCATCATCGCGACCCAGGCCATGCGCGAGGCCGAGAACGCGTCGGAGTTCGTGGGACCGGCGGCGTCGCTCCTGGGCGCCAACGTCGAGACCATCGACGGCGCGCGCGAGGCCGAGCTGGCCTACCTGGCCCAGGTCCACGGCCTGCCGGCGCTGCGCGGTCAGCCCTTTGTCGTCGCTGACGTCGGCGGCGGCTCGACCGAGGTCGTGGTCAGCGACGGCACCCGGGTGGTGTCGGCGGTGAGCGTGCCCATCGGCGCCGTGCGCCTGGCCGAGCGTCACCTGAAGCACGATCCGCCCACCGCCGACGACCGCGGCGCGCTGATGGCCGACATCGACCAGCACCTGGCGCCGCTGACCCTGCCCTCGGGCGCCACCCTGGTGGCCTCGGCCGGCACCGCCACCAACCTCGCCGCCGCCGATCTCGCCCTCGAGCGTTACGACTCCGAGCGCGTGCACGGCCACACCATCGCCTCGGCCGCCGTCACCAAGCTGACCGATCGCCTGCTGGCCGCGACCGTCGCCGCGCGGCGCGAGATCGTCGGCATCGAGGCCCAGCGCGCGGACGTGATCCCGGCCGGCGCCGCCATCTTCGCTCGCCTGCTCGCGCGCCTGGGCGCACCGCGCATGGTCGTCAGCGATCGCGGCATCCGCTGGGGGCTCGCCTACGAGACGCTGACCAGCGCTACATCGTGATGTAGGGACCCGAGCTGCCGGCCTCGACCTCGACATCGTCCTCGTCGTCGACGACGGCCATGCCGGTCACGCCCTGCAGCACGAAGATGCGGATACCAGACGCCGACACCCGGGCGCTGGGCGCGACCCGGCGCATGATCGAAACGATGTTGCGCTGGATGTCGTCGACCTCGGTGACCACCGGCCCGGGCTTGATGATCTTACCGATCCACTTCTCGTCGGGGAGCTCGAGGATGCGCAGGAACTCCTCCGAGGAGCCGTCGAAGTACTTCTTGTCGCCGGGTTTGGCCTGGCTGAGCGCCTCGCGCAGCTTGGAGTCGATCTTCGTGCCGAAGAAGAGGGAGGTAGTCTTGTCGAGCTTCATGGGTACGGCCGCCGAAGCCGGTGGAGCTACTCTACCGGGAGAGGCCGATGGCCTCGGAGTTCGGGGACAAGGATTCGAACCTTGATGGCCAGCTCCAAAGGCTGGTGTCCTACCATTAGACGATCCCCGAAGGACGCGAAAGGATAGCGCATTGCCCGGCAAGGGCAGCCTATCTACCAGGGTGGCGGGAGGCAGGATTGAACTGCCGACCAAGGGCTTATGAGACCCCTGCTCTACCACTGAGCTACCCCGCCTTTTGTTCGCGGCGGCGAAAGCTAGTCGGAAGAACGCCGGCTCGCAAGTGCCTCGGCACCGGATCTCTGAAAGGCGAGTAAGGCGAAGTGCGCTTCTTTGCCGGGAGCGCGTGCGTATCCTGCCCGCATGGACTTCGCACTCGACGACGAGCAGACGCTCATCGCGCAGACGGTCCGGCGCTTCGTCGACAAGGACGTGCGCGCCTGGGCCGCCGACGCCGACCGGGCCGGCGCCGCCCCACCCCGGCTGAGCGCCGTGGGCGGCGACCTCGGCTTCTTCCTGGACGCGGTACCGGAGGCCAGCGGCGGCCTGCTCGACGGCCCGTATTCGCACCTGCGGCGGGCCCTGCGCGGGCTCGAGCTGGGCCGGGGCTGCGCCGGCATGGCGGCCGTGCTCGAGACCAACGTCGAGCCAGCGCTGGCGGTCGGTCGCTGGGGTTCGGCAGCCGCCAGGGAGGCGCTGTTCGCCAGCCTGGCCGGCGGCGGCCTGGCCACCACGGCCCGGGACGCACGCGGCACCCTCGACGTGACCCGCGACGGGGACGGCCTGCGGATCACCGGCAAGATCGGCCCGGTGCCGGCGCTGGCCACGGCCAGCCACGTGCTCCTGGCCGCCCGCACCGGCGATGAACCGGTGCTGGCGCTGGTGGCGACGGCGGGCGCGCGGCGTGAGGCGGTCGCGACCTCGGGCTGGCGCGCCGCCGCCTGGGGCTCGCTGGTCCTCGAGGCGACGGCGGTACCGGCGTCGATGGTGCTGGCCCGCGGCGCGGCCGCGGCCGACGCCATCACCGAGGTGCTCACCTGGTACAAGGTCTCGCTGGCGGCGCGCGCCACCGGCGTGGCGACCGCGGGCATGGAGCACGCCCGCAAGTACGCCGACGAGCGCATCCAGTTCGGCAAGCCGATCGGCACCTTCGAGTCCCTCATCCGCCTGCGCGACGACGCCGACACCGGCGCCGCCGCGGTACGGCTGATGGCGCTCCACGCCGCCTGGCTCGCCGACCGGGTCGTCGACGGGCCGACCCGGGCCGCCGCTCACGACGCCGCCAGCCGCGCCCGCGTGCTGGCCGGCGACGTCGTCGATCGCGCCACGGTCGACGCCGTGCAGATCCTCGGCGGCTACGGCTTCGTGAACGACTACCCGGTCGAGAAGCTGATGCGCGACGCCCGCGCGTTCGCGCAGCTCCTCGGTGACGAGCGCTTCGATCGCATCCTCGCGGTGCGCGCCCAGCAGGGAGCCTGACCATGGACATCTTCCACGACAACCCGATGCTCACCGGCGTCCGCCAGATGCTGGGCGCCTTCGCCAAGCAGTCGATCCGTCCCATCGCGGTCAAGCACGACCGCGACGAGTCGATGCCCTGGGATCTGATGAAGATGGCCCAGGGCTTCGGCATGACCCAGACCGCGGTCGTCGACGGCCGCAAGGCGCTCACCGGCAAGGACGAGGACGGCGAGAGCGGCAACGCCAAGAAGCCAGCCAGCCAGGCCCGCATCGGCGTGGCCGGCTCCGAGGAGCTGGCCTACGGCTGCGCCGGCATCTGCCTCGCCATCGGCGGCAGCGGCCTGGCCGCGTCGCCGGTCTCGCGCATGGGCAACGAAGAGCAGAAGCAGGAGTTCCGCAAGCTGCTCAAGGGCGACGACGAGAAGGGCCACATCAAGGTCGCGGCCATGGCGCTGTCGGAGCCGTCGACCGGCTCCGACATCTCGGGCCTGTCGACGACGGCGCGCCCCGACGGCGATCACTTCGTGATCAACGGCCACAAGCAATGGATCACCAACGGCGCCTCGGCGGCGGTGTACGTGGTCTGGGCCAACACCGATCCCACCGCCGGCCGCGCCGGCGTGCGCGGCTTCATCGTCGGCCGCGGCACGCCCGGCCTGGTGCCGGGCCGCAAGGAGACCAAGCTCGGCATCCGCGCGTCGGAGACGGCGCAGGTCCACTTCGAGGACTGCCGCGTCCACAAGGACATGATGCTCGGGGTCGGTCAGTCGAGCGAAGGCCTCTCCGATACCAAGAAGATGCTCGACTCGACGCGGCCCATGGTCGGCGCGCAGGCGGTCGGCATCGCCCGCGCCGCCTTCGAGTACCTGGTCGAGCGCGTGCAGGGCGGCACCATGCAAGGCACGCCCATGGCCAACCACCAGCGCGTCGCCTTCGAGCTCGCCGAGATGGAGATGGAGATCCAGGCCGCGCGCGCGCTGGTGCACAAGGCCGCGTGGATGGCCGATCACCACATGGACAACGTCCGCATGGCGTCGATCGCCAAGGCGTACGGCGCCAAGGTGGCCCAGGACGTCACGTCGCGCGCGCTCACGTTGCTCGGTGAGGAAGCGCTGGAGAGCGGTCACCCCGTCGAGAAGTGGTACCGGGACGCGAAGATCTACGACATCTTCGAGGGCACCGGGCAGATCCAGCGGAGGATCATCGCGCGGAGCATCTTCGGGGTGAACCCGACGTAACGGGCCCCGGGCCCCGGGCCTCGGCCAGCGTCAGAATCGGAATCCGAAACCCGAGACCGAAACCCGAGACCGAAACCGCGCCTCAGTCCGCGACCATGTTCTTGAAGCGCCGCAAATATTCGATGAACCGCGGCGACACCGCGATGTCGCCGTACTCCTCGACCCTGAGCGGCGGCCTGCGCGGAGTCCACGCCGCATCCTCGAGCACATGCTTTGGCCAGTCGGGGTTCACGATTGCGGCGCGGCCGAGCGCCACTGCGGCGGCGCCCTTCGCGAGCGTCGCCACCGCTTCCTCCACCGTCCAGATCGCCCCGGCGGCGACGATGGGCACACCCGCCGGCAAGGCCGCGCGGAACACGTCGAGCGGGTGCTCGGCGGGACGCTTGACCGTGTTGCGCTCGTGGCGCCACAACGAGAGGTGGATGAAGTCGACGCCGTCGTCGCACAACCAGCGCGCGACCTCGACGGTCTCGTCGAGATCGAGACCGCGGGCGTAGCCGAAGTCCTCCGGCGACATGCGCACGCCGACCACGAAGCCGCTCGGCGCCGCCGCCCGCACGGCGCGCACGATCTCGCGCACCAGGCGGGAGCGGTTCTCGAGCGAGCCGCCCCAGCGATCGTCGCGCTGGTTGAAGACCCGCGACAGGAACTGAGACGGCAGATAACCGTGCGCGCCGTGGATCTCGACGCCGTCGAGGCCAGCCTCGGCGCAGCGGCGGGCGGAGGCGCCGAACTGAGCGATGACGCGAGCCAGATCGTCCTCGCTGGCGGGCCGCGGATCCTCGAAGTCGGGCGCGTCCTCGTGCCACGTCGACGCGCTCCACGGCTGCACGCCGGTCTGCTCGCGCAGCGCGCGCACGCCGCCGTGGAAGATCTGGGCGATGCACAGCGCGCCCTTCGACCCGGTCTCGGTCGCGCTCGACCGGCGGGCGTTCGGGGTCGCGGCCCGGTGCGAGTGAACAGCTGTCGCGAGTGTCCGTAAGCCGGACACGTCGCGATCGTCGTCGACGCCGAGCTCGCCCTTCCAACCCTTGCCGTCGATGCCGACGTAGGCGGCGCAGGTGGTGATCACGCCGAAGCCGCCCTCGGCGCGGCGCACCAGCCAGCGATGTTCGTCGTCGCCGAGCGTGCCGTCGTCGTTGCTCTGGCCGTTGGTCAACGGCGCCAGCCAGACCCGGTTGGGCGCCACCGCGCCGCAGGGGAAGGAGAGCGGCTCGAACAACGACTCGATGCGGGTCACGGCGCGCGCAGTGTACCCGTCGCCACCCCAACCGTCCGCCCGGTACGCTTGCGCCAGTGAGCGTGTCCCAGGTCACCTGGTCCCGATGGGGTGATTTCGCACGTCTCGAAGGATCGCTCCCAAAACCGCGTGACCTCTTGGCTCCGCACGGGTCTGGGAGGAAGATGACCCTGATGTCCCTCGCTGTAGGCATCGACCTGGGGACCACGAACTCGGTGGTTGCCGTGGCGACACCGACCGGTGTCGAGTTCGCGCTCGGCGCCCAGGGCGAACGAGTTCACCCCTCCGTGGTGGCCTTCCCGGCCAGCGGCGGCGTGGTCGCCGGCACCGAGGCCAAGCTGCGGCGTGCGATCGAGCCCGAGACCACCGTGTACTCGGCCAAGCGGCTCATCGGTCAGAACATCCGCTCGCCGCTGGTTCAGCTCGCGCTGACCGGCCTGCCCTTCAAGGTCGAGGAAGGCCCCAACCAGCAGCCGATCATCGTCACCCGCGACCGCCGCCTCACCGTGCCCGAGGTCTCGGCCCAGGTGCTCGGCCACCTCAAGCGCTGCGCCGAGCGCCAGCTCGGGCAGCGGGTGATCCAGGCCGTCATCACGGTGCCGGCCAACTTCTCCGACTCCCCGCGCCAGGCCACCAAGGAGGCCGGCCGCCTCGCCGGCCTCGACGTGCTGCGCCTGCTCAACGAGCCCACCGCCGCCGCGCTGGCCTACGGCTTCGGCCAGCACAAGGACGAGGTCGTGTGCGTGTTCGACTTCGGCGGCGGCACCTTCGACGTGTCGCTGCTGGCCATCAAGGACGAGGTCTTCGAGGTGCTCGCCACCGACGGCGACTTCTTCCTCGGTGGCGACGACATCGATCGCGCCATCGCCGAGTTCCTCGCCGCCGAGATGAACCGGCAGCACCGCTTCGATCCGCGCGGCAACCACGAGATCATGACCCGCCTCGTGCTCGCCGCCGAGGAGGTCAAGATCCACCTCTCGGACAGCACCTCGGCCGAGGGCACGATCGACGGCCTGGTCAACCGCGGCACCGAGCACAAGCTCAACTTCCGCCTCACCCGCACCCAGCTCGAGGAGATGGTGCGCGGCTTCGTCGATCGCTGCATCGATCTCACTCGCAACGCGCTGACCGCCGTCCGCATCGATCCCAAGTCGATCAGCCAGGTGGTTTGCGTCGGCGGCAGCACCCGCATCCCGCTGGTGCGCCAGCGCCTGGCCGAGCTGTTCGGCAAGGAGCCGGCATTGCGCATCAACCCCGACGAGGTCGTGGCCCAGGGCGCCGCGATCCAGGCCGGCAGCCTGTCGGGCAGCCTGTTCCACGGCGCCGGCATCTCGACCCGCGACGCGGTCCCCACGTTCGCGCTTTCGCCGCTTGCCCACGGCGACGTGCCGTGGGCCCAGGCGGTGGCCCCGGCGCGGCCCATCCTCCTCGACGTCACGCCGGCGTCGCTGCGGGTGGCCACCGCCGGCGGCTTCACCGAGGAGATCCTCGAGCGCAACCTGCCCACGCCGATCGAGCGCACGCGCACCTTCACCACGGCGCGCGATCACCAGACCCAGGTGGTGATCGATTGCTGCCGTGGCGACGCCAGGCGCGTCGCCGACAACGAGCCGCTGGGCCGCCTGGTGCTCGAAGGCCTACCGCCACGCCGCCGCGGCGAGGTCCGCATCGACGTGACTTTCCGCGTGGATCAGGACGGGATCCTGCACGTGCGTGCGCGCGACGCCGACACCGGAATCACCCAGGAGGCGGCGCTGGAGGTGCTCGGAGCCCCCGCTGCCGCCTGAGCCTCACGCAAAGCTTGCGCCATGGACCCGATTATAGAGAAGATCAGACAGGCCAGTCGGCCGAGGCGTGCCGTGACCTGGAGTGTGACCGAGCTGGTGGCATGGTTGGACGAGGTCGAGCCGATCGCAGATCGGCGCGGCAAGTTCGACTGGCTCGAGATCCCTCCGATCGCGTCGCCGACCGCGATCCAGGACGCGTATCACCAGATCGCGCGGACGCGGCATCCCGATCTGTTCCGCAACCGGATCGACGCCGCCGTGATGGACCGGCTGGTGCGCATGTACGCCCGTGTGACCGGCGCCTACGCCGATCTCAAGGAGCCCGAGAAGTGCGCGGCCTACCTGCGCGAGCTGCGCGGACCGCGCGCGCCCACGGTGCCGCCGGTCAGCCACGGCGGTGCGGGCACCGCACGGCTCTCGTCGCGCCTCGGCGTGGCGGCGATGCAGCCGATGCGCTCCGAGATCTCGTCGTCGCATCGACCCGGCGGGACCCAGCCGCCGCCGCTTGGCCGCTCGGAGTCGACCACCGCCACGCCGCGCCCGCAGTCGACCACCGCGGCGCCGCCGGTCGGGGTCCCCACCGCGCGATCCAACCCGCCCACGTCTCCGCCGCCGGTCGCGACCTCGCCATCGTCCGAGCCCCAGCCAGTGACGCGCCAGCCCTCCGGAGACATCGAGCCGGCCCACGCGATGAACGCCCGTGCGCTCGCCTTCTACCGCCGCGCCGAGGGCGCACTCAGGGTCGGCGACACCTCGGCGGCGATGCTCAACATCAAGATGGCGATCGCCGCCGATCCCAGGTCGGCGTTCCTGCGCGCCGCGCTGGCCGAACTGTCGAAGAAGTGACGCACCCGCGCGGGTCGCGCGTAGAGTTTTGCGCACCACGCGGTCCGACCACGCAGCATCATCTCCGACGAGGTTGACGATGATCGACGCGTGCGTATCCTCCGCCGCATGAGCAAGGCCGGCTCGACGACGAGCACCGCCATCACCGGCTCGGGCGTGTGGCACCCGGAGACCGTGATCACCAACGCCGAGCTGTGCGACGCGTTCAACGTCTGGGTCCGTCGCGAGAACGACGCCCACGCCGCCGAGATCGCCGCCGGCACGCGCACCGCGATGCGCGAGTCGACGCCGGAGTTCATCGAGAAGGCCTCGGGCATCAAGCAGCGCTACGCCGCCGACAAGGTCGGCGTGCTCGATCCCGATCGCATGGTGCCCAACATCCCCGATCGTCCCGACGACCAGCTCGCGCTCCAGGCCGAGTGGGCGGTCAACGCGGCGAAGCTCGCGCTGGCCCAGGCCGGCCGCGAGGGCAAGGACGTCGATCTGGTCGTGCTCGGCACCTCGAACATGCAGCGCCTGTATCCAGCGCTGGCCATCGAGGTGCTCGACGCGCTGGGCGGCACCGGCTCGGGCTTCGACATCGCGCTGGGCTGCTCGTCGGCCACCATGGCCATCACGCTCGCGACCGAGTCGGTGCAACTGGGCAAGGCCCGCTGCGCGCTCGCGGTGACCCCCGAGATCACGACCGGCTTCCTCAACTTCCGTGATCGCGACAGCCACTTCATCTTCGGCGACGCCAGCGTCGCGATCCTGGTCGAGCCGCTCGCCGGCGCGCGGCCGGGCAGCTACGAGGTCATCTCGACCAAGGCGATGGCGCGGTTCTCGTCGAACATCCGCAACAACCAGGGCTATCTCAACCGCTGCGATCCCGCCCACCGCGACGACTCCGACAAGCTCTTCTACCAGCAGGGTCGCCGCGTCTTCAAGGACGTGGTCCCCATGGCCGCCAGGTTCATCGGCGAGCACCTGGCCTCGGCCGGCGTGGCGCCCACCGAGATCGCGCGCTTCTGGCTGCACCAGGCCAACAGCAACATGAACGATCTGATCGCGCAGCGTCTGATCGGTCGCTCGGCGACGGCGCTCGAGGCCCCGCTCATCCTCGAGGAGTACGCCAACACCGCGTCGGCGGGCTCGGCGATCGCCTTCTCCAAGTACAGCGACGATCTGCCCAGCGGCGCCTACGGGATCATGGCCTCGTTCGGCGCCGGCTACTCGCTGGGCAGCCTGCTCCTGCGCCGCACCTGATCGCTCATTCGCCGGTGTCCTCGCCCTCGAAGTAACCGACCGCGTCGGCCTCGCGGCCGATGTGCGCGACCCACGGCTTGGGTCCGCCGGTGAACGCCGCCCGCAGCGACGGCGCGGCCATGGCGCCGATCTTCTTCGAGTCGGGATAGCCGACGATCTCGACGTCGTGCATGGTCGAGAAGGCCAGGTAGCGCAGCGGCGCCGTGCCGGTGTTCTTGATCTGGTGGACGTGCTCGGGGCCGACCGGCAGGCCGATGAAGTCGCCGGGCCCGATCGCCACCGCCGCCTCGCCGATGAGGGCCGTGCCCGTGCCCTCGAGCACGTAGACCGCCTCCTCGTTGGCGGTGTGGAAGTGGCGGGGATACGCGGCGCGGCCGGGCTCGACCTCGTGCCAGGTGCAGCCGAGCGCCGAACCGCCGGAGACGGCACCCAGGTTCTTGCGCACCGCGCCGAACCGGGTGCCGGCGGTGCGGGTCATGGACTCGACCTCGGAGACATTGACCACGTTGGGGTGGCGGCGTGCGGACATGGTGCTCGCTGTATCACAACGCCCGGTGTCGCACCGCTGTCGCATCGCCTCCGCCCGCGCGGCGGTGTAGCTTCCCTCCATGCGAAAGACGTTCATCGCACTCGTCGCTGCCGCCGCGGTCACCTCCTCGTGCTGCGCGCAGCAGACCAGGCCGGCCGACACGGTCGCCTTGCCCGATCCCGATCCGGCGCCCGAGCCACCCGTGGTCGTGGAACCGCCGCCGGCCGTGCAAAAGCCGCCGTACCCGGCCACGCGTCGCGACGACATCGTCGACGAGATCCACGGCCAGCAGGTCGCCGACCCGTACCGCTGGCTGGAAGACGAGACCAACCCCGAGGTGAAGGCGTGGATGGACGCGCAGGACGCCTTCGCGCGCGACCGCCTGACCTCGCTGCCCCGCCGCGACGCGATCGCCGCGCGGCTCAAGGAGGTCTTCTACTTCGACGCCATGGGCGCGCCCACCCACCGCAAGGGCCGCTACTTCTACACGCGCAAGCACGCCACCAAGGAGAAGACGGTCGTCTACTGGAAGGTGGGCAAGGACGGCGCCGAGCAGGTGCTGTTCGATCCCAACACCTGGTCGGCCGACGGCTCGTCGGGGCTGGGCGGCTGGTGGCCGTCGCGCGACGGCAAGTTCGTCGCCTACGCCCGCAAGGAGAACAACTCCGACGAGACCGTGACCTACGTGCGCAACCTGGCCACGGGCAAGGACACCACCGACGTCATCCCCGGCACCAAGTACTCGGGCGCGTCGTGGACGCCCGACAGCAAGGGCTTCTACTACGTCTGGGTGCCGCCGGTGGGCGGCGAGGTCACCGTCGCCGACCGCCCGGGCTTCGCCGAGCTGCGCTTCCACAAGCTCGGCACCGATCCGACCAAGGATCCGATCGTCCACCCCGCCACGCGCAATCCCCAGACCTTCCTCGGCGGCGGCGTGTCGTGGGACGGCCGCTGGCTCACGGCCAGCGTGCAGCACGGCTGGAACTCCACCGACGTCTACTTCAAGGATCTCAAGAAGGGCGACAAGGACTGGCGGCCGCTCGCGGTCGGGCTGGGCGCGATCTTCGAGGTCACGGTCTGGCGCGACCAGTTCTACGTGAACACCAACCTCGACGCGCCCCGCTACCGCGTGCTCAAGGTCGACCCGAAGAAGCCGGCCCGCGCTGACTGGAAGGAGCTCGTGCCGCAGGCCGACGGCACCCTCGAGGGCGTCAGTGTCGTCGGCGAGCACCTGGTCCTCAACTACCTGCGCAACGCCACCAGCGAGCTCGAGGTCCACGAACTGAGCGGCAAGCTGGTGCGCAAGGTCAACCATCCGCCGCTCGGCACCACCAGCGGTATCGGGGGCAACCCCGACGAGGACACCGGCTACTTCTCGTACTCGTCGTTCACCGAGGCCTCGGTCAACTACGAGACCTCGATCAAGACCGGAGCGGTCAAGGAGTGGTCGCGAGTGACCTTGCCCATCGACACGTCGAAGATGGTGGCCGAGCAGGTCCGTTACCAGAGCAAGGACGGCACCGAGGTCACGATGTTCCTGCTCCACAACGCGGGCATCGAGAAGAACGGTAAGAACCCGGTGCTGCTCTACGGCTACGGCGGCTTCAACGTCAGCCTGACGCCGTCGTTCAGCTCGTCGCGCGCGGTCTGGCTCGAGCAAGGCGGCATGCTCGCCATCCCCAACCTGCGCGGCGGCGGCGAATACGGTGAAGACTGGCACAAGGCCGGCGCCGGTCCCAACAAGCAGAACGTGTTCGACGACTACACCGCGGCGGCGCGCTGGCTGATCAAGGAGGGCTGGACCAGCCCCGAGCACCTGGCCATCTACGGCGGCTCCAACGGCGGCCTCCTGGTCGGCGCGGCCATGACCCAGGCGCCCGAGCTGTATCGCGCGGTGATCTGCGCGGTGCCGCTGCTCGACATGGTCCGCTACCACAAGTTCGGATCGGGCAAGACCTGGATCCCCGAGTACGGCTCGGCCGAGGATCCGGCCCAGTTCAAGACGCTCTACGCCTACTCGCCCTACCACCGCGTCGAGGAAGGCGTGGCCTACCCGGCCCTGCTCATGATGTCCGCCGATCACGACGATCGCGTCGATCCCAATCACGCGCGCAAGTTCACTGCCCTGGTCCAGCACGCCACCGCCATCGATCGCCCGGCGCTGCTCCGCATCGAGAAGAACGCCGGCCACGGCGGCGCCGATCTGGTCCGCCAGCAGGTCGAGTCCAACGCCGACCTCTACGCCTTCCTGATCCAGCAGCTCGGAATGTGACGTCCGCACCCGGGGACGGGCGCAGGCCCGGGGGGCTCTGGTATCACCGGGGCATGCCTCGCCTCGCCCTCCTTGTCCTCGCCCTCCTTGGGGTCCTCGCCTGCGGCTGCCCCAAAGGCTCGTCCAAGCGGCCGTATCCCGAGCCCACCGTCGACGAGCTGCTCGGCCGCATCGCCGCCACCCGCGACGGCGTGTCGAGCTTCAGCGCCGAGACGGTCATGGACTACTGGATGAACGACCAGCGGGTGAAGGGCGTCGTCCTGGTCATGGGCACGACCGGCTCGAAGGTACGCATCAACGCCCTGTCGCCAGCCGGCAACGACCCCATCGCCGACCTGGCGTGCGACGGCATCGACTACGCCTTCACCGACAAGAACAAGAACTGTCAGCTCAGTGGCCCGTGTAGCAAGGAGACGATCGCCGCCCTGTTCAACATCGCGCTCGCGCCGGACGACTTCGTCCAGCTCGCGATCGGCGCCTCGCCGGTGGTGGCGGGCGCCACCGGCACCGTGCGCTGGGACGAGAAGGCCGGGAAGGAGGTGCTCGAGCTCACCGGCGAGGACGGCCGTACCCAGACCATCGTCCTCGATGCGCGCGACGGCCACGCCGACATCGTCTCGAGCGAGGTCAAGCGCGACGGCGCGCAGGAGTGGCGGATCGACAACACCGACTTCACCACTCTCACCGACGAGAACAAGCTCCAGCGCCGGGTACCTGGCAAGTCGCGGTTCCGCTCGCCGGGCGAGAAGGCCGATCTGCTCGTCGACTGGAAGGAGCGGAAGCTGGACCTGCCGCTAGGCCCCGAGAAGTTCGTGCTCGAGGTCGACCCCGGTATCGCGCGCTGTCAGTGAAGGTAGAGCCGAGGCGGACGGAGCCCACATTCACGCCGCCGCTATCTTGACCGATACTCATGTGATGCAGGTCGCGTTTCTGGGACGTGGAGTTCCACCACCTGAGGGCGCTCAACTCGTGCTCGTCTTCGGCGACGGCGATCAGGTCGACGTGGAAGGCCTGGGCCGGCTGTGCCCGGGCGCGCACATCCTCGGGTGCTCGACCTCGGGATCGATCGAATCCACCACGCTGCGCGACGACGTGGTCGCGGCGGCCATCCGTTTCGATCGCACCCGGATCCGGCTGGCCCGGGTGAGAGTCAAGCACGCGCCAGACTCCGAGGCGGCCGGCTTCGAGCTCGGGTCGATGCTGAGCGCGGCCGATCTCGTGCACGTGTTCGTGCTCTCCGACGGGCTCAACGTGAACGGCACGCCGCTGGTCCGTGGGCTGGTCCGCGCGATCCCGCCGCGCGTCACGATCAGCGGCGGGCTGGCAGCCGATCCGGCGTTCGCGCACACCACGGTCGTCGCGGACGGGCCACCGGAGTCCGGGATCATCGCCGCCGTCGGCTTCTACGGCTCGGCGCTCCGGGTCGGATGCGGAAGCCTGGGCGGGTGGGACTCGTTCGGCCCGGAACGGCAGATCACCCGATCCGACGGGAACGTCCTGCTCGAACTCGACCATCGCCCGGCGCTCGAGCTCTATCGTCAATACCTCGGCGACCACGCCAGCGGCTTGCCGGCGAGTGGGCTCCTGTTCCCCCTGGCTGTCCGCGCCCCGGATGGCCACGATTCGGTGGTGCGGACCATCCTCGGGATGAACGAGGAGACCGGTGGGATCACGTTTGCGGGCGACATGCCCGAAGGTCACCTCGCCCGGCTGATGAAGGCCAACTTCGACCGTTTGATCGACGGAGCGCAAGGAGCGGCCAACATGGGCATCAAGCACCTGGGCCAGACCTCGGAGCTGGCCTTGCTGGTGAGCTGCGCCGGACGCCGGCTGGTGCTTCGTCAACGCACCGAGGAGGAGCTCGAGGCCGTGCGCGAGATCGTCGGTGCGGCACCGATGATCGGCTTCTACTCGCTGGGAGAGCTCGGACCGCTGGGTGCGTCGGGATGCGAGCTTCACAACCAGACCATGACCATCACCACCTTCGCCGAGGTCTAGTGGAGCGATCCAAGCAGCTCGGCGTTCACGCGATGCTGCGCCGCCAGCTGCGCCGACACTTCGGCGATGATGTCCCCGACGATCCCCGCCTTCGCCAGTTCCTGACCGATGTCGACAACGCCTACCGCGAGGCGGACGAGGGGCGGATGTTGCTCGAGCGCTCGCTCGAGCTGACGTCGGCCGAGCTGTTTGCACGGAACCAGGCGTTGCACGAGGCCATGGCCGGCGGCGACATTGCCATCTGGTCGCTCAGCGCGGATGGAGCGACCGTGAATCTGCAGGGGCACCCGCTGCCATTCGTGACCGACGCCCACCGCACCGTCGCGGTCCCGGTGGAGCAGTTCCTGACCTCGATCGCCGAGGGCGACCGCCAGCACGTCGCCGACACGTTCGCCGACGACGCCGACCGGATCGAGATCCGGACCTGGACGGAAGACCCGCGAGGTCGCCGCGGGATCGAGCTGCGCGCTCGACGTGCGAAGAAGGGGAGCGGGCTCAGATACACCGGGATCGCGACGGACATCACCCACCTGTACGACACCGAGCGGCGCCGGTCCCGCGTCGAGGCCCACCAGCGCACCGTCGCACGCCTGGCCCGGACCGTGGCCCTCACGCTCGACGATCTGGACGGCGCCTTCGTACAGATCGTCCAGGAGGTGGCCGGATCGCTCGAGGTCGCCCGGGTTGGCATCTGGCTGCACGAACCCGCCCGCGACGCCCTGGTCGCCGCGTGTGTGTTCGACGGCGGGCGCATCGAACGCGGCGCCGTGATCCCCCTCCACGAGTATCGAGACTATCAACGCGCCCTGAAGTCCGGGCGGCTGATCGCTGCCGACGACGCTCACCGACACCCCGCGACCAGTGCCTTCAGCGCGTCGTACCTGACGCCGCTCGGCATCGGCGCGATGCTGGATGCGATGATCTTCGTCGACGATGAGGTCGTCGGGGTTCTCTGCGCCGAGCACGTCGGAGGCCCGCGGCACTGGACCTCCGAGGAGCAGTCGTTCTCCGCGTCGGTGGCCGACATGGTGGCGGTCGGGTTCGAGAGCCATCGACGCAGGGCCGCCGAGCGCGCCCTGGCCGGCCAGCAACGCCTGTTGCGCACGGTGATCGACACGGCACCCAACCTCATCTTCGCCAAGGACCGCGCTGGCCGGTTCACCCTGGTGAACCGGGCGGTGGCGGAGGCCTACGGCACCACCGTCGACGAGCTCGTCGGCAAGACCGACGCCGACTTCAACTCCGAGACCAGCGAGCTCGAACGCTTCCGGCGCGACGATCTGGCGGTGATGGACACGCTGCAGGAGCGGTTCATCGCGGAGGAGACCGTGACCGACGCGACCGGAACAACGCGCTGGCTCCAGACCGTCAAGCGCCCGATCCTCGGCGCCGACGGTCGGGCCGAGCTGGTGCTCGGCGTTGCCACCGACATCAGCGAGCGCAAGCACGCGGAGGTCGAGCGCGCCAGGCTGGAGGTCCAGCTCCGACAGTCACAACAGCTCGAGTCACTCGGGCTCCTGGCCGGTGGCGTGGCTCACGACTTCAACAACCTGCTCACACCCATCCTCGTCTACTCCGAGATGGTGGTCGATGAGCTCCCCGACAGCCTCAAGCACCTGCTCGAATACGTGCACGAGATCCACGACTCCGCCAAGCGTGCGCGCGATCTCACGGCGCAGCTGCTGGCCTTCGGCCGCAAGCAAACCCTGACGATGATGGCGGTCGATCTGAACGCCGAGGTCAAGAAGCTCGCAGCCATGCTGGACCGTGTGCTGCCCGAGCACATCGAGATCACGACCGACCTCGATCCCGAGCTCGCGCCGGTGCGGGCAGACCGGACCCAGATCCACCAGGTGCTCCTCAACCTCGCCCTGACTGCGCGCGACGCGATGCCCACCGGCGGCCGCCTTCGTCTCGCAACGTCCACAGCACCCGGGGTCGGCGTGCTGGTCGTCAGTGACAGCGGGCACGGCATGGACGAGGAGACCAAGGCTCAGATCTTCGAGCCGTTCTTCACGACCA
>SXJR01000021.1 GCA_005779305.1 Myxococcales bacterium
GGTGGCGCCGCCGCGGCCGCCGCGGCCGCCGCCCCGGCCGCCGCACCCGCAACCGGAGCGGCAAGCACATCCCGAACCCGGATGCGCCGCGATTCCGCTCGTCCTGGGCCGGCCGACCCTTCGACACGTCCGCTTCGGGGCCATGCTCAGGGCGAACAGTCCGTGCGAGGCCGAGTCGAAGGACGCATGCCATCCCCGCCTGCGGCACCCACCGTTACCGTCACGAAGCCCGACGGTGGCAC
This sequence comes from Myxococcales bacterium, assembly GCA_005779305.1. Taxonomy (GTDB): domain Bacteria; phylum Myxococcota_A; class Polyangia; order Haliangiales; family Haliangiaceae; genus UBA2376. The sequence continues at coordinate 243 of SXJR01000021.1, forward strand.
CGAAGATCGCCCGGTCGGGCGCATCACCGTGCACCCTGCCGGCTACGGCTTCGTCGCCATGGGCGACGGACGCGACGTGTTCGTCCCCGCCAAGTACCGCGGTGGTTCGCTCGACGGCGATCAGGTGCGGCTGTCGACCTGGGTCGGCGTGAAGGGCATCGAGGGTCGGGTCGACGAGGTGCTGGCCCGGGGCCGGGCGCGCCTGACCGGCGTGGTCCGCCGCGCCGGTCGCGTGCTCTTGCTCGTGCCCGACGATCCGCGGGTCGCGACCGACTTCGGCGAGGTCGCGCTCGAGGGCGGGACCTCGGCCGCGGAGGGCCAGGCCGTGGTCGTCGAGATCACGCGATACCCCTCGGACCGCGGCGGCGACCTGGCCGCGCGCATCCTGAAGGTGCTCGGCGCCCCCGACGATCCCCGCACCGAGATCGAGAAGATCCTGGCGGTCGCCGCGCTGCCGGTGGAGTTCCCGCCGGCGGCGCGCACCCAGGGCGAGCAGACCTCTCAGACCGTCGGCGTCGACGATCGCGCCGATCGCATCGACCTGCGTGATCGCCGCTTCTGCACCATCGATCCCGAGACCGCGCGCGACTTCGACGACGCGCTGTGCATCGAGGACGGTCCCGACGGCGGCACCCGGGTCTGGGTGGCGGTCGCAGACGTCTCGCACTACGTGCGCTGGGAGGACGCCCTCGACAAGGAGGCCACCTTGCGCGGCGTTTCGGTCTACCTGCCCGATCGCGTCATCCCCATGCTGCCGCACGAGCTGTCGAGCGGCATCTGCTCGCTGCTCCCCGACGTCGACCGCTGCGCCATGGTGGTGCGGCTCGACTACGACGCCCGGGCCACGTTGATCGACACCGCCTACGCGGCGGCCGTCATCCGCTCGCAGGCGCGCCTCGACTATCCCGGCGTGGCCGCGGCCCTGCGCGGCGACTTCCGTGGCCGCCGCGAGGCCTACCTCCCGTGGGCCGACGAGCTGGCCCGCCTCGACGCGTTGGGCAAGACCTTGCGCGCGCAGCGCCGGGCCCGCGGCACTCTCGAGCTCGATCTGCCCGAGGCCAAGGTCGTGCTCGACGCCGACGATCCGCGGCTGATCCGCGACGTGGTCCGCGCCAAGGGCGATCCCGACGTGAAGGGCGCGTACCAGCTGGTCGAGGAGTTCATGATCGCGGCCAACGAGGCGGTGGGGCGCTTCTTCCGCAAGCGCGGCGCGCCCACGGTGTGGCGCGTCCACGCGCCGCCGCGGCGTGAACGCGTCGAGGAGCTGGCCGAGATCCTGGGGGCGCTCGGCATCGAGGTTGACGTCGACGAGGCGATGACGCCGATCGGCATGAAGGCCGTGCTCGAGCAGGTGGCCGCGACCAGCGCGTCGCGCGCGCTGTCGTTCCTGGTCCTGCGCTCGCTCAAGCAGGCGGTGTGGGACACGGTGCCGATCGGTCATTTCGGTCTGGCCTCGGGCGAGTACGTCCACTTCACCTCGCCCATCCGGCGTTACCCCGACTTGCTGGTCCACCGGCTGCTCAAGCACTACCTGCACAAGGACGGCTTTCCGTCGGGCGGCGCCTACCGCGATCTGCCGCCGCCGGCGTCTCGGTTGTCGGAGCTGGCCGCGATGTCGAGCGGCCACGAGCGCCGCGCGATGGAGGCCGAGCGCGAGGCCGTGGCCATGTACCGCGCGTACCTCATGCGTGATCAGATCGGCGAGCGCTTCTCGGGGACGGTCTCGGCCGTGACGAGCTTTGGTGCGTTCGTCGAGATCGAGCAGCCGTTCGTCGAGGGCCTCATCAAGCTCGACTCGCTCGGCACCGACATCGGCTACGACGAGCTGCACCTGCGGCTGCGCGCGCGCCGAAGCGGCTTCACGCTGGCCATGGGCGACGCCGTCGAGGTCATCGTCAAGGACGTCTCGGTGGCGCGGCGCAGGCTCGAGCTCGAGCTGGTCAAGGCGGCGGCGGGCCAGCCGGTGCCGGCGGCGGCGCCGGCGCGGCGCGGCTTGCCGGAGATCGATGAGAACGATCGCCGCAGCGTCGATCGCCGCCGCAAGGCCGGCCGCGAGGTCGCGCGCGCCGCCGATCGTCCGGGTCCGGGCGGTGGTCGCGGCGGAAAGGCGGGCAAGAAACCGCTGATCCGCGTCTCGCATCGCGGTGGTCCAAAGCGCTGATCCCTCGTCAACAACGGGTGGTCCGGGGTTTGGCAGTTGAGCCGCCGCGTGGTAGACATCGTTCTTCCTCGCGTATCAGGGGCTCCAGGCGGAGCGCGAGATGGAAGCCTTGCCCGCACCAGCGGGCGGTCCATCCTCATGGCGCCACACCTCGATTCCGCATCGATCCCTCGCCTGGCCTCACCGCCGGAGCGCATCTTCATCTCGGTGGATGCCAGCACCGGTAAGTCCACGCTGTCCTACGCTCCCGCAGGTGCGGGCGCGCCGGTGACGGTGGAGGACGATCCGCGCGGTGAGCTCGCCCTCAAGACCGCCAGGGCGATCGTCGCCGCATATCCTGCGTGCGCGGTGACCGGCCCCCATTTCTTCGAATCCTCCAAGGGCCGCCCGCGACGCGGCCGCCCCAGGCGCTGACCAGGCGCTGACGCACCCGGAAGGAATAACCTATGGCGACCAACCGCAAAGCGACGATGGCCAAGCGACAGCGCGAGATGGCCCAGAAGGATCGCGTCAAGGACCGTGAGGTCCGGCGCGCCGAGCGCCAGATCCGCGCCGAGGCGCGAAAGGCGAGCGGTCTGGTCGGTCCCGAGATCGAGGAGCTCCCTCCGCCGGTCGAGCCGGGTGAGCTCGATGGTGCGTCCGGCGATGACGCCCCGGGCGATGATGCCAGCGACGACGTGCCAAGCGAGGGCGTCCCGCGCAACGACTCCGCCGACTCGAGCCCCGCACCCCGGCGCGCCCAGCCCGGAATGGTCACCTCGGCCGGTTGATCCGGCGCTCAGGTCTTCCCCGTCTCGGTCGGGTAGAGCACCTCGAGCAACTTGCGGCGGGTGAGCGGCTTGGCGATCAGGCCCTTCACCGCCAGTTCCCTGGCTCGGCGACGGGTGTCGGGGGTGACCCGCGACGACACGATCACGACCGGCGTGGTCCGCGTGCGCGGCTCGGCGCGCAGCCGGTCGATGAGCTCGAAGCCGCCCATGCGCGGCATCTCGAGATCGGTGACGATCAGATCGTAAGGAAGCTGATCGACCAGCGCGAGGGCGCGGGTGCCGTCCTCGGCGACGTCGACGATCCAGCCCTCGCGGGCGAGCATGGAGGTGAGCGCCTCGCGGATGGCCCGCGAGTCGTCGACGACGAGGGCGCGGCCGGCCAGGGCCTCGGGCGCGGGGTCGGTGGCGGTGGCCGAGGCCAGGGCTCGCTCGGGATAGGCGGCGCGGACCAGCGCCGCCGGATCGAGGATGAGCTGGACCTTGCCCGAGCCGCTGATGGTGGCGCCGGCGAACAGGGGCAACGGTGACAGCAGCGGCCCGAGCTGCTTGACCACGATCTCGCGTGGGCCGACCACCTTGTCGACGGTGCACACCAGCCGCTGGTCGGCGTAGGCCAGGACCACGGCGGGGCGGCGGGCGGGCGCCGGTTCGGGCAGGGTGGCGCTGGGGATCGCAAGCAGGTGCTCGAGGCGCACCACCGGTGCGCCGCCCGGGCCAGGCGGCCACGTGGTGGCCGACGCTTCGACGAAGGCGGTGTCGACGACCTGGGTGTTGGGCAGGGCGTAGACCTGGCCGTGGACCTTGAACAGCATGGCCTGGCTGACCGCGGTCGAGACGGGCAGGCGCAGGGTGAAGGTGGTGCCGCGGCCCGGCGTCGAGGTCATGCGCACCTCGCCGCCCAGGCGGGCGATGGTCTCGCGCACCAGATCCAGGCCAATGCCGCGCCCCGACAGCTCGTCGGCCTCGTCGCGCGACGACACGCCGGGATCGAACAGGGCGTGGAGGACGTCATCGTCGCTGGCCAGCTCGGCGCGGGCCCGCGACCAGCGGCCGCTCTCGACGAAGCGTTCGCGCAGCTTCTTGACGTCGACGCCGCGGCCATCGTCGGCGACCTCGATCACCACCAGGTTGCCCTCCTGGCGGGCATGGACCCGGATGGTGCCGGTGGCCGACTTGCCGCGCAGCACGCGCTCGGCCGGCGGCTCGATGCCGTGGACCACGGCGTTGCGCAGGAGCTGGATCAGCGGATCGGTGACGCGTTCGGCCACGGCCTTGTCGAACTCGGTGTCCTCGCCGCGGGTGCGCAGCTCGACCTTGGCGCCTGCCGTGCGGGCGGCGGCGCGCAGCGCGCGGGCGAGCTGGGCGAACAGGGCGCGCGCGGTCTGCATGCGCACGCGGGTGAGGCCGCGCTGGAGCTCGCCGAGGTTGCGGCGCATGGCCTCGGTCTCGTCGAGGAGCGCGGCCGTGGTCTGGGCGAGCTGGGTGGTCAGCGCGGCGATCTGGCCCTCGACCGTGTGCAGCCGGTCCTCGATGGCGGCGCGCTGGGTCTCGGTGGTGGCGGCGCGCACGCCGCCGGTGTCGTCGCGCAACGCCTGGCGCGCGCGGCCCAGGTCTCGGGTCAGCGTGCGCAGGAGCTGGACCCGGCGCTCGATGCGGTTGCGATCGAAGAGCAGCTCGCCGGCTGCCGACATCAGCTCGTCGATGCGCTCGGGCTCGACGCGCAGGAGGGTGCGGGCGTCGTAGCCGGTCGACGCGTCGATCACCGGCATGCTGGTCGAGGCCGAGGCGTCGACCTCATCGGCCACGATCCCGTCGCTCATGAGGTCGGCGGCCAGGCTGGGGGGCAGGGCGCCGGGCAGCATGATCGAGCGGCTCGACGCGGCGCGGTCCTCGCCGTCGTCGGGGTCGAGTTCAGGAACGGGCTCGGTGGCTGGTCGCCTCCGGCTGCGTGACGCCGGCGCTCCGAACGGAGGCGGCGGCGTGGGCGACGGCGAGCGCCGCGACTCCGACCACGGCGCGAGGAGCTCGTGGACGCGGGCGGCGAGCGGGGCCGCGCGGGCGGGATCGCCGAAGGCGTCGACGTAGGCACGCATCCCGTCGGCGATCTCGACCACGGCCTCGGCGAAGGCGTTGGACCACGGCCGCTGCCCCGACCGGACCGCGGCCAGCGCGCCCTCGAGCTTGTGGGCCAGGTCGACGACGTCGTCGAGGCCGACGGTTCCGGCGGAGCCCTTGAGGGTGTGGGTCACCCGCATCATCTCGTTGACGGCGTCGGCGACCGCCTCGGCGAGGCCGGCGGACTGGGCTCGCGCCGTCACCTGCTCGAGGGCGTCGTGCGCCTCGTCGCGGAAGAGCTGGCGCAGGAGGGCGAGCTCCTCCGGATCGAAGTCCACGAGCAGGTCACGATCGCCGCTGGTCATCGGCTACCCAAGCGTGGTGTCCCCATCGAAGCCGGGCGGGGTCTTGGCGCCGGTGGTCGGATCACGGGTCGGGCGCATGCTGTCGGCGGTCAGATCAAGCGCCAGCTCACCGTCGGCGTCACCGCGCACCGCCAGCGAGTCGGCGACGGCCCTGCGGACCAGCGTCGACGGGTCGACCAGGGGCACGACCCGGCCGCGGCTGTCGATGACCCCCGTGCCGTCGGGGGTCTGCTGCAGGGTCGCGACCTCGTCGACCTTGTCGACCCGGAGCGCCGCCATCACCCCGTCGAGCTCGATGAGGAGGGCCCCGTCGCCCTGCCGGGGCGACGGGCCGGGCCGGCCACCGACGAGGACCCCGGTGTCGAGGACGGGGACCAGGTTGCCGCGCAGGTTGAACGCGCCGGTCAGCCCCGGTGGCGCGGTCGGGATCTCGGTGACGAAGCCCAATGTAACCACTTCTCGCACCCACCTCAGCTCGGCCGCGTGCCGCGCACCGCCCAGTGCGAACACGATCACGTTCTTGAGGTCCACTCCCACCAGGGGTGAGCATATCGAGAAGTGTGGCGCGCGCCAGATCGTGTATGGTCCTCGCGATGAGGACGTCGAAGATCATCAGTTTCATCTTGATCACGGCGGCGGCGGCGACGGTCGGTTGTGGCGGCGGCGACGACGGGAATGCCGACGATGACGGCGGAGGTGGCGATGGCGGCGCCGGCATCGACGCCGATATCCCAGCGGATTACACGCGCCTCATCGGGCGGACCTGGTCGTTGCCGCCAGGCGCGACCGATAC
>SXJR01000171.1 GCA_005779305.1 Myxococcales bacterium
GCTCGTTCTCGAACCGGGTATTGAAGCCATAAGGCTGGTCGGTGAGCACGCCCGACTGGAGCGAGACGTGGCCCTTTCCGTCCTTGCCCAGGCCCTCGTACTTCGCGCTTGCACTGCGGGTCGTCATTTCCGGCTTCTCCTCAAATGGAATGCGCCGGACAAACGAAAGGGGCGGGCAAAGGATGCCCGCCCCTCCGTTGATTTCAGATCGTTCGGCTTAGCGGCAGCGACCGCGGCTGCCAGCGCGCTCGACCTCGCGAGCTCCTTGCCGGTGCCGCTCTCGCCCAGGATGAGCACGGTGGCGTCGGTGGCGGCGACGCGCTCGACCAGGGCCAGGAGCTGTCGCATCGGCGCCGACTCGCCGACGATCTCGCCCAGGCCGCGGGCCCGATCGACCTCGATGCGCAGCCGCCGCACCTCGCGGGCCAGCGCGCCGTGGCGCATGGCGCGCTCGATGGCCGCGCGCAGCTCGTCGCCGCCGACGGTCTTGCGGAGGACGTCGAAGGCGCCGTGGCGCATGGCCGCCACTGCCGACTGCAACGTCGGCGCCGCGGCCAGCGCGACCACCGCCAGATCGGGCGCGGTCGCGCGCAGCCGCTCGATCACCGGCGCGCCCCCGCCGGGCAGCTCCAGATCGACCAGGACCACGTCGTAGGGCACCGCCTGCAGGCGCTCGAGCGCGCGGGTGGCGTCAGCGGCCGAATCGACGACGTGGCCGTCGCCGAGCAGGAGCGCGATCAGCCGCGGGATGTGGGGCTCGGCATCGACCACCAGCACCTGCGGCGCAGGCTGCGTCGAGGAAAGCGTCACGGGCCACCCTCGATCGCCGGCAGCCGCACGCGGGCCGTGGTGCCGCGTCCCGGCGCCGATTCGAAGGTGAGCGTGCCGCCGTGCTCCTCGACGATGCGGCGGCAGATGCCGACGCCGAGCCCGGAGCCGCGGTCGCCGCGGGTCGAGAAGAACGGCTCGCCCAGATGGGCCAGCACTTCGGCCGTCATGCCGGCGCCGCGATCGGCGACGGTGAGCAGGGCCACACCGCGCGCGGGCTCGTCGACGGCGACTTCGATCTCGCCGCCCTCGTCGCTGGCCAGGGCGGCGTTGTGGACCAGGTTGATCACCACCTGCGTGATCTTGTCGTGGTGCAGCCGGCACAGCGGATGGGCCGCCAGCCGGCGCACGATGCGCCGCCGCCGCACCTCGCGGTCGTAGCCGATGATGGCCAGCGCCTCATCGACCACCGCCGCCAGATCGGCGGGCTCGCGCACCAGGGGCCGGCCGTCGCCGCCCGAAAAGTCGCGGATGGCATCGACAGTGGCGAGCAAGCGCTTCTGCGCGTGCACGATCACGTCGGCCAGCTCGACCAGCTCGGGATCGGCCGACAGCCGGCTCTTGAGCGCCTCGGCGTAGCCGACCAGCGCGAGCTGCTGGCCGAGCTCGTGGGCGATGCCGCCGACGACGCGCCCGACCGCCGCGAGCTGCTCGGCCACCACCAGGCGCTCGGTGGCGGTGGCCAGCTCCGACGACGTCGAGGTCAGCGCGCGCTCGCGGCTCTCGAGCTCATGCTCGAGCCGCGCCACCTTCTGCTCGAGCTGCGCGTACGCGACCGCCGCCGCCAGCCGCGGCAACAGCTCGGCCGCCGCCACCGGTCGCGTCACGTGATGGAGCGGCCCCAGCACCGCCCGGGCGCGCGCGGTGGCGTCGTCGTCGGCCGACGCCGTGGTCGCGATCACCGCGAGGTGTGGCTGCACCACCCGCAGCGCCGCCGCCAGCTCGGCGCCATCGGCGACGCCGCCGAGACGGAAGCCGAGCACCACCGCATCGAACGTACGTTCGGCCGCCGCCGCGCGCGCCGCCGGCACCGACGTCGCCACCTCCACCTCGTACAGCTCCTCGCCCAGCACGCGTGCCACCTGCCGCGCTGCAAGCGCGTCGTCGTCCACCACCAGCACACGGCCCATTGGTCGAACCTAGTCTTCCTCCACCGCGCGGTGGGTTTCAGCAAGGACCCCTTTCCAACCGTGCGTGCGGAGTTCCCGCACACGGCTTTCGGGCGGTCGTTTGCGGACGTGATGCGGCATCACACAGCCTCCGGGCTTCCGTCGTCGTCACGACGCACCATGTCCACGAGTCTAGACACTGTCCACAAACGTGGACACAGAAAACGCGCAAAGGGTGCGTAACTGGCTGACTTAACTTGTCCAAGTGCTCGGAACGACTCTTGCGACAGCATGGTGACGAACACGTGGACCCGCAGCTCAGGAGGGACAGGTGCCGCGAATGCCCCTAGCCGACCGATGCCTCGACGCCCGTGCACGCAGCTATGCCCGTGCCATCGCCTACCGCTTCGTGAAGGACGATGACGCCGCCGACGACGTCGCCCAGGAGGCGATGCTGCTCGCGTTTCGCCACATGGCGAGCTTCCGCGGAGACTCGGCGTTCTCGACGTGGCTCTACCGCGTGACCACCACCGCCGCGCTCATGTATCTACGCCGCCAACGCCGCCTCTCCCGCGAGATGCTGGCGTCGGCGGATCACGACGAGGGCGGCGGCGCCTGGCTCGAGAACCTGCCGTCGATCGCCCGTCGCTCCGACGACGCGCTCGCCGATCACGAGCTGTGCGCGCGGGCCGAACGTCGCATCGAGCGACTCGGACCCAAGTACGGCCCGGTCTTCGCCATGCGCTACCGCGACGGCTACTCGGAGACCGAGATCGCGTCGCGCCTGGGACTGTCGCTGGCCACGGTGAAGACCCGCGCCCACCGCGCCAAGGTGGCGGCCCGCGAAGCGCTGGCGGCGTAAGTCGAGCAGCGGCGGCCAAACGCTCGATCCGTGGCGGAACACGACCTCGTGTCCGCGGGCCCACGGCCGGCGGCAAGGTCTCGGAACCGTTCAGTTCGTCGTCTGGTACGGCGGTCGCAATGAGGCAGGGCATGTACTTCATCGCGCCGCTCATCGTGTTCTCGCTCCAGGCCCCTGCCGCCGCCACGGCGGAGGCATCGCCCGGCGCGGCCGCGACCGTCGCGGAGTCTCTCGCCGATGCTGATCAGATCGTGCGCGTGCACGAGGCTCCCGGCGTGATGGTGTTCGACCTCGATCGCGCCGGCGAGCTGTTCCAGCTCACGGTGGCGATCGATGACGACGGTCGCGTGACCTCGAGCGCGATCGACTGGATGGGCCCGACCGGCAAGGTGGTCGGCATCGCGCCGTCCGAGCTCGGCACGCTGATGGCGGTCGAGCAGATCGATCTCGACGCCGCTCGCCATGTGGTCCTGCGCGGCGACGGCCGCGACATCACGCTCGCGATCGTCGCTCGCGGCTGAGCCCCGGCGGCGCTCACCCGAGCCGGGTGATTGAGCACGCTCGGTGAATTCCGTAGCATCGGTCGATGCTCACCGATCGGGGGGTGCGCGCAGCGGTGCTCTTCTGCGCCGGGATCGCCGGTGCGCTCACCGCGACGCCGGCGCGCGCCGACTGGCGCGACGGCTGTCCTCCGATCGATCAGCCTCGCCCGCGGTCCAGCGCGTTCGGCCGCAGCGGAGACATCGACACCGCGCTCAGCCCGAGCCGCGTCGAGACCCGCCTGTCGTACGTCCGCTTCCGTCGGCCGCTCAACAGCATCACGGCGCCGGACATCATCCTGCTGCCGGTCCAGACCCACGTGCACATCCAGCACACCGGCGGTCCGTTCCTCAGCATCGACCTGGCGGCGCTGCAGTCAGTCGCGCCCGCGAACGCGCTGGTGCCCGATCTGCCGACCCAGCGCTACTACGGGAACCTGAACGCGGCGGTCGGCTACCGCGATACCGGGTATCTCATTGGCGGTGCGCTCCGCCACGGTGTGAGCGCCAAGCTCGGCGCCGGTGCGGCCCCGTGGACAAGCCGCGAAGGGGACGGCGTCAACTACCCACGTGACGTCAACCGCATCGCCGACTTCATGCCGTTCAACGTCGCCGCGTTCGCGCACGACCGGCCGATCGCCTTCAGCCTCGAAGGGCGCATCGAGCTCATCGGGTGTCGGGGTCCGTATGTGCGGGCCCGCGCCGACGTGATCGGCTGGCGCCCCCTCCAGGAACGAGTCGCACGCAATAACACCGCCGGCGTCTTCGTGTTCCCGATGGCCGTCGCGATCGGTGGATACGTGTCGTCGACGATCTTGCTGGAGGGACAGTTCGGCGTCGAGCTGCGCACCCACGCCGACACCGAACGTACCGAACCCCAGCCACCCGAGCAGCCGTTCACCTTCGACAGCGGTCACTTCCTGCGCTTTCGGCTCTACGCCGAGTTCCAGCCGCTGTGTGCGTGCCGACACTTCCACCTGGGCGCGTTCGTCGATGCCATCTCGGGCGATCGAGACGGCTGGCAACTCGGCCTCGCCATCGCCGGCGATCTCAAGAGGACTCACCGCAGCGAGGACAGCATCGAATGAGGCCCGCTTGTCCCCTCCTCGTTGCCACGCTCGCGGTCATGGCGGCCGCACCGCCGGCGTGGGCCAACTGGCGTGACAACTGCCCCGTCGATCCCGAGTTCTCCGACAAGAAACCAGCGGGGAAGGACGCCGATCAACACGGCGTGACGCCCGACATCGACTCGGTCTTCGGCGGCACGCGGCTCGTGTTTGCCTCGCGCGGGGCGGCGTTCAGCTCGCGCGAGACGTCGACCCGGGCGTTGCCGCGGACACGCATGCACACGACGATCGCGCACGGATCCGCGACGTTATACCGGAAGACGTCCTTCAATCTGGGGGGCTCGCTCACCCTCGCCCACGGGATACGGGCGTCCGAACCGACCCGGGATGCGGACCCCGACCAGATGGTCGACGAGATCCAGAGTGACTTCGGAAGCCTTGTCGGCAGCCTGCACGTCCGGTGGAGCTTCCTGAGCCGGGGCTGGCGCAACGGGATCGGGTTCCGCATCTTCGGCGCGGCGCCGCGGAGAGGCTCGCTCGACCAGCGGATCCTGCGGGGAGAGCTCGCCGCGCGGTCGCCGCTCGAACCCCAGCTGTTCGCCGAGCGATCAGTCGGCGCCGCTTTCGAACGCCGCTACGAACTGCGCGGCTGCTTTGCGCCCTTCGTCCACGTGAACCTCGCCGCGATGGCCAACGCCGCCCACCGCGCCGGCGATGAGGAGCTGCACTGGTTCCTCACCGGCGTCACGGCACTCAGCGCCGGACTTCACGTCACCGACTACACCTCCGCGTACATCCAGACCGGGTTCGAGCTCGACCTACCGCGCAACGCGATCAAGTCCTCGCGCATCCAGCGCTATCGCCTCGGCGTCGAGAAGAACCGGGTCTGGCGCGGACTCTCCATCGGCGGCCATCTCGACCTGATGGTGGGGTCGTTCGACGGGGTTTTCGCGGGCCTCGACCTCTCGTATCGATTCGGAGGAGCGCCAAAGCCATGAGAAGCGCAGTGATCTGGCGGGTGATCCTGTTCGTCGCGATCGCCGGGTGCCACTCGGTGACCATCCGCGTGCACCGCGGGAGCTCGGCGGCGATCGAGCGCGACGACCCGTTCACGCCGCGCGCCGACCGGGCCGGCCGCTACATCTCGCATCCGCCCACCGGGCTGGTCGACTGTCTCGATCTGCTCCGGGACACGGTGGGGGCCAAGCCGTGCTCGGAGAGTCAGTTCGGACGCTCGTTCTATCAACTCCTCACCGAGGGCGAACGAGGCGAGGCGGTGTTCAAGTTCTGGAACTCGCTGGAGACGCTGAACTTCACGGTCAAGACCGACGAGACCGGGCGTCTGACCCAAAGGGTCGAGAATGGGCGCTACCTGGTGGATGTTCTGACCCAGCCTGGCCCCGCCGTGCCCGGCAGCTTCTCTCAGAGCCTGCCAAGCGTGGTCGAGGTGGACGACGGCCGGGCAACAACCATCGCGCAGCCGGCGCACCTGCGCCTGCGCCCGCTCCCCAGGCCCGAGGCGATCGCTTCGTTCATCCACGTCAGCGACGGACAGATCCGCGAGCCCGAGGCCAAGCTCGGCGGCGAAGCGGTCAGCCGCCGCCTCGACCCGCTCGTGCAGTCCTTCGAGCACGACTACGAGCAGGAGCTCTACTCGGGGTTCGTCTTCAGCGCGATCGTCGACACCATCAACGCCGAGGCCGAGCGACTCCACGACCTGCGCGAGACCGGCAACCGCGACGAGGCCATGCCGACCGCGGTCATCCATACCGGTGACGCAGTCGATGCCGGCCTGCTCTCCGAGTTCGAGGACTTCCGGGAGCGCAGCGATGCGCTGACCATCCCCTGGTACCAGGCGGTCGGAAATCACGACCTGCTGGCCTTCGGCAACCTCCAGCTAACGGCCGAGCCGACCGACCGCATGAAATGCGAGGGCGATTCGTGGAAGGGCGTGCCCTGCACCTGTACGCCGATCTCGGATCTGGTCCGCGAGTACAACCTGCGGCGGCCCGACAATCGTGGCTGCGAGCGCGTGGACGTACCCAGCAAGAGCTTCACGCTCATCCCGGCCGTTCTCGATCGGGTCTGCGTCGTGCACGAAGTGGTCGCCGACCACTTCGTCATGGATCCCTACGACGCCGAGGCGTACGACGAACGAGGGAAGCTCCGCAGGGATGCGACGCCGCGCAACTCGGTGAACGCGTTCGTCGACGCGCACTGTCGCGGCCTCGAGTGCAAGGCCGACGAGACGGAGCCGGAGCTGGACAAGGGCGAGGTGTTGTCGAACGAGTGGCCGGGGTACGCCACGATTCCTCCGCTGGATGACGGCGGACCGTGTGGCGAGGCGATTCCTGCTAGTCAGAAGATGGCCACTCGTTCCAGAATGAACGGCTTCGATCTGCTCTGGTTCCAGTCGACGAGCAAGGGCTCCACCACCAACGCGCTCGAGCTCGCCAGGGCAGCGCCGTCGGCGGACCCGAATCCGTTCGGCTTCTACTGCTTCGAGATCCAGAAGGCCAAGGACTCCGCCTTCAAACACAAGATCTGGGCGTTCGTCCTCAACACCAGCACACCCCGTGGCGCCTATGGCGAACTGAAGTCGTCCCAGGCCAAGTGGCTCGACGATCGCCTCGCCAAGACCGATCCCGAGGATCTGGTGTTCGTGTTCGCGCACCACCCGTTGTGGGGGATCTTCGACGCAGGAGAGCGTCGCGTCCTGCTCGACACGCTCGGCCGCCACGACAACGTGGTGGCCTACTTCGCAGGTCATACCCACGACTCGCAGCTGCGGGTGGTCCACCCGCCGGGCAAACATCGATTCTGGGAGGTCATCGGACCGTCGACGCTGGTCTTTCCCCAGCAGGCGCGGCTCGTCACCGTGAAGATCGCCGGCCCGGTGGGGTGGCTCGACATCTACTCGTTCTCGCCGATCGGAGCCGGCGAGAGCGCCGAGCATCTCGAGCGCGCGATGGAAGGCGCCGAGCGCGACACCTGCCACCAGAATCCTTGGATGTGCGACGAGGGGCGGCCGCGACCGCCGGCGCGCGAGGTCACGTTCCCGCGCCTGTACTTCCGCCTGCCCGGCCGGCGCATCGGCGGCACGCTCACGGCGGCGGGCGATCCAGGCCTGCCTCCGACCAGCTGCACCGACGGATCGAATCGTCCGACGTGGATCCCGGAGGCGGACTGGACGGCCACCACGCAGCCTCCGCCCTGACCGCTGCTACAGTGCGGCGGTGCGCAAGAAGGTCGACCGTGGTGCGGCGCTGGCCGGTGAGCTGGCCCAGCTGTTGCCCGGTGCGGCGCCCGAGACCACGGCCGAGCTGCTCAAGGACCTGCACCTGCTCACCCGCGAGGGCGACCTCAACGCCGACGCGCGCCGCAAGCTGAAGCAGATCCGCCACCTGCTCCAGCTGGTCGGGCCCGCCCTCGACGACGTGCTGGCCCGCCACCCCGATCCGGTGATCGTCGACTGCGGCGCCGGCAAGAGCTACCTGGGCTTCCTGCTCTACGCCACGCGCCTGGTCCGCGAGAGCAAGGGCCGCATGATCTCGATCGAGTCGCGCGCCGAGCTGGTCGCCGCCGCCAGCGAGCGCGCCGCTCGTTTCGGCTGCGCGCGCATGACCGCGGTGGCCGGCGCCATCGCCGAGGCCCCGCTGCCCGAGCGCGTGCACGTGGTGACGGCGCTGCACGCCTGCGACACCGCCACCGACGATGCGCTGGTGCGCGCGGTCACCGCCGGCGCCGACTGGATCGCGGTGGTGCCGTGCTGCCAGGCCGAGGTCGCGCGCCAGCTCGGCGACGGCGGGCCCAGCGAGCCGGCGCTGGCCGCGCTATGCGCGCACCCCTGGCACCGCCGCGAGCTGGGCTCGCATCTCACCAACGTGGTGCGCGCGCTCGCCCTCGAGGCCCACGGCTACGCGGTCACCGTCACCGAGCTCACCGGCTGGGAGCACTCGCTCAAGAACGAGCTCATCCTGGCCCGCCGCGTCAAGCGCTTCGATCGCGCGGCCCAGGAGCGGCTCGACGAGCTGGTCGCGCGCTTCGGGATCACGCCGGCGATCGTGCGCGCGCTGCCGACGGCCGTGCCGACGTGAGCGACGACGGGACGGTGACGGCGGGCACCTCCGACACCGAGCCCGGTCATCCGATGAGGGCCCGCGAGCTGCCGGCCTCGGTCGGACGCTTCGCGATCGAAGGCTGGCTTGGCGCCGGTGCGTCCGGCGTGGTGATGCTCGCCGCCGATCCGCTGCTCGGCCGCAAGGTCGCGCTCAAGGTCCTGCGCCGCGACGATCAACCCCGGGCCCGGGCGCGCTTCCTGCGCGAGGCGCAGGCCATGGCCCGCGTCACCCACGAGAACATCATCGTGGTCCACGAGGTGGGCAGCGACGGCAAGCAGGTGTTCATCGCGATGGAGCTGGCCGCGGGCGGCACCTTGACGCGCTGGCAGGCCGGCCGCAGCTGGCGCGAGATCGCTGAAGCCTACCTCCAGGCCGCGCGCGGTCTCCGTGCCGCCCACAGCGCCGGGCTCGTGCACCGCGACTTCAAGCCCGACAACGTGCTGGTCGGCGCCGACGGCAAGCTGCGGGTGACCGACTTCGGGCTGGTCGCGGCGGCCGAGGATCGGGAGGGCGCGTCGATGGACGCGCAGGGCGTGTCACTGACCCAGACCGGCGCGGTGATGGGGACCCCGCGCTACATGGCGCCCGAGCAGCACCTCGGGGAGGCCGTCGACGCCCGCGCCGATCAGTTCTCGTTCTGCGTCGCGATCTACGAGGCGCTCTACGGCCGGCCGCCGTTCGCCGGCGACACCTACGCCGCGCTGTCGGCGAGCGTGCTGGCCGGCGAGCTAGAGCCTCCACCCCACGGGACCGGGGTGCCGCCCCGGCTGCACGCGGCGATCGAGCGCGGGTTGCGCCGACGGCGCGACGAGCGCCACCCGTCGATGTCCGAGCTGATCGCGGCGCTCGAGCAGGCCATGGTGCCACCGAAACGCCGGTCGCGATGGCGCCTGGCCGGTGTCGCTGCGGCGCTGGTCGCGATGGCCATCGCGATCGTGACCGTGATGGTGTGGCGTCGCGACGCGGAGCGGGCCCGCGAGGCGCTGATCGCGCTCAAGAGCTCCACCACGGACATCGGCGCAGCGGCGCAGCGGTTCGACGCGGCCCAGCAGGCGTATCAGGCTGGCCGCTACGACGACGCCGCCATCGGCTTCCTCGACGCCTACGGGGCGATGCGCGACCCCGCGCTGCTGTTCAACGCGGCCGCCGCGTTCCAGAGCAAGGCCAAGAAGGGCGATGCGGCGGCGTGCCGCCAGGCGATCGCCTTCTACCGGCGCTATCTGGCCGAGGCGCCGGAGGCACCCGATCGCCAGAAGGTCGAGCGCGTGATCACCACCCTCGAAGCCGAGCTCGCGCGCATGACCGCGATGCCCGACGCCGGCGCGCCGTAGTCAGACCTCGTGGTACTCGCCCTCGGCCGCGCCCATCACCGGGATCGACGTGCGGGATTGCGCCGCCTCGACCATCTTGTCGATGGCCGCGTCGGTGGCATCGGGACTGTGATGGAAGAGCGCGAGCTTACCGACGCCGGCGGCGCCGGCGAGGTGGACCCCCGCCGACACCGGCGAGTGGCCCCAGCCGCGCGCCATGGCGTAGGCCGCGTCGTCGTGCATGGCGTCGTGGATGAGCAGGTCGGCGCCAGCCGCCAGCGCGAAGGCCTCGCGGGTCGGACGGTGGGGCGCCGGGTACTCGACGTCGGTCAGGAACGTCACCACCTTGTCGTCGGCCTTCACCCGGAAGGCGGTGGTCCACATCGTGCCGTGCGGCACCGCGGCGGTGGTGATCTCGAACTCGTCGATGTTGAGCTCGCTGCCGGGCAGGAAGCTCTCGATGCTGACGCCGGCGGCCAGGTTCTCGAGGCCGTTGAGCGGGCTGTAGTGCGGCGCGAGCTGGTTCTGCAGCGTGCCCTTGAGCGAGCTGCCCGCCGGATCGGCGCCGAGGATGCGGAACTGGTTGCCCTTGATGAAGAAGGGCGTGAAGAACGGCAGGCCCTGGATGTGATCGAGGTGGGTGTGGGTGAGCAGCACCGCCAGCTTGCCCTTGCCCTGCCCGTACTCGCTCGCCATCAGCGTCTTGGCGTACTCGGTGGCGCCGGTGCCCAGATCGATGAGCAGGCGGCCGCCGGCCTCGGTGACCAGCTCCATCGACGACGTGTTGCCGCCGTAGCGCAGGAACTCCTTGCCACACATGGCGAACGAGCCCCGCACGCCCCAGAAGCGGATCTTCACGCCGGCCCCCGCGGGCCGACCGACAGCACCATGCCCTCGCACGCGGTCAGCACGTCGACGCCGACCGCCGCGCCCTTCTCCTTGTAGCGGGCCGCGATCTCGTCCATCTGGTCGTCGTTGTGCGACGGCGCGTGGTGGTAGAGGATCAGGCGGCGCACGTCGTTGTCGGCGACGATCTCGAGCGCCTGATCGGGCGTGGAGTGGCCGTAGTGCGGGAAGCGGGCGTACTCCTCGGGGAGGAAGTGGGTGTCGTAGATGACGGTGTCGCAGCCCTTGAGCGCCCTCGACAGCGCCGCCCTCATGTCGCCGAGCACGCGGCGATCCTCGTCGGTGAGGGTCTCCAGGCCGGGCAGGAAGTGCTGCTTGTGCAAGACGTCGGTGAAGGGCGCGGTGTCGGCGACGTAGGCGACGCTGGTGCCATCGGCGTCGACGCGATAGCCCACCGAGCCGAACGGGTGGTTGAGGGCGAACGGCAGCACCTGCGCGTCCTCGACCAGCATGGGCAGGCCGGGATCGACCTCGTGGAAGTTGATCTCGGCCGGCACCGCTTCGAGCGGGACCGGAAAGAACTCGTGGCGCGTGATGCCGCCGATCACCTGCTGCAGCTCGTCGGCGGCGGTCAGCAGCGCATACACCTCGACGGTGTTGCCCGAGATGTACATGGGCTCGAAGAAGGGCAGGCCCTGGATGTGATCCCAGTGCACATGCGAGAGCAGGATGTGGTGGCGACGGCGACGCTCGCCCGAGTCGCGGGCCAGCTTCTGCCCCAGCGCGCGCAGGCCGGTGCCGGCATCGATGATGACGGAGTTGCCGCTGGCGGTGCGCACCTCCACGCACGACGTCTGCCCGCCGTAGCGGACTGTCGCGCGCCCGGGTACCGGGTAGCTCCCCCGGACGCCCCAGAAGGTGATTTCCATCGCCCGAAAATTCTAGCCCGTCCTGGGCCAGAACCGGAACTCGACGCGCACTTCAATAAGCCCAACCACCTGTAACGAGCCGCGCGGTCAGAACGGGTCGTGGGGCCTGGTGGCGGCCTGGATGTCGGCCACGAGCCCGAAGTGATCGGACGGCCAGACGTCGCCCGTGGGGGTGGACGTCGGCTGGTCGAAGCAGACCCGGGCCGACAGGGGCTCACCCCGCAGGTGTCGGTCGGGGCCGCGGGCCAGGATGTAGTCGATCCGCCGGGAAGGCTCGCGCGAGCGGATCGCATAGGGGTTCCGGCGGTCGTAGGTCCAGCCCGGACCGGCGGCGGAGTCCTGTCCGGTGGTGGCCAGCCAGGCGTCGGCGAAATAGACGCTCTCGCCGCCAAGGGGGGTGAGCCCACGCAGGAAGCGCATCTCGTCGGAGTCCGGATCGGCGTTGAAGTCGCCCATGAGCAGCGGCGGCGGCCCGTCGGTGGGCGCGAGCCGCTTGACGTGATCGGTGAGCGCCCGCACCTGCGCGCAGCGGGCCGTGCCCAGGTGGTGCTGGTAGGTGAGGTGAGTGACGAACACCGGGTACGCGCCGTGGGGCGTGTCGGAGCGGGCAAAGGCGACGGTGCGGGTGTCGTGGCCGGGCGGCGACGGCAGGGGCAGGCTGTCGGCGTCGAGGAGCGGGAAGCGGCTGAGGATGGCGTTGCCGAAGGTCAGGCCGCCGCCCATGTGCCAGGCCGGAACGTAGTGGACGTGGAAGCCGGTGCCGGCGGCGATGTCGTCGGCCTGGTTGGGCAGCCCCGGGAACCCGAGCACCTCCTGGAGCCCGACGAGGTCGGCGTCGAGCTCGGCCAGGCCGGCCCGGATGAGCGGCAGGCGTTCGGCCCACGGTCCCTGCCGGTTCCAGATGTTGAGCGTGACTACGCGCAGGACGTCGGTGCGCATGCGGTGCGAGTATGCACGCATGTGGTCACCGGAGAGGTACGTCGAGGCCGTGCAGTTCGCCGCCGACCGTCACGCCGGCCAGAAGGTGCCGGGCGGCGAGCGGCCGTACCTGATGCACGTGGTGTCGGTGGCGGCCGAGGTGATGCGCGGCATCGCGCTCGAGACGGTGGACGCGCCCGACCTGGCGGTGGTGTGCGCGCTCCTGCACGACGTCGTCGAGGACACCGGCACGTCGGTGGAGGACGTGGCGGCCAGGTTCGGCGACGACGTGGCCCGCGGCGTGGCGGCGCTGAGCAAGGATCCGCGGCTGCCCAAGGGTGAGCAGCTCGACGACAGCCTGCGGCGGATCCGCGAGTGCCCGCGCGAGGTGTGGATCGTGAAGCTCGCGGATCGCATCAACAACCTCGAGGAGCCGCCGCACTACTGGACCGAAGAGAAGCGACGCAACTACCAGGTGGAGGCGCGGCGGATCCACGCTGCGCTGCACGAGGCCCATCACCTGCTGGGCCAGCGCCTGGCCGAACGCATCGAGCGCTACGCGGCGTTCTTCTGACGGCTACCGGCGCAGGCGCGGCTTGGTCTTGGCCGCCCCCCTGGCCAGCGGCGTTCCGTCGAGGGCTTGCCACGGGAAGACGCGGTGAGAGGGATCGCCGTCCTGGCGGAACGGGATGAGGTGGAGCTGCTCGATGTCGCGCTCGACCATCTCCCAGGCGTAGTCGAACAGCGGGTTGTGAGCGTTGCCGAGGCGATCGAAGACGCGACGGCGCTCCTCGAACGAGAGCCGCATCCAGGTGCGGGGCGTCGGCCGATCGGCCTCGACGCCGCGATGGACGCAGTAGCAGTCCATGAGGGTGAGCTCGGCCGCGCGCGGCTGCCAGCGGTGGGCCTCGTCGGTGTCGGCGACCTGCGCGTTCATCTCCCAGAAGTAGTCGTGGACGCGCTCGTCGAGGCCGGTGAAGTCGAAGGGCTGCGGGTAGTACGCGGTCGGTAACACGTCGGAGACGGTGTAGCTGTGGTTGGTGCGGCACTTGGGGTTCCAGCGCGCACCCTGGAAACCGTCGACGTGGCAGGGCGCCTCGCGGTGCAACGCTCCGGGCCCGACCTCGGCCTGATCGATGGTGAGGTACGCGAAGTACTCGAGCGGACGCGGGTTGACGCGCTCCTCGACGTCGACGATGCGCTGGAGGACCGGCGCAAACTGAGCCAGCGCCCGCGGCAGGCGGTACTCGGCGGAGTCGGGAAACTTGATGGGCATGTCGAGCACGCGCACGACGCCCGGCCGGGTGAAGTCGGTGAGCTCGGCGGCGGAGAGGAGACCCAGTGACACCGGCCGTCGCGGGCGGAGGAACTGGGCCAGATCCCACACGCTGTCGATGGTGGACAGGACCAGCGAGTCGGGCGGATCGAGCGCGACCGCGTCGGCGGCGCGCGGGTGCAGGATCACCGGATCGGCCGGATCAAGGATGGGCACCTGGTAGTGCTTGCCGCGGTAGTCGCGGCGATCGACGCGAAGGACGCCGGCGGGCAGCGTGGCAGGGAGCTCGGTGAAGTCGTCCAACGGGGTCTCCTGGGGCTGGGCTGAAGCTACCTGGATGCCACGACCTGCTCGAGGACTTCGAGATTGGCGACCGCGTGGTGGTCGGGAGTGGTGTCGCCGGCGGCGATGCGGGCGACGAAGGCGCGGAGCTGGGCAAGGTAGGGATCGACCGGCGTGAAGGGCACGTCGACGGGTGCGTCGCGGCCACGACGGAGCGTGATGGTGCCCGCGCCGCGGGGGCCGAGCGTGTGGACGGCCTCGACCTCGCCGGCATCGCCGGCGATCAGCAGGCGTGGAGCCTCGCGATGGGTGACTGCGCACGACACATGGGCAAGGACGCCGCCGGGCATGCGGAGCAGCACCTCGGCCGCGAGATCGACAACATGCGGCTGCGGTTGAGGTTGCGGGTGCGGCTGCGCCATCGCCTGGACCTCCACCGGCACACCACCACACAGCCACATCACGAGGTCGATCGCGTGTGTCCCCAGCGCCGCCAGGCTCCACCACCGCGCGCCGTCGCCGCGGGCGCGCCAGCCGTCGACCGCCGGGTCCGGCCACGCCCACCGCACGTCGATCGCGCGGACCGGGCCGACCAGCTCCCCGAGCCGCTCGCGGAGCGCGACATGCCCGGTGTGATGGCGCAGGTGATAACCGACCACCAGCACGGTGCCCGCTGCGCACGCGGCCGCGGTGGCGCCACGAGCGTCGGCCGCGGACAGCGCGAGCGGCTTCTCGCACAGGACGTGCAGCCCGGCGGCGGCGCAGACGTTGGTCTGGGCGGCGTGTTGCCCGTCGGGCGTGGCCAGGATGACGGCGTCGACGGCGCGAGCGGCGACCAGGTCATCGAGCGTCGAGAAGGTCGCGGTGGTAGGCGGCGCGGCGAGTGCGATGAGCGTGGCCTCGGCCCGCGCGGGATCACGGCACGTGATCGCCGCGAAGTCGACGGCGCCGGCCGCGTGGAGCGCCGCGAGCGCGCGTGCGTGGTGCTTGCCGGCGTCCCCGGTACCGACCAGGCCGAAACGAAGCGCGGGCATCGACGCGATTTGAGCACGACGCTGCCTCCGCGGCCGTGCCGGCTGGACCGACATCACGTTGCTGCGGGCGGGGGGCGGCACCTGCCAACGCCGGCCTGCAGGGCGGCGGCAGCGAGCGAGCGAGAACGGACACTTGCCTGCCTCGCGCGCTGGCCCGCCGGCTGCACACCAGGCGGTCATGCGCACGATCGTCCAGATGATCACCCTCGCCGCGATCGCGCTCGGCGCGTGCAGCTCACCGCCTCCGAGCCCGTCTCCGGATCCGCAAGATCCGGACGGGCCCGGACGACTCGCCCTCGAGCTCGCGGCTCCCGACGCGATCCGCGGCACGTTCACGCGCAGTGATCTCTCGCTGCGCTTCCACGCCACGCGCACCGACGACCACGCCAGCCTCACCGTGACGACGGGGTCGGGCGACGAGCTGTTCGCGCTCGCCGGTGACCGCGGCGGGACCACGGTGCGGATGAACGGGCAGGACTACCTCCGGTCCGGAGACCGCGTCCTGGCCAACGCATCGGCGAACGGCGCCGACGGCGGCACGCCGGCGCAGTGCACCGCCTCGCCGGGTTCGGCTGATGCCTACGTGGCGTTCATGGCGGCGCCCGAGTCGGCGCTCTTCCCGTGGCTGTCAGCCGCGCTCGGCGAGCGCGGCTTCGACGGCCGGCGCTATCCCGCGAGCTTGCTCGTGCACAAGCTCGGCATGCGCGTGTCGCGGGATCTCGACATCGTGCCGCCCTCCGCGATCGCGGCCGCAGCGGCGGCCGCGTGTGATCGCGGGGACGTCGCGCCCGTGGCCGCGGCGGCCGGCGCCGACGCCGACGCCGGCCCC
>SXJR01000022.1 GCA_005779305.1 Myxococcales bacterium
CGGGCCGGCGCTGGAGCCCGGTCGGGGAGGTTGGACCGGGGTGGGGACGACCGGCCGTACCCCCGGGCTCGCGGTGTGAGAGGGCTCGCAATCCGGTCGATTCTCGACACGGACGGCGCCGATCCGCGACACTCACCTCGATGAGCACGCGCACCTCCCTCGCGCCGTCGACCCCCGTCCGTCTCCTGGCACCGCTCGCGGTCGCGCTCGCGCTCGCGGCGTGCGGCAATCCCGCGCCGCCCGACGACGAGGAGACGATGGATCCGCAGCCAGGCGACGTGCTCGAGGTGGTGCCGAGCCTGGCCCGGCTCGAGGTGATCAACAACGCCGCCGCCAGCCAGACCTTCACCGTCGAGCTGGTCAAGCCGTCGGGCAATCGCTTCGACGTCTCGAGCCGCGTGCGCTGGACGCTCGGTGATCCGCTCATCGGCTCGTTCGCGGGCTCGGTGTTCACCGCCCGCGGTGGCAGCGCCGGCGTCTCGCTGGCGAGCGCGCAGCTCGAGACGTTGACCGGCACCGCCAGCATCGAGGTGTTCGTCAAGGGCGTGCGCGTCGGCCCCGGCGCGCCACCCAACGCGCCCGATCTGTTCGTCGCCGGCACGCTCGATCCCGCGCAGTCACCCGAGATCGCGTACCCGCCCGATCAGGCGATCGTGCCCCGCAACCTGGGCGATCTGGAGGTGCACTGGCGCGACGCTTTCAGCCACGACCTCTTCGAGATCTCGATGCTCAACGACCACGTCGATCTCAAGGTCTACGTGGGTGGCACCGGCGCCACCGGCTGGTCGGCGTTCCAGACCGCCGAGTGGTATGCGGCGTCGATGGGCGGACGCGAGATCACGGTCAACGTGCGCGCCACCCGCGTCGCCAGTCCCGCCACCTTCGGCGCGGCCACGCCGCGCGTGCTCAAGCTGACCAACAACGACCTCGAGGGCGGCCTCTACTACTGGGCGGCGACCGCGGCCGGCGGCGCGCCCTACGGCATCTTCCGCCACGACTTCGGCAACCCGGGTTCCCCTGCCGAACCGGTCTACACCACCACCGAGGCCGGTCGCTGCGTCGCCTGTCACGCGCTTTCGCGCGACGGCGAGCGCATGACCGTGGTGTGGGACGGCGGCGACGGCAGCTCGACCATGCTCGACGTGTCGACGCGGACGCCGATGATCCCCGTCGGCCAGCAGTACTGGAACTTCGCGACCTACTCGCCCGACGGCTCGCGGCTGGTGACATCGCGCCAGGGCACGCTCACGGTGCGTGACGGCGCCACTGGCCTGCCCATGGGCCCGGCCGTGCCGGCCGGGGGGTTCTCGACCCACCCCGACTTCTCGCCGCTCGGCAACCTGCTGGCGTTCACTCGCACCGCCAGCACCGCCGGCAACCCCGACTGGTACTTCCAGGGCGGCCAGATCATGACCATCCCCTACGACCCGGTCGCCGGCACGTGGGGCACGCCGACGCCGATCATCACCGGCAACGGCAACAACTACTACCCGTCGATCTCGCCCGACGGCCGGTGGGTCATGTTCAACCGCTCGACCGAGGACGCCTACGACGACAACTCGGCCGAGCTGTGGGTCGCGCGCATCGACGGCACCGACGCTCGTAAGCTCGATCTGGCCAACGTGCAGGCGGGCATGACCAACTCGTGGCCTCGCTGGGCGCCGTTCCGCTCGACCTGGGGCCCGCCGGGCCAGGAGGAGGAGCTGTACTGGATCACGTGGTCGACCAAGCGCGACTACGGCGTGCGTCTGGTCGGCGTCCGCAGGCCGCAGCTATGGATGAGCCCGTTCTTCCCCGGCCGCGCCGCCGCGGCTACTGACCCGACCGCGCCGGCGTTCCGGCTGCCGTTCCAGGACATCCTGTCCAACAACCACATCGCGCAGTGGACCGAGGTCGTCGTGCCCATCGGGCGGATCAAGGTGACGGGTGGGAAGGCGGAGGCGGGTTCGGGCGAGGTTCAGCGCCCGTAGAAGGGCAAGGGCAAGGGCAAGGGTGGTAAGACATGGCGCATGCGCAGCGCCATCAGGACCACGCAGGCGCCGGCGGCGATCGGGCCTTACTCGCAGGCCATTCGCAGCGGCGATCTACTCTTCACCTCCGGACAGATCCCGCTCGATCCGGCGACGGGGCAGATCGTCGACGGTGACATCAGCGCGCAGACCCGGCGCGTGATGGCCAACCTGGGCGCGGTGCTGGCCGCGGCCGGCGTCGGGTTCGCCGACGTGGTGAAGACCACCATCTTCCTGATCGACATGGCCGACTTCGCCGCGGTCAACGCGGTCTACGGCCAGCACTTCGCGGCTGCGCCGCCGGCGCGCTCGACGGTCGCGGTCGCGCGCCTGCCGCGGGATGCCCGCGTCGAGATCGAGATGATCGCCCGGGTGCCCGTGGCCGGAGGTGGCGCGTGAGCAAGGAGTCCATCGAGAGCGTCCTGGTCGAGTCGCGGGTGTTCCCGCCGCCGGCCGGCTTCGCGGCCCAGGCTCGCATCGGCGGCATGGCCGCCTTCGAGGCGCTCACCGCCCGCGCCGCGGCCGAGCCCGAGCGCTTCTGGGCCGAGATCGCGAGCGAGCTGACCTGGGCCGAGCCGTGGAAGCGCGTGCTCGACTGGGATCTGCCCGACGTGAAGTGGTTCGTCGGCGGCCGCACCAACGTCAGCGTCAACTGCCTCGACCGCCACCTCACCGGGCCGCGCCGCAACAAGGCGGCGCTCCTGTTCGAGGGCGAGCCCGGCGACACCAGGGTGCTGACGTATCACCAGCTCCACCGCGAGGTGTGCAAGGCGGCCAACGCGCTCCACGACCTCGGCGTGCGTGCCGGCGACTTCGTCGCCATCTACCTGCCCATGATCCCCGAGGCGGCGATCGCCATGCTGGCCTGTGCCCGCATTGGTGCACCCCACACTGTCGTGTTTGGCGGCTTTAGTGCCGAGGCGCTGCGCGATCGGCTCAACGATGCCCAAGCCAAAGCCGTAATCACTGCCGATGGCGGCTTCCGCAAAGACAAAACCATCCCCCTCAAAGCCGCAGTCGATCAAGCCCTCGCCCACAACGCCGCCCCCAGTGTCAAGAACGTGCTGGTGGTGCAGCGCACCCAAGAAAAAGTCACCATGCAGCCCGGTCGCGATCATTGGTGGCACGATCTCAAGCAAAACGCCTCTGGTCACTGCCCTGCGGAGGAAATGGATGCTGAAGACATGCTCTTCATCCTCTACACCAGCGGCACCACGGGCAAACCCAAGGGGGTCGTCCACACCACCGGGGGCTACAACCTCTACACCCACATGACCTTCCAGTGGACCTTTGACCACCGGGATACCGATGTCTACTGGTGTACCGCC
>SXJR01000172.1 GCA_005779305.1 Myxococcales bacterium
CCGGCGCCCGCGCCGCCGCCACCGACGACGCTGGCTGGGCGGCGCTGCGGGCCGTGGCCGATCGCGCGCCCGTGGTGGTCCCCGATGGGCCCGTGCCGGCTGGCACCCTGCTCGACGTCCTCGGTCCCACCGCCACCCGCGCCGCGTTGACGTCGCCGGTGGGCGCGGTCAGCGAGCCGATCGTCACGTCTGGTGGCACCTGGCTGCTTCGCGTCGAGGCCCGCGACACCGGCGGTCCGAGCCCGCTGTCCGAGGTCCGCGCCGAGGTCGCCGTCGAGCTCCGTCGCCGCCAGGGCGATCAGCGGCTGCGCCAGATCCTCGACGACGAACGGCGCGCCGCGCAGGTCACGACTGCCTCGGATCTCGACCAGCTCGAGGTGCCGGCGGCAGCCGACGCGCCCGATCACGCCGCCGATGTCGACGAGCTCCCCGGGCTGGGAGCTCCACGGTGAGCAAGCCTGACGCGCCCGCCCGCCGCGTGAGCCCGGTGCTGCTCGCGGTCGCCGTCGCCGCGCTCGCGCTCGCCCCGGCCACGCCAGCGGCCGCCCACACTCGCAGCCTCGGCCGCTCGGTCATCACGATCGACGACGACGGCCGCGGAGCCGAGCTCCGGCTCACCCTCTCGCTCCTCGATCGCGACGCGCTCTACGCCGCCGTCGGCGGTCCCGCGTCGCTGGTCACCGCGCTCACCGCCGGCCTCACGCTGACCACCACGGCCGGCTCGTGCACGGCCAGCGTCCCCACCGAGCTGCCCGCCGCCAGCGGTCAGGTCGCCTACCGCTGGCGGGTACGCTGCCCAGCCGCGCCCGAGCGCCTGATCTGCGACCTGCTCGTCGACGTCGTGCCCGGCCACGTCCACCTCGCCCGCGTCATCGATCATCGCGCCGGGGTGGACGGCGGCGACCGTCACGACCGCGTGTTTGCCTTCGGCGCCGATCAGCGCACCGTGGTCCTCGCCCGACCGACCAGCGTCACCGGCGGCGTCGGCTTCATCCGCTTGGGCGCCGACCATGTCACCGGCGGACTGGATCACCTGCTGTTCATGCTCACGCTGCTGCTGGTCGCCGCGTCGTTGCGCGAGCTGGCGCTCGCCGCGACCGGCTTCACCATCGGCCACAGCGTCGCGCTGGTGCTCGCCGTCGGTGCCGGCACCCAGCCGTCGGCCGCTGGCATCGAGGTCCTGGTCGCCGCGTCGATCGCCGTGGTCGCCGCCGAGGCCGCCGCAAGCCGCAGCGGCCGCCATGCCGCGATCGTGGCAATTGCCGTCGCGTCCGTGCTCCTCGCCGTCGCCGCGTTCGCGGCCGTGAGCGGTGGTCCGACGCCGATCGCGCTGGTCGGCCTGGCGCTGCTTGCCGGCTGCTACCTGGCCGGGGTCGGACGCGCGACGCGCGGCCATGGCGCCCGCTGGCGGCTGCTCATCACGACCTTGTTCGGCCTGGTCCATGGCTTCGCCTTCGCGGGCCCGCTCATCGACCTCGACCTCGGCGGCAGGCCGCTCGCCACGGCGCTGCTCGCCTTCAACGTCGGCATCGAGCTGGCGCAGCTGCTGCTGCTCGCGATCGGCTGGATGATGCTATCCGCCCTGCGCCGCCGCGCGCCGGCCGCTGCTGCGCTCACTGTCGACGTGGCCGCGGCCGTGGCCATGGCCCCCGCCATGTTCTGGCTCATCACCCGCTCCTCGCCATGACGGGTCGAGCGCGCTCCTGGCCCCCTGACCCAGGTCGACTCGCGTGAACTTCACGTGAAGCGCCGGCCCGCCCCTGAATGGTCGAACCGCCCCGAGGGTAGATAGCATCATGAACGCCACGGTCATGACTCGCCCGTCGCCATGGACCGCCCATCGCGTCATCCTCGCGTCGCTCGCCCTGGCCTGCGCCGCCCTGACGGTCCTCGTCTGGTTCCACCCCACCGCCGGCTACGCCGACGAGAATTCGATCATTTCCGGCGCCGATCTTCGCGCCTCCCTCCTCCTCATCCTCTGGTCAGGCGTCGCGGTCTTCGCGACCATCTCTAGCCTGATCATCGCCCTCACCACCCCCTTCACCAGCCGTCGCCTCATCCAGCTCATCGCCGGCTACCTGGTCGCCCTGGCTTCGATGCCGCTCTACGGCGTCATCATCGACAAGTTCGTCTGACCCGAGCTCAGCGCAGCTTACCCAGCAGATCCTTCGCCCGCGCCACCGCGCCGGTCCCGAAGAGCTGCTTGATCATGCCGCGGATGCGCTCGTTGGTGCCCTTGGGCGTCTTGAAGCTCATCATGTTCATCGGCAGGTTGAAGATCTGCTCGGCGGTGGCCTTGGTGCGGGTGAACTCGCGGATGCCGTGGTCGCCGTGGATGCGACCGAAGCCCGACTCGCCGACGCCGCCGAAGGGCAGAGCCGTGATGGCCGAAAAGGCCATGACCGAGTTGACCGAGGTCATGCCAGCGCGGATGCGATCGGCGATGGCGCGGGCGTGTTTGCCGAAGACGGCCGAGCCGAGGCCGAACGAGCTCTCGTTGGCGCGGCGCACGGCCTCGTCGGTCGAGCGCACCTTGATGATCGGGATCACCGGTCCGAAAGTCTCGTCCTTCATCACCTTCATGTCGTCGGTGACGTCGACCAGCACCGTGGGCTGGATGAAGTTGCCGGAGATGGCCTCGGCGCCGCCGGTGAGCGCCCGGGCGCCGCGGCGGACCGCGTCCTCGAGGTGATCCTTGACGATGCCGACCTGCTGCGGGCTGGTCATCGCGCCCAGGTGACCGTCGTCGCCGCCGACCTTGACCTTGCCGACCTCGGCCACGACCTTGTCGACGAAGCGATCGTAGATGCTCTCGGCCACGTAGATGCGCTCGATCGAGATGCATGCCTGGCCGGTGTTGGTCAGGGCGCCGAACACTGCGGCCTCGGCGGCGGCGTCGACGTCGGCGTCCTCGGCGACGATCATGGGATCCTTGCCGCCCAGCTCCATCAGGACCGGGGTCAGCGTCTCGCTGCACGCCGCCATCACCCGCTTGCCCGTCGCGGTCGAGCCGGTGAACGCCAGCTTGTCGACGCCGGCCTTGCACAGCGCCGCGCCGGTCGGCCCGGCGCCGGTGACGACCTGGAGCACGTTGGGGATCGAGAGCGAGCGCTGGGCCAGCTCGACCAGCTTCACGCCGACCAGCGGCGTCAGCTCCGACGGCTTGAACACCACCGCGTTGCCGGCGGCGAGCGCGTAGGCGATCGATCCCATGGGCGTGAAGATCGGGTAGTTCCACGGGCCGATCACGCCGACCACGCCGAGCGGGTGGTAGGTGACGGTGGCGCGGAAGTTGGCGAGCAGCCCGGTCGACACCTTCTCGGGGCGCAGCGCCTTGGCCGCGCGATGCGCGGCGTGATCGAGGTGGGAGAGCGCCATGAACACCTCGACCATGCCGTCGAGTGGCGGCTTGCCGTTCTCGCGCGAGATCAGATCGGCGAGCTCGTCGGCGGCTTCGGCCAGCGCGCGGCGCCAGCGCACCAGCTCCTCCTCGCGCTCGGCGTACGAGAGCGCGCCCCACGACACCGAGGCCACCCGCGCGCGCGCCACCGCGGCCTGGACGTCGGCGGCCGAGCACACCGGCACTTCACCGATGACCTCGCCGGTGGCTGGCGCGATGCTCTTCAGGATCTCGGTGCGCGGCGGCGGCGTCGACGTGGGGCCCGACGGCGGAACGGTGGTGACGGCCATGGAAGTCCTCCTGCCGCCGACCCTACCCTGAAAATCTGGTTCAGGGCGCTACGGGAAAGTCGCTCCCGCCGCCACCGGCGAAGCTGCCCATCAGCCCGAGGATCGCGTTGATCTCGGCCTCGGTGAAGGTGATGGCGATCTTGATCGCCGCCTGCTCGTTGGTGATCGAGAGCGACTTCGCCGCCTTGCCCAGGCCGATCTGCTGCATCGTGCTGACGGCCTGGCCGAGCTGACCCTGGATCATGGCCACGGCCTTCGCGGCCGAGTCCTCGCTGTTGGAGTCGATGCGCAGCGCCATCACCAGGTTGGCCGTGAAGTTGGCGCCACCCGAGACGCTGAGCGCGGTCATGCCGTCGCGCTCCATCTCCTTGCGGGCCTTGTCGGGGACGAGCACGGCCAGCCACAGGTCGGCCGTGGTGTCGGTGGTGGCGAGGGTGTCGCGCATCTTCTTGCCCTTGGCCGAGCCGGTCAGGCTCTTGCCCTTGGCCTTGCCCTTGGCCAGGTCGATCTGCGCCTTCATCTTGCCGCCCTTGGTGAGCAGCAAGCGATCGCCGACGAAGGCCACGTCGCTGTCGTCCTTGCTGTAGATCGACACACCCTTGTAGGTCGACCGCTTCGCGCCGGCGACGGTGTCGAGCTTGTCCTTGGGCAGCCGGCCCTCGATGACCATGACCATGCTCTTGGCGCGGTCCATGTCCTCGAAGTCCTTCATGCCACCGGCGGCGAGCGCGATGGTGTCGACGTCCTTCATCGGATCGATGCCGAGCTCGGTGAGCTTGGTCTGGGCGTCAGGCGCCATGGCCAGGACCTTGTCGTAACCCTTCTGCACCAGCGCCGAATCGCGCGCGTCGGCGACGTCGAACACGACCACCATCTGGGTGTCCTGGGCGAACATCCCGTAGAGGTTGGTGCCATCACCGGCGAGAGCCGGGGTGGCGGCGGCGCAGAGCGCGAACGCGGACAGGGCGAGCGAGCGATGTTTGATCATGGTTCCTCCCAAGGAGCCTCGAGACCCAAGATCGACGGACGAGCCCCCCCAGGTATTCGCCGCCCTCGTATACTCGGAGGCGTGACGTTGCCGCCACAGTGGGTCGCGGCGGCCGGTGCAGCTCCTGCGCTGGCTGCCATGTGGTACTTCGACCGCCTCGATCGGGCCCGGCCCGAGCCCGCGGGGCTCCGGCGCAAGGTCGCGATCTTCGGCGGGCTTTCGGTCATCCCGGTACTGCTCATCGGGTGGATGATGAGCGAGCTGGTCGGGAGCAGCGCGCCGGCCGAGGGCACGCAGGCGGCGGCCTGGTACACGGCGTTCGTCGGCGCCGCGATCCCGGAGGAGCTCTGCAAGATCGGCGTCGTCTACTGGCTGGTGTGGCGGCGGCCCGAGTTCGACGAACGCATGGACGGCATCGTCTATGCCACCCGGGCCGGACTCGGCTTCGCGCTGGTGGAGAACATCCTCTACCTCCTGGGCCAGGTCGACATGACCGGCTTCATCGTCACCTGGATCCTGCGCGCACTCCTGGCCGTGCCCGGGCACGCCCTGTGGACGGGCCTGATGGGGTACATGGCGGCGCGCCGCCGCTTCGACGGCAAGGGCCTCGGCCTCCTCGGCGGCTACCTGCTCGCGGTGTTCCTGCACGGCATGTACGACGTGGCCCTGTTCCTCAACGGTCCGCTCGAGGCCAGCGGGCAGGAGAGCGTCGCCCGCGCCCTGCTCGCGGTGCCGCTGGTGGTCATCATCATGTCGTGGATCATCATCAAGCGCATGGCGCGCACTGCGCTGGCGCTAGATGACGCCGACGCCGCACGCACGAGGACGTGATGGGCGAGCTGGCACCGCTCACCACCGGGATCGTGATCGACGGGCGCTACGAGATCGTGCGTCCGCTCGGCGCCGGCGGCATGGGCGAGGTCTACGCGGCGCGCCGTCGCAGCCTCGGCGACGAGGTCGCGGTCAAGCGGCTCTTGCCCCACCAGGACACGCCGGCCAACCGCCAGCGCTTCGCCACCGAGGCCCAGGCCGCGGCTCACATCCGCCACCCCAACGTGATCCAGGTCTTCGACTACGGCGTGGATCCAGCGATCGGTCCCTACCTGGTGATGGAGAAGCTCGACGGGCCGACCCTGGCCGAGGAGCTCGACGGCGGACCGATGGCGCTGGGTCGCGCGCTGTGGGTGTTCTCGGCGGTGTGCGCAGCCGTCGAGGCCGGCCATCGCCGCGGCATCGTGCACCGCGATCTCAAGCCGGCCAACGTGATGATCGCGCCCACCGACGACGGTCGCCAGGTGGTGAAGGTGCTCGATTTCGGGCTCGCCGTCGATCTGCGCCTGCCCGAGCGCGACATCACCACGCCGGGCGCGGTGATCGGCACGGTCGCGTACATGGCCCCCGAGCAGACCGAGGGCAGCCCGGCCTCGGCGCGCTCCGACGTCTTCGCGCTGGGCGTGATGCTCTACGAGATGGTCAGCGGGCGGCTGCCGTTCCAGGGTGGCAGCTCGCTCGACACGCTGATGGCGATCAACGGCGGGCGCTACCGGCCAGTGCAGGAGCTGGTCCCCGACATCCCGGCCGGTGTGATGACCGCGCTCGATGGCGCCCTGGCCCGCGATCCGCAGGATCGGCCGGACAGCCCCGAGCGCCTGGCCCAGCTCGCCGCCGCCGGGTTGTCGATCGCGGCGCCGCCGGCGCGCCCGTACGGACCGACGCGCTCGCGACCGATGCCGGCGGTGCGGGCGTCGCGCGTGGCGCAGCTCACCAGCGACACCGAGGCGGCGCTGCCGGTGTACACGCGCTTCGTCGGGCGCACCGCCGAGCTGCGACGCCTCGACGACGCCTTCGCGCTGGCGCTGGCGGGTCGGCCGCCGCTGGTGCTGGTCACCGGCGACGCCGGGGTCGGCAAGTCGAGGCTGACCGAGCGCTTCGCCGCCGACGCCCGCGAGCGCGGCGCGCTGGGTCTGACCGGCCGCTTCTTCGACTACACCGGCAGCCGGCCACCGCCGCTCGAGACCTTCGTGACCATGCTGGCGGCGTGCGGGCCGGCCGGCGAGGAGGCGGCGGCGCGGGTCCAGGACAGCCTCGGCGCCGCCGGTGACGACGCGCGCTGGAGCGCGTTCGCCGCCATCGCCGACGCGCTGGCCGGGCAGGCGGCGGCCCGTCCGCTGGTGATCACGCTCGAGGATCTGCAGTGGGCGTCACGGGTCGATCTCGATCTGATCGATCACCTGCACCGCAGCCTGGGGCCGCGCGCCACCTTGATCGTGGCGACCACGCGTCACGCGGCATCGAGCGAGGTGACGGCGTGGCGGGCGCGGCGGACCAGCGCCGTCGCCGAGCTGGCCCTCGCCCCGTTCGACGAGACCGAGCTGCGCGAGTGGCTCGAGGTCGTGTTCAAGGGCATCCGGCTGACCGCGCTCGATGCGCGCCGCCTGCTGCGCACCACCGGCGGCAACGCCTTCGCGCTGGTCGAGATCACCCGCCACCTGCAGACGCGTGGCGAGCTGATCCGCGACGACGCCGGCTGGCGCATGCGGGCGCTGTCGACGGTGGAGCTGCCCGACAGCGTGGCGGCAGTGGTGCGGGTCCGGCTGGGCGAGCTGTCCGCGCCCCACCGGGCGGTGCTCGAGAGCGCGGCCGTGCTGGGCGAGGAGTTCCGGGTCACGACCCTGGCCTCCGCCTGCGGCGCCGACGAGCGCACCCTCGACGACGCGCTCGACGCCAGCTACGCGCTGCGGCTGGTCACCGATCGCGACGTGACCGCGGGCAACGACTACCGCTTCACCACGTCGCTGGTGCGGCAGGTGCTCTACGACGAGCTGCCGGCGCGGGCTCGCCGGCGAACCCACCGCGACGTGGCCCGGGCGCTGGCCGAGATCTACGGCACCAGCGACGACCGCTTCGCCCACATCTTCGGTTACCACCACCACGCGGTCGGGGCCTGGCCCGAGGCGCTCGAGCTCAACGTGCGCGCCGCTGGCGAGGCGCTGGCCCGCGGTGACCTCGACATGGCCCAGGCGGCGATCGCGCGCGCCGACGAAGCGGCGGCCCAGCTCGTGGCTGGCAGCACGCCGCCGGCGCCGTCGCAGGTGGCGAGGCTCGACTACCTGGCCGGCTCGCTGGCGGTGCAGACCGGAGAGCTCGAGGGCGCGGACCGGCGGCTCGAGCGCGCCATCGCCGGCGCCGCCGCCCACGGTCTGGTCGATCTGGCGATCGATGCGCGCATCGAGCTGGCGCGCGCGCTGCTGGCGCGCGGCGACCTGCCTCGCGCCATGACCGAGGCCTCGGGCGCCGCCGAGGACGCCACCGCCGCCGACGATCCGGCGCGGGCGCTGGCGGCGCGGGTGATGGCAGCCGAGGCCC
>SXJR01000173.1 GCA_005779305.1 Myxococcales bacterium
ATAGCCCCGCCAACCTATCCACGACAAAGAGGTCCTGAATAAATTCGGTGCCTCCTAATCTGATCGAGAGGCCCACACACCCCCATGCGCCGCCGCCGCTCACCGAGGCTGCGCCCTCGGCGGCCTCCCGCTCGGCGTGACGCCCGGCTGCGCCGCTGCGCTCGCCGGTCGGACCGGCAGCCACCTGGCTGGCCCGCGGCGCCTTCCATGCCAGCGAGGCCGCGACCTGCTCCTTCTTGCCCGGCCCCAGCGTCCACGGCACCAGGTTGTGGCGCAGCCGGATCGCCACCCGCCCGTCGGCGCCGGTCTCCACCACGTCGTCACCCGAGACGGCGTCGCCGACGACGAGTGGACGGGGCTTGCCGTCGCGCGTGGCCGTCACCGACCCGCTCACCTCGGTGACGTCGCCGGCCGGCGCGCCCGCCACCACCGCGGGCCCCGAGGCGCCGCCGCCGCATGCGACGGTCGCGGTGGCGAGGACGAGAGCGGTCAGCGCGGCGCGCAGCATGGTGTGAAGGTACAGTACGCTCGGCCCCCGGGCACTGGTCTGCGAACTGCGATGGGCGGTAGGTCAGCGGCGGTTGTCGGGAATCCCATTGCGCCGGGCCGGCACAACCGCGACAGTTCGACCTGTGCCGGCCACGCCGGCTTGGGTATGAGAGCTTCTCTCGCCATCGTCACCATCCTCGTCACCGCCTGCAGCGGTACGGGAGTGCGTGTCGCCCGACCGGCGCCCGGACCGGGCGCGGTGGCCGGCCTGGTCCGATCGGCGCAGTCCGGCCTCGGAGTCCAGGACGCGCGTGTGGTGCTGCGCCGGCCCGGTTCGCTGGCGCCGGTGCAGGGGGTCAGCGACGCGACCGGCGCCTACTACATCGCCGAGCTGCCACCGGGCCCGTACCTGGTCAGCGCCTACCTCGATCAGGTGCCGATCGGCGAGCAGACGGTGACGATCGAGCACGACAAGATCACCGGCCTCGACTTCGCCGTGGGCGCCACGCCCGACATGCCCATCGATCTCAACGCCCCATCGATGGCACCCCTGTGGCGCTACAAGCCCCCGGGCGCCGATCCCGTTACCGGCGCCATCGAGGGCACCGTCTCGGACACCCGCCGCGAGCGCCTGCCCGGCGCCGTCATCTCCATCATCCGCGACGGCGAGGTCGCCGCCGAGCAGACCTTCACCGACGACCACGGCCGATTCCAGGTCGCCGGGCTATCTCCCGGCAGTTACACGGTGAGCGCCTACTACTCCATCGTGATGCGGGCTCAGATGGAGGTTCGGCGGAACCGCGTGAGGGTGGGCGGCGGCGAGGTGGTGGTGGTCCCGCTGTGGCTCGAGACCGATACCTGGTAGGTTTGTCGCGTCACGTCAACCAATGGCTCGGACCCCTGCGGCCGAGACTGGAGGAAGCCGATGTCTACCCGCCTGCACCTGTTCAAGTCGAAGATCCACCGCGCCACCGTCACCCACGCGGATCTCGACTACGAGGGTTCGGTCACCATCAGCGGTGAGCTGCTCGACGCTGCCTCGATCCACGAGTTCGAGCAGGTCCACATCTGGAACGTCACCCGCGGCACACGCCTGGTGACCTACGCGCTGCGCGGCGACGCCGGCAGCGGCGTCATCTGCATCAACGGCGCGGCCGCGCACCTGGCCAACCCCGGCGACAAGGTCATCATCGCGACCTTTGCCGAGGTCGATGCCGCCGCCGCCGCCAGCTGGCAGCCCACGGTGGTGTTCGTCGACGAGCACAACCGCCAGGCCGGCACCGGCGCCGAGATCGCCGGGCCGAAGCGCCGCCTCAACGCGGTCGACTGAACCGTCGCTGGCTCACCAGGCCAGGATGATCTTGCCGACGTTCTCGTCGCGCTCCATGCGCGCGTGGGCGTCAGCGCAGGCCGCCATCGGCATCACGATGTCGACCACGGGCCGCAGGAGCCCGCGTTCGAACAGCGGCACGATCCGTGTGGCCAGGAGCCGGCCCAGGACGATCTTCTCTTCGAGCGGACGGGCGCGCATGACCGTGCCGATCACGGTGGCACGCTTGCCCAGCGCCATGCCGACCGGGAACGTGCCGCCGCCCCCACCGAGCGTGCCGATCAACACGAGGCGCCCGCGCGGCGCCAGCGCCCGCAGGTTCTCCTCGAGGTACGAACCGCCGACGCCATCGAGGATGACGCTGGCGCCGCCGCCGGTGCGGGCCTGGACCGCGGCGGCGAACCTGCCGTCGACGACGACGAGGCCGTCGCCTTCGGCGAGGCCATGGGCGGTCAGCG
The DNA here is from genome assembly GCA_005779305.1 of Myxococcales bacterium. Lineage (GTDB taxonomy): Bacteria > Myxococcota_A > Polyangia > Haliangiales > Haliangiaceae > UBA2376. The sequence continues at coordinate 2,278 of SXJR01000173.1, forward strand.
CCGGCAACTTGGCGGCGGTGCGGGTGGTGGCGATCGAGCGCGCGCCGACCACCCGCGCGATCTGGAGCGCGGCGGTGCCGACGCCGCTGGCCGCCGCATGCACGAGCACGCTCTCGCCTGCGCCGAGATGGGCCTGGCTGATCATCGCGTCCCACGCCGTCAGGAACGCCTCGGGGATCGCGGCCGCGTCGGTGAGCGTCAGGCCCGCCGGCACCGGGGCCAGCTCGCGTTCGTGCAGGTTGATCCGCCGCGCCATGGCGCCGCCACCGACGATGGCCATCACCGCCGCACCCTCGGCGAAGAGCGCCGCGCCCGCCCCCCGCGCGACCACGGTGCCGGCCAGCTCGAGGCCGGGCACGTCCGGCGGATAGCCGGCCGGCGCTGGATACGCGCCGCGGCGCTGGTGGAGGTCAGCGCGGTTGAGCCCGGCGGCGGCGATCTCGACCTGGATCTCGCCGGGTCCAGGATCGCGCACCTCGAGCTCGTCGAGCGCGATCACCTCGGCGCCGCCGGCGCCACGGAACCGGATCGCTGGGACCTTCACGGATACCTCTTCGGGGGTGGAGGACGATCTATCGGGCCGCGAGTTCCGCAGCGACCCCGAGGAGGCACGTGACAGCGTGGCGGTGGGTGTGCACGCGACACGCTGCGCGTCTCGTACCGCGAGGACTGTTTGACGCTTCAGTCGATGTAGTAGCGCAGACCGATCGCGCCGTTCACATCCACGTCGATGTCGTCGCAGTTGTCGCAGTAGTCGGCGTAGAAATCGAGCACCAGCGCCAGCTCGAAGAAGATGTCGAGCGGCGAGTTGTTGAGATCGAACGCGATGCCGATCGGACCCCGCAGGCCGATCGCCGAGCCGTTGCCGAAGTCCCGATCGTCGAAGTCCCAGAAGCGAGCGCCGATGCCGAGGTAGAGCGGCATCTCGAACGCCGGGCTCGACGCGAGGCTCACGGGGTGCCAGAGGTGATCGAAGTGCAGGTGCAGACCGTCGCGGCCGCGGTAGTAGCCGATGGCGCCGACGCCGAAATCGAAGGCCTTGTCAGAGGCGTAGTAGTACTTGCCGCTGAAGCCGGTCGGCGCGCCCAGCATGATGCCGAGCCCCAGGCCCTTGTTGGCCACGAACTTCTTGCCCTTCTTCGGGCGCGGCCGGGCATCGGCCGGGTCGCTTGCCGCCGTCAGCGCCAGCGCCGCGGCGCACAACATCGCGAATCCCTTGTTGGTTAGACTCATGGAGACGATCCTACACTGCACCCTGGTCGACCTCCCGAGGGGTAGCGCACGTTCTGGTGTCGTATGCTGGTGGCGTGATCCGCGTGATCGCGCTGACGCTGGTGACCGCGGGCGTTGGCTGCAGCTCTCCCGCGAACGCACCCGCGCCCACAACCGCGCCGATCGTCGCCACGACCGACGACGCTGGCGTCCTCGCCGTTCCGATCGATCCGATCGACGCGGCCTTCGACGCGGCGCCGCTGATCGCGTGCGGGCCTGACACGCGCGTGGTGCCGGCGCCGTGGCCCGCGCGCGGCGCCGAGTGCGCGAGCGCCGACGGCACCCGTGACGGTCCTTTCCTGCGTTTCCATCCCGACGGCACCATCGCGACCCGCGGCGCACGCGCAGGCGGCCGGCTCGACGGCGCTTACGAGGAGCGCGATCGTGCCGGCCGGATACGCCGCGCCGGCGCGTATCGAGCTGGCGTGCTCGACGGAACCTGGCGCCAGCTCACCGCCGATGGACGCGAGCTCGGCGGCTTCACGATCACCGCCGGCACCGGCGTCGAGCGACACTGGCACGACGACGGCACCCTCGCCGCCGAGATCGACTGGAAGGACGGCGTGCGCGACGGGCGCGCGCAAGCCTGGGACTCGCGCGGCAACCGCGTGCTCGACGAGCACTGGCGGGCCGACGTGCGCGACGGCCCCCGCCAGGCCGGCCTACGATCACAGCTCCAGATCGACGAGACCTGGAAGGACGGCGTGGTCACCGGCGCGCGCAATGTGTGGCGCAAGGGCCGGATCATCGTCGAGGAGCACCTCGACGCGCGCGGCCGGCTCGACGGCGTCTGGCGTTCGTTCCGCAACAGCGGCAAGAAGCGCGAGGACGGCGCCTATCGCGGCGGCCGGCGCGATGGCGCGTGGGCCTGGTACGACGCCGGCGGCATCAAGGAGCGCGGTGGCAGCTACATCGACGGCAAGCGCGACGGAGAGTGGGGCCGCTGGACCGGCCGCGTGATGACCTGGCGGGCGTCGTACCAGGCCGGCGTTGTCGACGGCGAGCTGGTGCAATGGGACTGGCGCGGCCGCGAGCTCGGCCGCGACACCTTCGTCGCCGGCGACGGCGTCGAGCGGACGTTTCATCTCGGCGGTGCGGTCGCGAGCGAGACCACGCTGGTCGGCGGCAAGCCGCACGGAGCCCACGTGGAGCGCTTCCTGCGCGGGCGGGTCGCCACCCGCGGCGCCTTCGCCAAGGGCAAGCGTCACGGCACCTGGCAGATGTTCTGGCCCGGTGGCGGGCTCAAGGTGGACGCGCGCTACGATCACGGCAAGGTCGACGGCGCGTACCGACGCCTGCGCGACAGCGGCGACGTCGCGCTCGAAGCGACCTACGTCGCCGGCCGCCGCGAGGGCGGGTACGTCGAGTTCCACACGGCCGGCGTGCGTGCACTGGCCGGCACCTACAAGGACGACGTCCGCGACGGTGCCTGGCAGAGCTGGGACGCCGGCGGCGTGCTGCGGCTCGAGGCCACCTACCGCGCCGGGCTGCTCGACGGGCCCTGGGTCGAGCGTCACCCCGACGGCTCGGTGGCGGTGTCGGGCGCACACAAGGACGGACACCGGGTCGGGGTCTGGCGGGTGTACGCCCTCGACGGCACGCTCACCGAGAGCGTGGACCACGGCGACGCGGTCCCCAGAAGCGTGACCGGCCAGGCAACCACACCCGGCGGCACGCGTCGCTGACCGCCTTAGACCGTCGGCGGAGCGAAGTTATTCCCGCGAACACTCTGGTGAAACCTCGGGGCCTTCTCCGCGTTCTTTCCTATGAGATGTCCTCCCGCCCCCGCCCCATCCGCCCCGGCCGCCCTGGCCAACCGATCCGCGCGCGCCTGCCCGCCACCCCGAGCCCGCGTTCCGATCGTCTGGACGAACCGATCGCCCGCGCGGTTCGTAACCTGATCTGGGCGCGCTCCCTGAGCGTGCACGAACCGGGGAGACCTACGTCAATGCGCGCATCACTCTCGTTCTGGACCAGCACGTCGGCCACCGCCGCCGACTACCCGATGGCGGTGGCCAGCCAGCGCCTCGAAGTGCTGGGCTGGGACCGCAGCTCGCGCCGCATCTACGTGGTCGAGCATGCCGACGGCCGCCCCACGCTGTTCGTGATCGCCACCAGCGGCGAGCACGCCGGCGCGCTCCTGCCGCTCTCCGGCGACGAGGCGCGTATGGCGACCCTGCGCAGGGAGCTGTCGCCGATGTTGCCCGTGCCCGCGCGCGGCTGGGAGCTGACCACGCGCGTGGTGCAGCGCCGCGGCCTGCGCCTGGCGTCGATGGGCACGCCGGTGCGAAAGTTCGCGCTCGGCCTGTCGGTGAGCCAGCGCGTGGGCGGCGTGCCGGTCGCCAGCGGCCGCACCACGGTGACGGCGTACCTTCGGCCGCGCGCGGTGATCGAGCGGGTGTGGCTGGTGCCCTGCGAGAACCTGGCCGTGGCCGTGGTCACGTACTGCGGCGTGCCCGCGGGCGTCGGATTCGACAAGCAGACCGCCATCCTGGCCACGCCCGCGCTGCACTAGAGCCCCAGGGGCCCTAGCCCGACGTATCACGCGGACAGCCCCGGAGAGGCCGGGGCGATTGCCGCCGGGACCGGTCGTCCGTAACCTGGGGGCCTGGAGTCGCGTATGGCCATCATGCATCGTCACGTCGTCTCGGTCGCCGCGGTTGTGCTCGCCGCCGGTCCATCGCTCGCCGCCTGCGCCGGCGACGACGGCCACACCACCGAGGTCAACTGCGCGCTCGAGGATCGCGACGACGAGTTCCTCGCTGGCATGCAGAAGACCGGGGCCGGCGGCATGACCTTCACGCTGGTGTCGGCGACGCCGTCGCCGCCGGCCCGCGACGACAACACCTGGGAGATCGACATCGCCACGCCCGCCGGCCCGTTCGACGGCACCGTGACGGTCGTCCCGTTCATGCCCGACCACCGCCACGGCACGCCCATCGAGGTCGTGGTGACGCCAGTCGCTGGCACCCTCGGACGCTACCGCGCGACGCCGATCAACCTGTGGATGCCGTCGCTGTGGGAGATCACCGTGCGCGCCACGCCGACCGCCGGCGGCGCCGACGCGGCCATCTTCCGCTTCTGCATCCCAGGATGAGCCCACCGCGCGAGCGCGCTCACGGGCAAGGCGGCCCGTTGGGACACACGCAGGCGTCGCCGCCCTGCGTCCACTCGAGCACGCTGCCCTCGACCTCGTGGGTCGGGACCTGATCGCGCACGTCGATGGTGAGGTGGCCCGAGGCCATCAGATCGTCGAGCAGCGCGAACGGTACCGGCCGGATCAAGACGCGGGCTCGCACGCGGCGGATCTGGGGCAGGAGGCCGGGGATGGCGAAGCTCTTCTCGACGGCGTGGTAGAAGCGCGGGTCCTGCGGATCGGTGGTCACCGCTGGCGGCAAGAGCGTGCCCGGATGATCGATGGTGGCGATGCGCCAGAACTTCTCGGTCGAGATGCCGCCGGCGTCGCGCGCCGGCGTGCCGAACATCCACAGGTTGGGATCGCCCAGCGCCTCGGGATCGGTGTAGGGCCGGGCCATGGGCACCACGCCGCTCGAGAACAGGATCTGATCACTGTCGCCGTAGGCGATGATCTCGGCCCAGGCTCGGCGATCGGCGGTGGCGCCGGTCGGGAACATGTGACCGGTGCCGACGTTGTCGACGCGGTAGTCGATGCGGCCGGCGTCGGCGGGCAGGACGCACAGGCGGGGCAGGAGCGCGCCCTTGAGGTCGCGGCGGATCGCCGCGCGCTGGGCCTCGATCTCGGGCCACGGCGTGAGCGCCACGTCGATGCCGGCGAAGGTGTGCTCGCGACGGCCGAAGGGACGCAGCGGCACGTCGAGGCCAGGCCCCTCGGCGACGACGTCGGTCGACACGATCATGTGGCACGACGCGCACGAGGCGTGCTTGCGCGGATCCGGGTCGGCGAAGATCGTGGTCTGCCACTCGGCGAAGGTGCGCTCGAGGTGGACCCCACCGGGCGTGATGATGTCGTGGCACGAGCCGCACAGGGCCGAGCTGGCCTGGCTCTCGGCGTCGACGAGCGGCGAGAACGCGGTGCGGTGGGCGGTGTTCTCGACGGGGTTCGACAGCCCGCCGCGCATGGTCTGATCCATGGCGAGCTCGATCGGGTTGTTGTGGGTGCCCGCCACCTCCTTCACGTTGTGACAGAAGTAGCAGCCGATGCCCTTGGCGTAGGCGGGGACCTCGTCGAGGTTGAGGCCATCGACGGTGAGCCCGAGCTTCAGGGCCAGCGGGGCGTGGCACTGCACGCAGAAGCCGCCGAGCTGGCCGCCGGTCTCCTCCTGACCCAGCTTGTTGAGGGCGAGGAATACCGGGTCGTCGGACGCGTAGGCGTGCATGCTTCCCGACCACTCGGTGTAGTGGCCGGGGTGGCAGGTCTGGCAGGTCTCGGGCTTGAGCAGCTCCTCGACGGGGAGCACCTCGTCGCCGCAGGCCGCGAACCCGACCAGCGCCGCCAGTCCGATCACGACGCGGCTCATGGCGACACCATCGCGTCGGAGACGCCGGCGTCGATGAGGCCGCCGTCGATCGGCCCGGGCGCGCCGGCCAGCGCCCACTGGGTCACCGCGCAGCGCTCGGCCTGGGACAGGGTCGAACCGCGCGGCATGCGAAACCGCGACGAGGACGTGTAGAGCCGGGAGATCACCTCGCCACACCCGACGTCGGCGAGATCGATCCAGTTCTCGGTAGGACGCATGAGGTTCTGGTAGGCCAGCTCCTCGTCGTCGAGGCGCAGGCCGCCGCGGGCGGCGGTGCCCTGGTGGCAGGCGCCACCGCCGGTGCCGCACTTGGGCCGCAGGGTGTTGGCGAAGACGTTGTCCCAGGTCGGCGCGTAGAGCGGCGTGCACGCCGGATCGATCGACGCGCACTCGAGCTCGTCGTCGCCGGAGCAGCCGAGCGGGCTGGTGAGGCACGCGGCGACGAGGAAGAAACGAACGGGACCCATCGGTCGTGGCAGGATAGCCCGGTCTGGCCCAGGCGCATCGCTGGCGGCGGCTCACACGTGATGGAGGCCTCGCGAACCCAGGTCTCCTGCGAGTGCGGCGTAGAGGGCGCGGTAGCGGGCGTGACCCGCGTCGTACCCGGCGCGCCGGGCCGGATCGGGGGCGATCGACCGTGCCGGCCGCGGCAGCGCTGCGGACGCGGCGACGAGATCGGCGTGGAGACCGGCGGCGACGGCACCACACATGGCCGCGCCCACCGGCGCCGTATCGCCATCGCCAGGCACGACCACCGGCAGGCCGCTGACGTCGGCGCGGATGGTGGCCCAGGTCGACGAGCGTGCCCCGCCGCCGAGCAGCCGGATCGAGGACGGCGCCAGGCCGAGCTCGCTCACCCGCCCGGCCACGTCGCGCATGGCGAAGGCGCAGGCCTCGTAGACGGCGCGACACAGGTGCGGCGCGCCGTGGGCCGCGGTCAGGCCGACGAAGGCGCCGCGCGCATCGGGATCCCACACCGGCGTCATGGCGCCGCCGAGCGCGGGCAGGAAGGC
>SXJR01000174.1 GCA_005779305.1 Myxococcales bacterium
GCAGCACGCGCGCCCCGGTCGCCAGCGCGGGACCGGGTGCCGATCCGGTCACAGCGGCCCGGATGGCTCCGGCGTCGCGCAGGAGCGCGAGCAGGTCATCGATGATCGCGGGCCCGGGCGGCTGCCCGGCCCGCTCGGCGATGCCCGCCGCCAGCTCGGCGCGGGTCAGCGGCCGGCGCAAGAGCTCGAGCGCGACCTCCACCAGCGCGGCGGTGTCACCCTCCAGCGCGCGCACGCTGCCGTCGCGGCCGACCAGGAGCACCCGCGGCCCGTGCTCGACCAGCGGCGCCGCCGTCGCTTCGTACCTGGGCGATCCGACCGGATCGCTCGCGAGCTCATCAATCGAAGGGCGGAGGGCCATCGGGGCTGTCGATCGGGGCGTCGATGGGCGCGGCGATCGCGGCGTCGATCGGGGCGGGGTCGAAGCCGTCATCGCATCCGGGCGCCTGGCTCGCCGCCGCGACCACCAGGCTCACCGTGAGCGCGGCCGGGATCGCCAGGTGCCGGCGCGGCCGGCGGGGATCGTCGGTCATCGCGCGCTCACCCGGCGATGACCTTGACCATGACCCGGCGACTGCGGGGGCCGTCGAACTCGCAGAAGTAGAGCGCCTGCCAGGTGCCCAGAACCGGCTTGCCGGCGTCGATGATGAGCGTGAGCGACGCGCCGATGAGGCTGCTCTTGATGTGGGCGTCGGAGTTGGCCTCCGTCGACACGTAGCCGCCGTCGTGGGGCACGACCTTGCCGAGGTGCTCGGCGAGGTCGGTCTTCACCTTGGGGTCGCTGTTCTCCTGGATCGTCAGTCCCGCGGTGGTGTGCGGGCAGAACACGCAGGCGAGGCCGCCGTCGATGCCGCTCTTGCGGATGGCGGAACGGACCAGGGAGGTGATGTCGATCGTCTCGATGCGCGTCGTGGTTCGAACGTCGAAGATCTCCGTGACCGACATGGTTCATTGGTATCACGAGATCCCAGACGGTTTTGCTTGACGGAAGCGCTGTCACACCGCTTTGCTAGATCATCAGAATCATCACGCCTGGGATCGATCGTCATCATGACGATCGCCACCCGACCACCGGCGTGCAAGGCTGAGGTCGCCCACTGATATGAAGGTCGCGTTCACCCATAACCTCCGCCTCACCGACGTCCGGCACTCCGAAAAGGAAGCCGAGTTCGACAGCGTCGACACCGTCAACGCCATTGCCGCCGCGATCGAGGCGGCGGGCCACGAGGTCGAGAAGGTCGAAGTCTCGGGCCCTGCCTCGACGCTGCTCGAGCGGCTCGAGGTCATCGACCCTGACGTCATCTTCAACACCGCCGAGGGCCAGCAGGGCAAGCTGCGCGAGGCTCTCTACCCGGCCCTCTTCGAGGAGCTGGGCATCCCGTACACGGGATCGGACGCGTACGCCAACGCGCTCACCCTCGACAAGTGGCTCACCAAGCTCATGGTGGCCAAGGCCGGCGTCGACACGCCGCGGGCCTGCCTGGTCAACCCGCGCAACTTCGAGCACGTGGTCGAGCGCGGCGTCGGCCTGGCCTTCCCGGTCATCGTCAAGCCCAACCACGAGGGCTCGAGCAAGGGCATCTACGTCGGTGGATCATCCGGAGGGTCCGGCGGCAACGGCGGCACCCGCGACGGGTCGGTGGTGCGCGACGCCCGGGACCTGCCAGCCGTCCTCAAGAGCGCGCTGCGCGCCTACCCGGACGGCGTGCTGGTCGAGGAGTACGTCGACGGCGTCGACGTCATGGTCGGATTCATCGAGGGGGTCGGGCACGACGACGGCCTCCTGTCGCCCGTCGAGCTCCTGGTCGAGACCTCGGCCAACCAGCCCTTCAACGTCTGGGACTACCGGCTCAAGAACCTGGAGCCGGGCAAGGTCCAGCTCCGCTGCCCGGCGACCATCCCCCGCGACATCGCCGCCCGGCTGCGCCAGATCTCGCTCGACGTGATCGGGACCATCGGCCTGCGCGACGTGGCCCGGATCGACTTCCGCATCGGGCCCGATGGCCGCATCTACTTCCTCGAGGCCAACGCCATCCCGTCCCTGGCGCCGAGCGCGCCCCTGTTCGTGGCTACCTCGCAGCTCGGCATGGGCTACGGCACCACCATCGCCTCCATCCTGAACGCGGCGGCGTTGCGCTCGGGCCTGGCCACCGCCAGCCAGCTCGGCGTCGGCCGCCGGACGGGCCGGACCCAGCCCATCCGGGTCGGCTTCACGTACAACGTCAAGCGCGACCACGACGGTGACGACGAGGCCGAGTGGGATCCGCCCGAGACCATCATCTCGATCGCCAACGCCCTGGCCCGCCAGGGCCACATCGTGGTGCACCTCGAGGCGACGCCAGACCTGCCCCGAGTCCTCGCCGAAGCCGACGTCGACCTCATCTTCAACATCGCCGAGGGTGTCGAAGGCCGCAACCGCGAGGCCCAGGTGCCGGCGCTGTGCGAGCTGCTCGGCGTCCCCTACACCGGCTCGGACAGCGCCACCCTCGCCATCGCCCTCGACAAGGCGCTGTGCAAGAAGGTGCTGATGCAGCACGACATCCTGACGCCCAAATTCCAGGTGATGGAATCGGCGCGGGAACGGCTCTCCCCGGACCTGTCGTACCCGCTGATCGTCAAGCCCAACGCCGAGGGCTCCAGCAAGGGCATCGAGGGCTCGACCAGCGTGTGCGACACGGAGGAGGAGCTGCGGGCAGCGGTCAAGGCGTGCGTCGAACGCTACCGGCAGCCGGCACTGGTCGAGGAGTACATCGCCGGCCGCGAGTTCACGGTCGGCCTGCTCGGGGACAAGCGCCCGCGCGTGCTCGCCCCCATGGAGATCTGCTTCAAGGACGAGAACAACGAGCGTCCGGTCTACGACTACGCCGTCAAGCAGGAGTGGGAGAAGCACGTCTACTACCAGTGCCCGGCCAAGCTCACCGAGTCCGAGCAGAAGGCGATGGAGAAGATCGCTCGGGCCACCTTCTGGGCGCTCGACTGTCGCGACGTGGCCCGCGTGGACCTGCGCATGGCCGACGACGGCCGCATCTACGTGCTCGAGGTCAATCCTCTGCCCGGCCTGACCCCCGGTTACTCGGACCTGGTGCTGATCGCCCAGGCGGTCGGCATCGAGTACGACTCGCTCATCGCCGAGATCATGGGTGGCGGCCTGCGCCGCATGCGTGAGAAGCGGCGGGAGGAGAAGGAGCTCGACAAGAAGGAGGCCGCGTCCAAGGAAGCGGCGTCCAAGGCGACCGCGGCCGATGCGGCGTCCAAGCTGGAGAAGGCCGCCGAGAAGGCCGAGAAGGCCGCCGAGAAGGCCGAGAAGGCCGCCAAGCGCATGGCCAAGCTGGCCCCGGCGCTCGAGGGCGCCGGCCAGGCTGCGGCGAACGCCAGTGGAAACGGAAACGGAAACGGAAACAGCCGGTTGCGGGCCCGGACCGACGGCGCGGTGTCCACGTCCAACGATGGCGATAGCGACCGCACCGACGTCACCCCTGGAGTGGTCACAACCCACTAGACTCGTCTCCAGCTCCCGATGCGTGGATACCGAACCGGCGGCGAGCTCGACGAGGAAGAGGATCTCCGGGACGACCAGGCGCGGCGGCCGTCGCCAGGCAAGGTCACGCGGACCATGCGCATGAGCGGCATGGCCATTGCGCGCCGCTCGTCTGGCGCCGACCAGGTCGACACCAGCGGGGTGCAGAGCCTGGTCGAGCGCACGCGTGGCGGCGGCGAGGCCCTACCCGAGTCGCTGCGGGGCTCGTTCGAGGAGTCCCTCGGCGCCCGCCTGGCCGGCGTCCGCGTCCACACAGATCCCGACTCGGCAGGGGTGGCCCGTTCGATCTCGGCCAAGGCCTTCACGGTCGGCCAGGACATCTACTTCGGCGCCGGTCAGTTCGACCCGGCCTCGAACGACGGCAAACACCTCCTCGCCCACGAGGTCGCCCACACCGCCCAGCAGGCGGGCGGCGCGCCCCACCTCCACACCAAGCTCGAGGTCTCGCGCGCCGGTGACGCCATCGAGTCGGAGGCCGACCGCGCCGCCGACGCCATGGTGGCCGGGCAGAAGGCGAGCGTCAGCGCGGCGCCAGTGACCGCGTCACGCACCGAGGATCCGGCGGTCGCGGCGCAACCGGCCGGCCCGGCCGACGCCAACGCCGGGGCCACCGAGAACGCCGACAAGCCCAACACCGTGGTCGTCACGGTGGTGCCCTCGACCGGCAAGATGGAGTTCGACGCCGTCGACTACCTCGAGCTGTACAAGCAGGTCGCGGCCCGCGCCGCCTCCAACGCCTGCGCCGGCCAGTGCACGTGCGGCGTCGACCAGGACTACTCGCAGATCGATAAGTACAAGATCACGATCACCGTGAAGCTCGAGACCGCGGTGCCGACCTGGAAGCAGCGCGCCAGCGCCAAGCCCGAGCACCAGGCGAAGTTCGACGCGTGGGCGGCCTCGGTGAAGAAGCACGAGGACGCCCACTACAAGAAGTACGTCGACGCCTACAACACCCTGAAGACCAAGATGACCAAGTGCACCAGCCAGGCCGACGCCGAGGTGGTGTTCAAGGCCGTCGACGAGGCGGTCGAGGCGGAGCAGGCCGCGTTCGACAACAACAAGGCCAACCAGCCGGCGCCGCTCGACATCCCGGGCGGCATGGAAAAGGTGAAGTCGACGCCCTGAACCGCGTCGAGGGGTGAGTTGCCGAGCGGGCGGCCAGGTGAAACCGAGACCCCAGCTCTGTCGTACTGTCGGGTGCATGAGATCCGCGACCCTGATCGGCCGACGGACCGCGCTCGACGCAGCGCGGGACGCGCTCGAGCGCGCCCGGTCTGGTCGCGGGCGTGTGCTGGTGGTCGAGGGCGAACCCGGCATCGGCAAGAGCGCGCTGGCGGCGGCGGTGGCCGAGTGGGCCGAGGCCGCCGGCGCGACCTGCCACTGGGGCCGGGCCTGGGAGCTGGGCAACGCCCCGCCCTACTTCCCGCTGCGCGCGTGCTTGCGCGCGCTCGGGGTCGACGCTGAACCGGCGGCGAGCGGCGACGGCGGGCCCTTCGCGCTGTGGGAGCGCGTGCTCGACGCGCTGGCCCAGGCAGCGGCGGCGCGGCCGCAGGTGTGGATCATCGAAGACGCGCACGCGGCCGACCTGCTCACCCTCGATCTCCTCGCCTTCCTGGCCCAGCCGGTACGGGGTCTGGGCGCGCTCATCGTCGTCACCCGCCGCGATCGAGATCCGCGGTTGACCCCGGCGGCCGAACAACGCCTGGTGCGTCTGGCCCGCGAGGGAGAGAGCGTGGCGCTGCTCCGGCTCGACGCCGCCGACGCCGCCACCCTGGCCGACCAGGCCGCCGGCCGCGCGCTCGATGCCTCACTCCACCGCCGGCTGTGGGAGCTCACCGGCGGCAACCCGCTCTTCGTCGTCGAGTGCGCGCGGACGCTGGCCCGCGATCAGACCGGCGCGTCGTTGCCGGCGACGCTGCGCCAGCTCGTGCAGGAGCGGCTCGAGGCCCTGCCCGCCGCGAACCGCGAGGTGGTCGAGACCGCGGCCCTGCTCGGCCGCGAGGTGTCGGCGGCGGCGCTGGCGGCGGTGACGGGGCGCTTGCCGGCGCGCGTCATCGACGATCTGGCGCCGGCCCTCCGTGCCGGCCTGGTCATCGAGCGGCGCCCCGGCGACTTCGCCTTCAGCCACGTGGTGGTGCGCGACGCCATCGAAGACGCCACACCGGCGTCCGTGCGCGCCGACGTACATGCCCGCGCCGCCGCCGCGCTCACCGATTCCCAGAGCCCCGAGGCGGTGATCGAGCGCGCCCGCCACACCCTGTCGGCGCTCGAGCTGGGGACGGTGTCAACTTTGTCAACCTTGGAGGGCGCCGGTGGTGCCGCCGGGGCCGCAGCCGCCGCGGCCCCGGTGACTGCGGCGATCGCGCTGTGCAGCGACCGCGGCGCGTTCGACCGCGCCTTCGCGCTGGCCGAGCGTCTCGACGCCGCTCGCAGCGGCGGACGCCTGCCCGCCGCCTCGTTCGACGAGCGCCTCCAGGTCGCAGTGCTGGCCAGCGCCGCGAGCCGGGCGGCCGAATCACGTCGCCGATGTGAGGTTCTCATCGCCGAGGCAGTCGCGTGCGGCGAGGTCGCCGCGCGGGCCCGCGCGACGCTGGCGCGGGGCAGCGAGCTTCGCCCGGGCGTGGTCGACGAAGTGCTGGTGACGCGCCTGCGCGACGCGCTGGATGCGATCGGCGATCGCGATCCGGCGATGGCCTGCCGGTTGTCGGCGCGCCTGGCCGCCGCCGAGCAACCGGCGCCAGATCCTGGCGGGCCGGTCCGCCGCGCCGAAGCGGCCATCTCGACGGCGCGCACCCTGGGCGACCCGGCCGTCCTGTGCGAGGTCCTCGACGTCGCTGGATCGGCGCTGGTCGACTACGCGACCATGGAGCGACGGCTCGAGGTCGCCGGCGAGCTGATGGCGGTGGCGCGGGCCCGCGGCGACCGCGCGCGCGAGCTGCGCGCCTTGTGCCGGCGCGCCATGGATCGCGCCGAAGGCGGCGACTTCGCGGGCTTCGCCGCCGACGTCGACGCCCTGGACCGCCGCTCGCTCGAGCTCGGCGATCCGCGCTTTCGGTGGCGCGCGCTGCTCATGACGTCGATGCAGGCCATGGCCGAGGGCCGGGTCGTCGACTCGGAGCGTGCCCTCGTCGAGGTCCAGCAGATGGCGGCCATGATCGACGATCCGGCGCTGCGCCTGTCGCTGGCGGCCCACGCCGGCAACCGCGCGCGCCTCTTGCACCTCGACGACGTGCTCCGCGTCGCGGCCGAGCAGGTCGACCGCGATCTCGACGGAGTGCCGGGTGCCCCCTACGTGGCGGCGGTCTTGCGGGCGTCGTTCTTCGGACGGCTCGAGGACCTCGAGCACACGCGCATCGAGCTGGCCAGGTCCAGCTGGCTGAGCGCCGCCTTCGAGCACGACAGCACGTTCCACACCCTCCTCGGCGAGGTGCTGGCGTTGGTCGGGGAGGAGCACGAGGTCCGGCGCATCCGCACCACGCTCGCGGCGTGGCCGCAGCCCGAGATGGTCGGCGGTCACATCCCGATCAGCTACGACGGGCCGCGGGCCCGCGTGGTCGCGCTGCTCGATCACCGGCTCGGCGACCTCGACGCGGCCGAGCAGGGACTGCGCGCCGCGCTGGAGAGCGTGCGGGCGCACGGACACCGGGCCTGGGTGGCGCAGATCAGCTACGAGCTGGGCCTGCTCGGACGCGACGGCGCGGCCTGGTTCGAGCGCGCCGCGACCCTGGCCGGCGAGCTGGGCATGTCGGGGCTGGCGGCGCGCGCGCGCGCGCGGTTGCGGAGC
>SXJR01000175.1 GCA_005779305.1 Myxococcales bacterium
AGGACCTGCGCCTCGATCGACAGCCCGAGTTCACCCAGATCGACATCGAGATGTCGTTCATCGACGAGGTCCAGCTCCAGACCACGATCGAGGGCATGATCGCCGCGCTGTGGAAGAACGTGCTCGGCCTCGAGGTCACGCTGCCGATGCGGCGCATGACCTACGCCGAGGCGATGGACAAGTACGGCGTCGACAAGCCCGACCTGCGCTGCGACCTGACGCTGTGCGACGTGACCGCGCCGTGCAAGACCAGCGGCTTCCGCGTCTTCGAGGGCGTGGTCAACGCCGGCGGCATCGTGAAGTGCCTGCGCGTCCCCGAGGGCGAGCGCCTGTCGCGCTCGGCGCTCGACGGTCTGGGTGACTTCGCCAAGTCGTACGGCATCAAGGGCGTCGCCTTCGCCCGCGTCCAGGAGGGCGGCGCCTGGCAGGCCCCGTTCGCCAAGAGCTTCAGCGACGCCGCCCGCGACGAGGTCAACCGCATCGCCGGCGCCGGAACCGGCGACGTGCTGCTCTTCGTCGCCGAGAAGGCCAAGGCCGCCAACACCTGCATGGGCGCCATCCGCCTGCACATCGGCGAGAAGCTCGGGCTCATCCGCAAGGGCGAGTACCAGTTCATGTGGCTGACCGATCCGCCGCTGTTCGAGGTCGACGACGAGACCAAGGAGGTCGCGGCCTCGCACCACCCGTTCACGTCGCCGCGCGTCGTCGACGAGGACAAGCTCGAGAGCGCCCCCGGCGAGGTCCTGGCCCGCGCCTACGATCTGGTGCTCAACGGCGTCGAGGTCGGCGGCGGCTCGATCCGGATCCACCGCTCGGACCTGCAAGCGCGTGTGTTCAAGACGCTGGGCATCTCCGACGACGACGCCAAGGCCAAGTTCGGCTTCCTGCTCGAGGCCTTCAAGTACGGACCGCCGCCCCACGGCGGCATCGCGCTCGGCCTCGATCGCCTGGCCATGATCATGGCCGGCGCCGACTCGCTGCGCGACGTGATCGCCTTCCCCAAGACCCAGAAGGGCTCGGACCTCATGACCGACTGCCCCACCGGCGTCTCCAGGAAGCAGCTCGACGAGCTCTTCATCCAGGTCGCCGCCGACCTGCCGCAGAAGCAGTAACCGGGAACGGGAACCGGCCGTCCTGAGCGAGGCGCGAAGCGCCGAGTCGAAGGACGCACTACCTCTCGATCGGCGTCACCGCGATGGTCAGGGCCTGGCCGCGGCGGAGCACGCCGAGCGCGGTCGGCTGCCCGGGCGGAAGGTCGCGCAGGGCGCGCACCAGCTCGTCGATCGAGGCCACTGCGCGCTCGCCGAGGCGGTGCACGATGTCGCCGTCGCGCAGGCCGGCGCGGGCCGCGGGTGTGCCGTCGTCGACGCTCACGACCTCCACCGCGGTCGCGGCTGTGAGCCCATGGGCGCGGGCCAGCCGGCGATCGAGCGGGCGCGTCGCGCCGCCCACGCCGAGGAAGCCACGGCGCACCCGGCCGCGGGCAAGGAGCTGGCCCAGCACCCACGCCGCGATCTCCGCGCCGACCGCGAAGCCGAGGCCCTGCGAGCGGGCGATGATCGCCGTGTTGATGCCGACCACGCGGCCGCGCGCGTCGGCCAGCGGACCGCCCGAGTTGCCGGGGTTGAGCGGCGCGGTGTGCTGGATGACACCGTCGATGAGGCGGTTGTCGCGGCCGCGCAGGCTGCGGCCGAGCGCCGACACCACGCCCGCCGACCCCGTCGACGCGACGCCGAGCGGGGTGCCGATCGCCACCACGAGCTGACCGGGCCGGACCCGGGTGGCGCCGTCGACGCGGCCGACCGCGATCGGTCCCAGCGCCGCGAGGTCGACCTTGATGACGGCGAGGTCGGTCGCCGGATCGTCACCGACCACCGACGCCGACGCCGACTCGCCGCTGGCGCCGCGCACCCGCAGCTCGCGGCTGCCGGCGACCACGTGGCTGTTGGTGAGCGCGAAGCCGTCGGGCGTGACCACGACGCCCGAGCCGGCGCCGTCGGGCCCGCCGCGCCGGCCACGGCGCACGTCGACCGAGACCACCGCCGGCCCGAGGGTGTCGACCACGCCGGTCACCGCGCGCGAGTACGCGTCGAGCGCGTCGTCGTCGGGCTCGACCTCGCGGTCGTCGCGCTCGTCGATCGGTCGCGGCTCGCTGGGTTCGCCGCTGGAATCGTCGGGCACGGCGTGCAGCGTGATCACGGCCGGGTCCCGATGGTGAGCGTGATCGTCTGCGCGACGCCACCCCGCACCAGCGCGACGTCGACGGTGGCCCCGGCCCGATCGGCCAGCACCAGGCGCAGCTCGTCGGGGCCGCGCACCGGCTCGGCCGCGATGGCGACGATGATGTCGCCGACCACGATCCCGACCGCCACCGCCGGCCCGCCGTCCTCGACGCTGGCGACCAGCGCGCCGCGGCCGCCGCCGGGCACGTCGACCGGATAGACGCCGACCCCGAGGTAGCCGCGAGCCACGCGGCCGTGGGCGACGATGGCGTCGACCACGCGCTGGATGGTGACCACCGGCACCGCCAGATCGGTGCCGCCGATCAACGTGCGGGTGTTCATGCCGATGACCTCGCCGCGGAGATCGATCAGCGGCCCACCGCCGAAGCCGCGCGGCAGCGCGCGATCACTCTCGATGTAGCGATCGAGCCGGCCGCCCGCGGGCGTACGGACCTCGGGGCCGACCACGCCGATGGCGCGGAGTGACGCCCGGATGGCGCGGCCGGGACGGGCCACCGCGAACGCCAGGTGACCGGCGGCCAGGCCGTCGAGGGTGCGGGTCGCCGCGGGCGTGAGCGCGCCGCCCTCGACCCGGTACACCGCCAGATCGGTGCCGGGGTCGCGGCCGATGAGGGTGACGGCCCGCTCGACGATGGCGCCGTCGGGGCCGGCGACACCGAGGGCGAGTTCGTCGGCGGCGTGGAAGCTGGACGTGATGACCAGCTCGTCGGTCCAGGCCAGGCCGCTGCCACCGCCGCGGCGGCGGGGGACGCGCACCACCGACGGCGCCACCCGGGCGACCGCCGCCGCAAAGACGGCGCTGGGATCGGCAAACGACGGAGAGGAGGCCGGAGATGGGGACGAAGACGCCTGGGGTTCACTCGGGATCATCGGAGGTCCCTCCCACGCGCCCAACCGGCGGTGCAGAAAACGGTGATTTGCTTGCTGAGCATAGAACAGAGCGTGCGCCTGGCGGGACGACGTGCCCATCGAGCGATCGGCCTGGGACTGCCCTGTTATTCGGGCAGGTTCCGCATGATCGGGAGTGGCGACCTGCCCTCTCGGGCAGGCGACGGGAGGCCCGATCCCCGGTTGACCTACCCATCCTCCGGACCCACGTTGTGCCGATTCCCTCCACCCGGGGAGCCCCATGACCCGCAACCCATCCCTCCCGCTCTCCCTCATCACGGATGATCCCGTTCTGGTCTCGGTCAAGAGCGAGGATCCCTTGCTCCGCCGTGCCCTGACCACCCTCCTGGCCCAGATGGGCGAGGTGCGCGTGGTCGAGGAGGCCGCCGACGTCGTTCTCTGGGATCCCGGCCTCGACGGCGACCGCGCCCTGTCTCGCATGCGCGAGATCAAGGGGCTCGGCGCCCCGGCGGTCGCGGTCATCGCCCGCGCCGAGCACCTGGGGCCGGCCCTCGCCGCCGGCGCCCGCGGCGTGTTCCTGCGCGACGATGTCGGTCCGGAGATCGCCGCCGCGCTCACCGCGGTCAAGAGCGGGCTCACGGTCATCGACACCTCGCTCTCGCAGGCGCTGATCGCGTCGTCGCCCTCGCCGGCGCGGCCCGACGCCCGCCAGGTCGAGCACCGCCCGCGCAGCGGCGGCGGCGAGCTCACCGAGCGCGAGCGCCAGGTGGTGGCGCTCCTGGCCGAAGGCCTGTCCAACAAGCTCATCGCCGATCGCCTCGGCATCAGCGATCACACCGCCAAGTTCCACGTGAACGGCGTCATGGCCAAGCTCGGCGCCGGCACCCGCACCGAGGCCGTCGTCGAGGCCGTCCGCCGCGGCCTGGTGACGCTGTAAAGGGTGCCGGAGCAGGCCGCGTTCCGAACCGCGTTCCGGCTTGTACGCGGGGGCCGCGTGAGCGATCCTGGCCAGCAGCCATGCCCCTCTTCGATCTCGAATGCCAGGCCTGCCAGCACCGCTGGGAGGACATGGTCAAAGAAGGCGTCATCCCGCCCTGCCCGGAGTGCGCCGCCACGACGGTCGAGAAGCTGCTGACGATCAGCTTGTCGATCCCGAAATACGTCCCCAAACCCGGCACGACCCTCGAGCTCCGCACCGAGAGGACGTCGTCGGGCAAGGTCAAGGTCCACGGCTTCACCGAGAAACCGATCAAGAAGGCGTGATCGGCGAAGCTGCTGGTCCGCACTAGAGTCGCGGCCTCATGACTCGCAGCGATGAATTCAGCGACACCGTCCCTCTCGACCCCGCCACCTCGGCTCGCGACATAGGCCGGGTGTCGCCGGGCACACGGCTGGGGCGGTACGAACTGGGGCCAGTCTTGGGCTCGGGCGGCATGGGCGTCGTGTACCGAGCACGAGATCCCGAGCTCAGTCGAGATGTGGCGATCAAGGTCGTGCAAGCCGGCACGGGCCGCTCGCTCGAGCGCCTGCTCGTCGAGGCGCGAGCCATGGCCAAACTCGACCACCCGTCAATCGTTCCCGTCTTCGACGTGGGAACGATCGACGACGCTGTCTACATGGTCATGCCGTACATCGCGGGGGGAACGCTTCACGAGTGGATCCACAGCGGCCGAAAGCCCTGGACCGCGGTCTTCGATCGACTGGTGATTGCCGGACGAGGCCTCGCCGCTGCACACGCCGCTGGCTTCGTTCACCGCGACTTCAAGCCGTCCAACGTGCTCGTCGACGGCGCCAACACGCTCGTGGTCGATTTTGGCCTGGTCGCACTCGACACGAGCGATCAGGCTCAACCGCTCGTGCAAGCCGGTGCCAGCACCGCCGCCGGGACGCCCGGATACATGGCGCCCCAGCAAGCACGCGGAGAAAGCGTCGATGCGCGTGCAGATCAATTCAGCTACTGCATCACCTTCTGGGAGGCTCTACACGGAGAGCGTCCATCGAACGGAGGAACGCCTCCAGCGGGAACGAAGGTCCCAGGCTGGTTGACCTCGGCGCTGGCTCGCGGCTTCGCCGACGATGCTTCCGAACGTTGGCCATCGATATCCGCGCTGATCGAGCATGTGGCAGGACGACGCCGACAGAAGAAAGCACTCGTCGTGTCCATCGCCGCCATCTCCGTCGTCGCCTTCTCGGTTGGCGGCGCGCTCATCCTCCGCGACCGCGCGTCGACGCGGTCCCTGACGTGCCCGGATCCCGGCCCGCAGCTCGCGGGTGTCTGGGACGCCGCCGTGAAGGCTCGGATCCACACCGAGCTCACCGCAACCGCCCCAGCCATCGCCGCATCGACTCTGGCTCGCGTCGTCCCAGCGCTCGATGCCTACACCGATTCATGGCGGTCTGCCAAGATCTCGTCGTGCAAGGCGGCCCGCGTGAGCCACACGTTGAGCCCAGGCGACCTCGACCGGCGGGAACTGTGCATGGAGCGCACACTGTCGTCACTGAGAACGCTGACCTCGCTCCTCCAGGATCCCACCGGCCCGATTGTGGTCGTGCGGGCTGACGACGCCGTGGCATCGCTGCCGGCTGTCGATGACTGCGCCGATACCCGGACGCTCACCGCGCAACCATTGCCCGCGTCGCCTTCGATTCGCGCACAGATCGAGGCCGCGGAACGCGACCTCGAAACCGTACTTCAGGTCCGCTGGAGCGATGCTCAACCCGACTTCCTGGTGCGCGCCACGCGAGTCGTCGAGACGGCGCGATCGCTGAAGTACGCTCCCCTCCTCGCTCGCAGCCTGGACGCGCTCGCAGACGCGCAGGCAAACAACGGAACAGGGAACGAGGCCTCGCTGCGCGAACTGGCGCAGGTCGCGGCCGAGGCTCACGACGATCGCCTCGCCGCAACGGCGTGGCTCCGACTCCTCAACGTGCTTTCGAGCCGCAAGGGCGATCAAGCCGAGGCGCAGACGCTGCTGCCAGTAGCCCAGGCAGCAATCGACCGCGCCGGAGAAACGAACGCGCTGCTCTTCAGACTGAGCATCGCCAAGGGTAGCCTTGCGCTGAAGGCCGAGGCCTTCGAGGAGGCGAGGCGCGAATTCGCGACGGCGCGGTCGCTCGCCGCAGATGCGCGAGAGCGCGGCCTCGCCCTCGACATGGAGACTGGCTTGACGATGCAGAAACGCGGTCCGGCTGCCGCGATCAAGGTCGCCGAGGAGGCGCTCCAGGTGAACCGCGAGGCCTATGGCGCGCGTCATCCGGCCACCACCAGGGCACTCGATCTTCTGGCGCAGGCCAACGTGGCAATCGGCGAGTTCGACCGGGCCGACGCGTACGCCCGGGAGGCCCTCGAAATCAACGAGGTCGTCTTCGGCGAGTTGTTTCCGGGCAACAGCACGGCACTTCGCGTGCTAGGACACGTGGCGTCGATGCGGGGTCAGAAGACCGAGGCAAAGGCAAACGCGCTCAAGGCGGTCGCCATCGCCGAGAAGGCAGGAAAACCAGAACGCCTGGGCGCTGCGCTGCAAACGCTCGGCAACGCTGTGGCCGAGGTCGACGGCCCCGAAGCCGCACTTCCGGTGCTCGAACGTGGACTCGCCACAATCGAGGCAGCCCTCGGCAAGGAGCACATGAGCTACTTGGTGCTCCAGAACGAACTCGCCGCAAAACTCGCAGCGAGCAAACGTTGCGCAGAAGCGATGCGTCATCTGCAGCATACCATCTCCAGCCTGGAAGCCCGACCGCGCCTCGAGCTTGTGGCAATGCCCCTGCTCGTGCGCGCGGAGTGCGAGAAGCTGCGAAACAACGCCGAGGGTGCTGTCGCTACGTACGATCGCGTGCTCGAAATCTGCAAGGCGCACCGCTGCGAACCCAACGTCGAAGGCGCAGCGATGGGCTCCCTTGGCCAGCTGCTGATCGAAACCCGACGTGACCGCACAAGAGGGACCGCACTCATGCAACAGGCGCGGGCGTTCTTCCTGGCGAAGGGGATGAGCGGCCATGTCGAACAGACCGACCAGATGATGCGTGGCTTGGGTTTGCGACCGCGGCAGCCCTGAGCGAACACGGTATCCTCCGGGCGCCGTGGGCACCGACGACGACCAGACGAGAACCGCCACTGCCACCGAGGCCGGCAGCGACCCGGCGCTCGAGACAACGGTGGAGTCGGGAAATTCACCGTCGATGGGGCCGGCCGATTCGCTCCGTGTGCCAGTGCGCATCGGCCGCTATCAGATCATCGACGTGCTCGGCAGCGGCGGGATGGGCGTGGTCTACCGAGCGCGGGATCCCGATCTGGGTCGTGAGCTGGCGATCAAGGTGGTGCGACACAGCAGCGGCATGTCACGAGCCCAGGAGCGGCTCGTTGACGAAGCCCGCGCCATGGCCACGCTCCGCCACCCGGCCGTGGTCCCGGTCTTCGACGTCGGCGTCGCCGCAGACGGCGTGTTCATCGTCATGCCATTGCTCCGCGGCGGCACCCTGCACGACTGGATGCGCGAGCGCCGGCCATGGCGCCAGGTGCTCGACCGCCTCCTGGCGGCCGGGCGCGGCCTCGCAGCAGCCCACGCAGCGGGACTCGTGCACCGAGACTTCAAGCCTCGCAATGTCTTGATCGGTGACTCTGGTGATGTGCTGGTCGCTGACTTCGGGATCGCGGCACGGACCGACGACTCGATCGATCGGGAACGCGCCTCCTCAACTCCCGGCACGGCGCAGGTCTCGTCGATCGCCGGCACGCCGGCGTACATGGCGCCCGAGCAGGCGGATGGCGGGAGCATCGACGCTCGCGCCGATCAGTACAGCTTCAGCATCTGTCTGTGGGAGGCGCTGTGCGGCGAACGGCCCGGGGAAGCCGAGACGAACACACGCACAAGCATCTCAGTCCCGGGAGCTCCGATGGCTGCTGGCGGCCGGCGCGGCGTCCCGGCGTGGCTGCTCGCGGCGGTCAGGCGTGGCTACTCCGCGTCGCCGCAGCACCGCTGGTCGTCGATGGAAGAGCTGCTCGGCCATATCGAAGCGCGCCTTCGTCGTCCGCGGCGCATTGCGGCCGCCGTGGCCATAGTGACCCTCGCCGGCGCTGCGGCGGGAGCGGTGCTGGTCATCCCCGGAGGTGGCCGTGACCCGTGCCCTGATCCCGTGCGGCGGCTCGCCGACGTGTGGACAACGACGATCGGTGACAAGATCGCTGCGGCGTTTGCGGCCAGCGGCTTGCCGTACGCGGAAGACACCGCTGCGCGTGTTGTCTCGACGCTCGACGACTACGCCACCATCTGGCGGACCAAGAAAATCGAGGCGTGCAAGGCGGCGAAAGTCGAACGCGTCCAATCAGCGGTGCTGTTCGAGCGACGCGACCACTGTCTGGATCGGCGACTGGCGGTCCTCGCCGGCCACACCCGTGCGTTCCGCGACCCCGATCCCGCGGTCGTCGCTGGCGCGCTGGCGACCATCGAGCGCCTGCCGCGCCTGGACGAGTGTGATGATGCCGAGGCCCTCCTGGCCTACACATCGCCGGTGGCGCCGTTGCTACGACCGCGTATCGTCGAGCTGGACCACCGACTCGACGACCTTCACGAGCTGGAGAGCCGTGGACGGATTGCGGAGCGCTTGGCAACATCGGCGTCCATCGCCGCCACGACGCGGAGGCTTGGATACCCGCCCCTGCATGCGCGCGCGCTCCGAGCACACCTCTCGGCCCTCCGCGACGACGGCGAGCCGAGCGAGAAGATCCTGCGCGAGCTCGTCCAGTCGGCAGCCGAAGCCCGCGACGACGCCCTCGTCGTCTATGCGTGGACGAGCTTGATCGAGGAATTTTCGGTTCGAGAGCACAAGCTCACCGAGGCCAAGGC
This sequence comes from Myxococcales bacterium, assembly GCA_005779305.1. Lineage (GTDB taxonomy): Bacteria > Myxococcota_A > Polyangia > Haliangiales > Haliangiaceae > UBA2376. Next base: position 8,936 of record SXJR01000175.1, read on the forward strand.
GCTGGAAGCGGTGGCCGTGGCGGCGCTGGTGCGAGCACGGTCACCACCTGAGGCTGCGTTTCGGTTAGCCATGGTGCGCGCGCGCCGAGCGATGGCAGCCCACGAGCTGGAACCAGCGCTCGCACACGCCAGCAACGCCCTCGAGTTAGCCCCAACACCGGCCCTCCGGTCAGAAGCACACGCAACGCTCGCCGCCTGGCTCGCCAGCACGGGTCGCCTCGCAGACGCCCAGCATCACGCTGAGGCAGCGCTTCGCGAGATTCTCGAGGCACGCGGCGCGCTCCACCCGGACACGGCAACACGAGCTCAGGCGCTTGACGACATCCGCCGGTCGATCGCTCCTGACCAGCGCTGATCGTCAGGGCATCAGGGCCCCAGGCCGACCCAGATGGCGCCGTCGTCGCCGACCTCCTTCTTCCAGATCGGGACGCGATCCTTCAGGCGATCGATCATGGCGCGGCAGGCGGTGAAGGCCTCGGCGCGGTGGGGGGCGGCGGCAGCGATGACGACGGCGGCGTCGCCGATCTGGAGGACGCCGGTGCGGTGCTCGACGGCGAGGCGGGCGCCGGGGACCTCGGCCTCGATCTCGGCGATCAGCTCGTGCATGACCTTCTCGGCCATGGGGCCGTAGGCCTCGTACTCGAGGCGCTCGACGGTGACGCCGCGGCTGTGGCGGCGGACCAGGCCGGTGAAGGTGCAGACGCCGCCGACCTCGGGGCCGGTGACGGCGGCCAGGCAGCGGTCGAGCGAGAGCGGCTCGGCGGAGAGGAGGACGTGGCGGGTGTTGCCCCCGGCGACGGGCGGGATGAGCACCAGCTCGTCACCGTCGGTGAGGGCCGCGGTCAGATCGGCCATCGCGTGGTTGACGGCGATGCGATAGCGGCCGCGGAGCTGGGCCACGACCTCGTGGCGCGCCTCGAGCGCGGCGATCGCGTCGGCGACGGTGGCAGCGTCGGCCAGATCGAGCGGCTCGCTCTCCACGCCGAGGCGCTCGCGGAAGACCGCGAAGTAGAGGACGTGGATGCGCATCTGCGAGAGATCTACCGCATCTGGGGGCGATCGCCGGCACCGAAGCGCCAGCATTCCGGGCACCTGTCGATTCGTGTCGATTCTCAGGAAACCGGGAGCGATGGACGCCGATAGGTCGGCTCGAACGCGAATGGACGCGTGATTGCTTCAGGAGAATCGAACGTGCGAAAGAACCTGGGAAACGTGGCGGGAATCCTCATGGGCTTGGTGGTGGCGATCGGTGTAGCCCTGTCGACCGGCCCGGCGATCGGTGCGACGGCGGCAGCATCGGCCCCGGGCGTGACGTACGAGTACACGGTGGGCGGCGCGATCTACCTCGATGACAAGACCCCTGACGGCGGCACCTGCGGTGACGGTTCGAAGCCTCGCTGCTTCCCGAGTGACTGCACCTCGCAGACCTCCTGCCCCGCGAAGGACTCCTGCTCCGGCGCGCTGACGTGCGCGCTCTACGAGACGGTCGTCAACGGCGGCAAGGTGGCCTGTCGCATGCTCGGCGAGTGCAGTCCGTCGTCCCACAACGGCGCGATCGTCTTCATCTGGTGACCAGGGCACCATGAGAAAGCGAACCATCCTCGGCCTGGCCGTGTCGTGCGCCGTCCTGGTGGCGGCGATCGGCCACGGCCGGCTCGGGCGCGTGGCGGACGCGCCGGCGCCATCGAGCACGGCGACGGCTCGACCGGACCCTCGCGACGGAGCGAGCGGTGCCGGGGCCCGGCTGCCGCCGACCGCGAGGCGGCGTGCGCTCGATGGCGACCGCCTCGACGAGCGCAGCGTCACGTACAGCACGCTGGCCACGTCGGACCCGGCGCAGACGCCGCCTCCCACGTTGCTCGAGGACGAGGCTGCGCGCCCGGCGGCCGATCCGGCGTCGGTGGCTCCGGATCCGATGCGCGCGCGCTACGAGCGCGATCTGGACCGCTACCTGGTCGACGTGGTGGCGCCGCGAGCGCGCGACTGCTGGAAGCACCTCGACGGCGCCGGCCAGATCGAGTTCCTGTACCTGCTGCGGCACGAGACCGGGATCGGGCCCGGCCCGGTCACCCCGACGACGGACATCGGGATCGACACGCCGGTGAGCGTGGTCGCCTCCGACCTGACGCCCGAACAATCGAAGCGCGCCCTCGACTGCATGCTCGACGCGGTGGCGGGAACGTCGTTCACGACCGAGATGCCCCGATCGGATCTCGGTCCGTTGATCGGCAAGTACCAGGTGTGGCAGGTGGGCAAGCCGCTGGTTGGCCCGCCGTAGTCGAACAACGAGACGCACGACTCCCAGCAGTTCCGGACACCTGTCGATTCGTGTCGATTTGCAGGAAACCGGTAGCGGTAGGCACCGATAGGTCCGCTCGAACGCGAATGGACGCGTGCTTGCAGGAGCCTGACGGTGAACGCACATGATTGGCAGCACGCTGGCGCAGCCCAGGAGGAGTCGACGAGCACGGGCTCATCGCGAGCCGGCGCAGGCCCCACGACCCGTGTGATACCCGGGCGCCCTTCCGGCGAGCTCCCACCGGCGGCGCCGACCGAGGTACAAGAGGCGCTCGCGGTGCAGCTCCAGGAATCGGCAGCCACCCGGCGCGCGTTCGAGA
>SXJR01000176.1 GCA_005779305.1 Myxococcales bacterium
CCGCGCCGCGACCGCCCGCGCGTCGCTGTTGCGCGCCGGCTCGCGCAGCGAGGTCATCGCCGAGGCCCGGGCCGCCCACGCCGCGGCGATGGCCGACCTCGAGGAGGCGCGCGCCCACCTGGCCCAGCACGAGGTGCTGGCGCCGCGCGCCGGCACCGTGATCCGCCGCATGCACGAGGTCGGCGAGCACGTGACCACGATGCCGCCCACCATCGTGTTCATCGTCGCCGACACCTCGCAGCTCGAGCTGCGGGTCGAGGTCGACGAGGTCGACGTGGCGCGGATCGCCATCGGCCAGCGCGCGTGGGCCACCGCCCTCGCCTACGGCGACCAGCGCTTCGAGGGCAAGGTCTCGCGCGTGGTCGGCGAGCTCGGCCGCAAGACCCAGCGCCTCGATGATCCTCGCGCCCGCATCGACACCCGCGTGCTCGAGGTCGTGATCAGACTCGATCAGTCGCCGACCCTGCCGCTCGGCCTTCGCATGGACGTCCACCTCGAGCCGGCGGCGAGCCCGTGACGCGCCCCCGCCGTCCCTCCGTACGTCCTGAGCCGGCCGCGCACACGCGCCGCCGAGTCGAAGGACGCATGGCACTGATCGCCGTGCTCGCCTTCGCCGGCACCGCCTCCGCCGAAGACACCCGCCCCATCGCGCTGAGCGACGCCATCGCCATCGCCCGCGACGGCAACGACACCCGCGCCGCCCAGGCGGTCGCGGTCGAGCGGGCCCGGGTCCTGGTCGACGCCGCCGCCGGCGTCGACGATCTGATCGTCGACGCCACCGCCGAGGGCCTCACCCGCTCGACCGAGCCGACCACCGGCCCCTTCTTCCAGGAGACTGACCTCGACGCTGCGACGGCGCGCGTCGGCGTGTGGAAGCCGCTGTCGTGGGGCGGCCGCGTCGGCGTCCAGGTCTCCGATGGGATCAGCCGCACCCACGCCCTGCTCAGCGCCGGTGGCGGCCCGACGCAGGAGCTCGCGTACACCGTGCACACCCCGCGCGCCGAGCTGGTCTGGATGCAACCGCTCCTGCGCGGCCGGGGCCGCGACCTCCACGACGCCGGCCGTCGTGTTGCCCGCGCCGGCGCCGAGGCCGAGGCCGCCATGCTCGATCTGGCCGACACCCGGCTCGTGCTCGACGTCTCGCGCGCCTACTGGGAGCTGGCCTACGCGACCCGCGAGCTCGGCATCCGGCAGAGCGCGCTGACCCTGGCCGGCGAGCAGCTCACCATCACCCGCGCCAAGCTCGCCGCCGGCCGGGGTTCGGAGCTCGAGGTGCTGGCGGTCGAACAGGCCATCGCCGCCCGCGAGGCCGCGCTGGTCGGCGCCGAGCTCGCGCTCGGCGCGCGCGCGCTCGAGCTGCGGGTGGTGCTGGCGCTCGAGGACGGCGATCCGCGGCCGCTGTCGGCGTCCGATGATCTCGAGGCGCCGACACCACCGGCGCCGCTCGCCACCGACGCCCTGGCGAAGACGCTCGCGTTCTCGCCCGAACTCAAGTCGATCGACGGCCGCGCCCGTGGCGCCGACGCGCGCGAGCGCGCCGCGAGCCGCGCCACCGGCCCCCAGCTCGATCTGCTGGTGCGCGGCGGCCCGGCCGGAAACGCTGCCGAGCTCGGCGAGGCCTGGAGCCAGCTCGCGACGTTCGACGGCTACCAGGCCGGCGCGTCGCTGTCGCTGACGCTGCCGGTCGGTGATCGGGTAGCGCGCGGCGAGCGCGAGGTGGCGCGGCTCGAGCGCAAGCAGCTCGTCCACCTGCGCGAGGCCAGCCGCGGCCGGCTGACCGCGGAGGTGCAGCGCGCGGTCGACGCGGTGGCGCTCTCCGACAAGCGGATCGCCGCCGCGGCGCGGGCGGCCGAGCTGGCCCGGCGCAACGTGACGCTGGAAGTGGACCGATGGAAGACGGGCGCGGGCACGAACTTCGATGTGCTCACGCGGCAAGATCAGCAGGCGGCCGCGGATGCGGCGCTGGCGCGGGCCCACACCGATCGGAGGATCGCGGTGGCAGCGCTGGCCGCGTTGACCGGCCCGTAGAAGGACAAGAGCAAGGGCACGGGCACGGGCAAGGGGCGTGGTAGCGTCGGCAGCGTGCTGACCGCGAAGCCTTCGTACCACGTGGTCCTCTTGCCCGGCGACGGCATCGGCGCCGAGGTCGCCGCCGACGCCCGTGCGTTGCTCGAGGCGATCGCGCCCAAGCTCGGCGTGGGCTTCGAGCTCGACGAGATCCCGTGCGGCGGCCGCTACTACCAGCAGCACGGACGGCGCGACTGGCCCGATGGCGCCGATCAACGGTGCAAGGAAGCCGACGTGATCCTGCTCGGGGCGGTCGGCTGGAACGGCGCCGACGGCCAGCCGGTGACGATGGCCGATGGCAAGATGGCGGGCTGGTCGCCGGTGATCGGCAACCGCATCCGGCTCGGGCTCTACGCCAACATCCGGCCCATTCGCCTGCTCAAGGGTGTCAAGCACGGCCTGTCAGGCCGCTTCGCGCAGGTGTGGGAGCCAGGCATGGTCGACATGGTCATCCTGCGCGAGAACACCGAAGGCCTGTACAGCGGCATCGGTGGCATCGTGGGTGACGCAGCGATCGACACCCGCGTGATCACGCGGGCCGCCTCACGGCGCGTGATCAAGAAGGCGTTCGAGACCAGCCGCGCCCGCGGCACCGGCGCGCCGGTCGACGGCAAGAAGCGCGTCACCTGCGTGGTGAAGAACAACGTGCTCTTCGGCTGCAAGCTCTTCCTCGAGATCTTCAAGGAGGTCGGCGCCGACTTCCCCGACATCGAGAAGGACGTCGCGATCGTCGACTCGTTCGCGATGTTCATCCTGACTCGGCCCGAGTTCTACGACGTCGTCGTCACCACCAACATGTTCGGCGACATCCTCACCGACCTCGGCTCGGTGCTGCAGGGCGGGATGGGCATGGCGGTCGGCTGCAACGTCGGCGACGACCACGCCATGTTCGAGCCGATCCACGGCTCGGCGCCGCCGCTGGCCGGCCGCGACGTCGCCAACCCGCTCGCCATGCTCCTGGCAACAGCCGAGGCCCTGCTCTGGCTCGGCCGCCGCCACGCCGACGACCGGCTGGTAAAGGCCCACCACGCCATCGACGAGGCGGTGGCGACGATCGTCGCCCGCGGCAAGCCGCTGACGACGGATCTGGTCGGGGCCGAGCGGTCCGCGCCGCGGTCGGTGGTGGCCGCAGCGGTGCGGGACGAGACGCTCGCCCGCCTGTGAGGATTCGCCGGTTCACCGGCGAAACGCGCGCTCACTCCACCGTCGGGCAGTTGACCAGCGCCGCGTCGGCCGCCATGACCGGCGCCTGCTGAGCGGTGGCCAGGTCGCGGACCGAGGCGAATGCGCTGTTGTCGTAGATCTGCACCGACCACAGTGGCGAGTAGCCCGGCATCGACGGCGAGGTGGCCACGACGTTGTGGGTCTGCGCGCTGCCGCTCTCGGTCCGGAAACCGGACGGCGGCCCGCCTCCCGGCTGATCGGGGTTGAGGTTGAACGTCACGAAGATGTCGGATGTGGGCACGACCGCCCCGGTCAGCGCCTTCTCCTCGAAGGTGAAGTACGTGACCAGCTCGTCGCGGAACCAGCCTCGGTGGAGCGGCGCGGCGGCACCGCCAAACCGGCGGGTCGCGGTCGAGCCCTCGGGCACGACCGGGCAGTTCACCAGGGTCTGGGTCGTGGTCATGGCGAGGCCCAGGTCCAGGATCGCGGCCAGGCTGGTGACGCTGTTGACCACGTAGTCGTCGGGGACCTCGACCATCACGACCTGCCAGAAGTCGTTGTAGCCGACCATACCGGGGACGGCATCGATGATGTTGAGCTGGCCGTCGACGGGCTGGCCATCGCGGGCGAGCACGTAGATGGATGCCGGCGCGGTCGGCTGGACGTCGAAGTTGTAGTAGCGGGTGACCTGTCCGGACGGCGCCAGCCCGGTGGTGATGAACGGGCCCCGATCGAAGTCGACGGCGGCGCCAGCGGCGGGAAGGCCGTTCTGGCCGTCGCGGACCATGAGCGTGCCGGCACTGGCGCTGAAGCGATCGACCATGGCGCGGGTGGCGGTGTCGGGATCACGTGGCAACAGGCCCCCGTCGTCACCGCACGCGACGAGGAGCGACGGGATGAGGAAGAGGACGAACGTGGGATCGAGCCGTGACATGGAGGCCTCCGTGGAAGTGATGCCCGGCCTACGCCGCGGCGATCGATGCGTTACGCGCCATTGCTCGCACAGTTCGTTCGAGGTATTCGAACGAACATGCCGACCACGCCGCCGACCCTGGCCCGGGCCCACCAGCTGCGCGCGATCTGGGACTACCTGCCGGCGTTCCGCGCCGTGGCCGAGACCGAGCACCTTCCGACCGCAGCCCTGGCGTTGCATGTGACCCCGTCGTCGCTGTCTCGGGCGATCCGCCTCGCCGAGGCCCAGATCGGCGTGCCCCTCTTCGCACGCACCGGCCGCCGGATCTCGCTCAACGCGGCCGGCCACGCGTTGCTCGGTTCGGTCCGCACCGCGATGCGCGTCGTCGAGGAGGGCCTGGGCGGCCTGGTCGACGCCGACCTGGTCGGACGCGTCGTGATCGCTGCCAGCCCCGAGGTCTCGGCCTGGCTCGCCGCGCCGGCGCTCGCCCATCTGCATGCGGCCGAGCCCGGCCTGCGTGGCGAGCTGGTGGCGATGCCAGGCGATCCGGCAGCAGCGCTGCGTCGCGGCGATGTCGACGTGCTGGTAGCGGCGGGTGTCCCGGCGGGCGACGGAGAGGAGGTCGAGGCCCTGGCGACGATCCGATGGTCGCTGTTCGGCGCCCGTGGCCAGCGTGGCGCCACGCGCCGGCTGGTGATGGTGGCTGGCGTCCCGGCACCGGCACATCGCCAGCTCAAGGTCGCGGCGGTGGTGGGCGACGCGGCCACGGCGGCGGCCGCCTGTCGTCATGGCTTCGTCGCCTGGCTGCCGGCCCCGCTGGCGGTGGCCGGCGGATTGATCCGGCTGGCGGGCTCGCCCTCCGAGCTCCAGACGATCCACGCGGTCTGGCGGACCCCGGTCGCTGCCCACGGCCGCACCGACGCCATGCTCGCCGCGCTGCGCGCCGCCGCGACCCGGTCAAACGTCGCCGCTGCGGGCCGTCGACGTTGACCCGCGGCGGCAGCGCGTCAGCGCTCGTCGTCGTGGCCGCGCGGCTGCTGCGGCTGCCGGGAGAGCCACTCGCCGAGCCGCGCGCTCTCGTTCGAGGCGCCGTGCTTGCGCTCGAACTCGCGCAGCTTGTGCAACGCCTCGCGGTAGTTGCCGTCGTGCACCTTGTCGGCGAGCTTGCGCCAGTCACGCGCGGCCTTCTCGTCGAGGTCGGACGGCGCGGGGAACGACCGCACCTGATCGCTGTGCCAACCCCTGGCGCCGGTGCCGGTCATCGACGGGAGCGAACCGGGCGTGGATCTCGAATCACCGCCGAGGCGATCGGCGAGGGCGAGCAGGCCGATGATCAACACCAGCACGGCGATGACGAAGGGCCAGCGCGGCACCGGTTTGCCGGTGACCAGGCGCGGCCTGGTCGCGGCCGCCGAGGCCATGGCCATGGCCGGCAGCTGCGGCTCGGTCGACACCGACCCGGCCAGCAACTCGGCCAGCCCGGCGGCGCTCGGCCGCAGCGACGGGTCGAGGGCGAGGCCGGCCGCCAGCACGGGGCCGATCATGCCCAGCGACGCCGGAATGGCCGACGGATCGATCACCGGCTGGTCGGCGCGGATGATCAGTTCGGCCATCGTGGCGTCGCCGCGCGGCCTGGTGCCGGTCGCCGCCTCGTAGAGCGTCGCGGCCACGCCATAGACGTCCGATGCCGGCGAGAACTGCCCCATCGTGAGCGACTCGGGCGCGGCATAGGCCGGCGTGCCCAGGAATTGCCCGGAGATCGTGGTCTCGGAGTCCGGCACGTGGGCGACCCCGAAATCGGCCAGCTTCCAGACCCCGCCCGGCCCGCGCAGCACGTTCCCCGGCTTGATGTCGCGGTGCAAGATCCCGCACGCGTGCGCCGCCTCCAGCGCCCGAGCGAGCTGGATGCCTAGCGCGCACACCTCTGTCGGCGGCAGCGGCCCACGCTCGGCGATCACGCTCTTCAGCGTCGGCCCTTCGAGCAGCTCCATCACCAGGTATGGATCGTCGCCGTCGACGCCGAGATCGAAGACCCGGACCACACCCGGATGGGCCAGCGCCGCCAGCGCCCGGGCCTCGGCGTCGAACCGAGCGTGGAAGCTGTGCGCCACCACGCCCAGCACGTTCTTCACCCGCTTGATCGCGACGTCGCGGCCGAGCTTGTCGTCGCGCGCGCGTAGCACCTCGCCCATCGCGCCCGCGCCGATCACGGCGATCACGCGATAGCGACCGATCAGTCGCTCGACGGTCGGCGAGGCCTCCACGACAGGAGGAGGATATGGCACGTTCGTGGTGGCCCGCGGCCGTCCCCGTCCAAGCGCTCGCGGGCCTTCCGCTTCCTTCACTCCCGGTGGGGACGCGGATTCCCTACCCGTGGTTGTTCGCCACACAACAAGAGCAGACGGTTAGCCACTTCCAGCTGCCAAGTATTTCGCAGCTGGGCGTACGGTTAATCCTGGCCGCATTCGTGGCGCGCTGCGTGACGATGCTGACGTCCAACTTCATCGAGAGCTTCGTGCCGGAGTCGATCAGCGACTTCCGTAGGCGAGCCTGGGCCCGCTTCGTCATCAGGCTGTGTTTCGCGAGCGCGCCGTGCTGGGTCATCTTCACCGCCATCAGCGTGGCGATCGCGCTGCCAGCGTGGGCGATCGCCGTGTTCCCGGCGCTCGCCGCATGCCAGCTCGCGATCCCGTTCCTGTTGCGATCGTCGGGACGGCTGTACCTGGCGATGATGGCGCTGGGGACGGTGTGCTTCGCCGGCATCACCTTCATCGCGTTCCTCCAGGGTGGGTTTCCGTTTCGCGCGCTGCTGTGGTTGATGGTGCTGCCCGTGGCGGCCGCCGGCCAGCGAGACTCCAGGAGCTTGTTGCCGGTGTGGGGTGCTGCGTGCCTGGCCGAGTACGTCGTCTGGTACGTCCTCGCCACGACGGGTCACGCGCCGACCGGATGGTTCGACGTGTCGCCTGCGACCGGGCTCTGGCTCGACGGGATCAGCCTGACGTGCTGGCTCGCGGTCCTCGTGCTGGTGAGCAAGACCACGTCGTGGGTGACGTACGAGTTCGCCGATGCCCGCGACGCGTACCAGCACGCGGTGATGCAGGCCCAGAAGCTCGACGCGCTGGGTAAGGTCGCCGGCAGCATCGAGAACAACTTCAACAACGCCCTGATGTCGATCGACTATGCGGCGCATCTGTTGACTCGCTCGATCGACGGCGACGAGCTCCGCGAGGAGCTCGTCGAGGTGAAGGAGACGGTTCGGCGGAGCAAGGCGCTGTCGCGCAAGCTGGAGCGTCTGGGGCGGGGGCACGCGCAGGACGTCGAGCTGGTCCATGTCGACACCGCGATCGCCGCACTGGCCACGATGCTTCGCCGGCTCACCGGCGACAGCATCGCGGTCCACTTGAGGCCCAACGGTGAGACTGCACAGGTACGGTGTGACGCGAACCAGCTCGATCAGGTGCTCGTGAACCTGGTCGTGAACGCCCGGGACGCCATGCCTGGAGGCGGCGAGATCGTGATCGCGACCCATGCGACGAGCACGTCGATCGTCATCGCGGTGAGCGACACCGGCACCGGTATCGCGCCCGACGTGCTCGCCCACGTGTTCGAGCCGTGCTTCACCACCAAGGACCAGGACTCGGGCACCGGGCTCGGACTGTGGATCTGCCGATCGATCGTGGAGGGCGCCGGCGGATCGCTCGTGGCCACGAGTCGGGTCCGCGAGGGCACGACCATGAGGATCGAGTTGCCACTCGCCGACCCGGGCGCCGTGTACGAGGCGCCGGTTCAACCGAGCTCGGCGCAACGGGCCGAGCAGAGCGGATCGTGGCCGACGGCGGGGCGGCGAACGCCGTCGCTCGCCTCGCGGAGCCTCGACTGGTTCGTCCGTGGGGTTGGCGACCAACGGCTGCGCGCCCGGGGCCGCGGGGTGGTGGCGATCGGGTTCTCCACCGTCCCGTTCTGGCTCGCCTTCGCGGCGGTGAAGTGGGCGTCCTCCGGCTTGAACGCCGCGGTGTTCTGCCTGCTCGCGGGCGCCGTGCTGTGCGCGCTCACGCCCTTCCTGGTCCGCGTGACCCACTCGCCCAAGCAGGGCGGGTTCGCCATCGCTTCGGTCGGGTTCGGCGTGCTGACCGCGCTCGCCATCACCCGCGGCGGATTCCCACTCGAGATCCTGGCCTGGACCGCCGTGATCCCCGTGGCCGCCGCACACCAGCAGGAGTTCCGGCACTTCACGTTCTTCTGGGCGGCCGCGGTCGTCGGTCAATACCTCCTGATCTTCGCGCTGGCGAACGGCGCCACCGACCCCACCGCCATGCCGGTCGACGATCTGGTCGCGCTCCTGGTGTTGATGACCTGGATCTCCCACCGCGCCTCGAAGGTCGCCCAGCGGTTCGCCGACGAACGTGAGGGCTATGCGACCACGCTGGTCAAGTCCCAGGACTACGAGCTGCTCGGGACCTTCGCGAGCTCGATCGCCCACGATCTGAACAACGTGCTGACAACGCTGGAGGTCGTGAACCATCTGATCGGGTGCAAGCTCCCCGCCGACCACCCTGGCCGGGTCCATCTCGACGAGCTGGGCACCGCCGCCGGGAAGATCACCGCGCTCGCGCGCCAGCTCACCCGCTTCGGCCGGGCGAACGACGGTACGGCCGACGTGATCCCGGCGACCGCCCTGGCGACCCTGGCACCGATGCTCGGGCCGATCGTCGGCAGCCAGGTCACGATCGACCTGGACCTCCGCTCGGGGGCGGCGGCGATCCCGATCCGGAGCAACGAGCTCGACCAGATGATGATCAACCTGGCCCTCAACGCTCGCGATGCGATGCCCGATGGCGGACGGTTGTCGATCGTGACCTCGGCGACCGCCGATCGGGTCACGATCTGCGTGAGCGATGCCGGCATCGGGATCCCGCCCCACCTGCTCGGTTCGGTCTGCGACCCGTTCTTCACCACCGAGCCCGATCGCGTTGGCCTCGGGCTCTGGGTGTGCCGCGAGATCGTCACCGGGGCGCAAGGGGAGCTCAACGTCGATAGCACCGTCGGCGGCGGTACGACGATCCGCATCGTCATGCCCCGCGCACAGCCCGGTCCGCTTACCCGGGGCGCATCGTCGCGTGTCCGCCGTCACCCGTCGTTGACCGGGTGGATCAGCGCCACGCCGACCTCGGGTGTCAGGGCGCTCGGGACCGGCTCGATGACCGCGTCGACCGCACACCAGGCCACCGAGACCAACGAGGAACCGTCATGACCGACCGCCCCCCGGGCGCGATGCCGGCGCGCGAACCGGTGGTGACGATCGTCGCCTCCCGTGACCAGGTCTCCCGGGCATCGTTGACGGCGGCCGGCCAGCTGCTGCCGCGGTTCGCCCTGGCCGTTGGCGTCCTCTACCTCGGCTTCGCGCTGCTCTACGCGACGCGCCTGGCCGGGCCCGGAGGCGTCCTCCTGGTCGCGCTCACGACCACCTCGGCCTGCGGGTTCTTGACGTTCAGCCGCGTGACTTGGTTACGAGGGCTGTCAGTGCGGATGACCCACGTCGCGATCGGCGTGCTGGGCGCGGTCATCATCGCCAACGTCACCATCGAATACGCGGTCTCTCGCCAGTTCCTGCACGGGTTCGGGTTCGTGATGATCCTCATCGCCTGCGGCGTCTTGCTGCCGACCGTGCACTGGTTGATCGCGTTCATGACCGCCAGCCTGCTGAGCTGGCTGGCCACCACGCTCGCGTTCGACATCGACGTCCTCGCGTACGAGGCGACGCTCGGCCTGGGAGGGGCGAGCATGGTGGGCGCGGCGCTGTTCTACATGCGGGAGCGGATGACGAAACTCGCCGAGTCGCTACGCCTGTCGGTGGACGCGACCCGCGATCACGAGATCCTCGAGATCCTCGACAACATCGCCGACGCCGTGCTGCTCCACCGCCGGGGTCGGGTGGCGTACGCCAACCCGGCCGTGGCCCAGCTGCTCGGCCTCAGCGCGGCGGCGCTGGTGGGGAAGCCCCTGCCCTCGCTCGTGTCGCCGCGCTCCGCCCAACGGCTGGCCGCCCTGCTCGAGTCCCATCCGACCGGGAACCATACGATCGAGCTGGTCGCTGCCGACGAGACCCTGGTCGTCCTGGAGATGGCCGAGCCGCGGACCATCTGGTTCGAACGGGATCGCGCGGTGATGTGGGTCGGGCGCGACATCACCGCGTCTCAGGCTGCGCTACAGGCGAAGCTGCTGATGGCGGATCGGATGGCCGTCGCCGGCGCCCTCGCCGAGGGCCTCGCCCACGAGCTGAACAACCCGCTGGCCTACGTACAGCTCAACCTCTCCGTGCTCGAGCGCGCGCTCGAGCCGGCAGGTCCAATCGTGTCGTCAGCCATCCGCGATATCGGCGATGGTGTGTCCCGGATCGTGTCGATCGTCGGTGAGCTCGCGACGGTGTCGCCGTTGCAAGACGACGCGGCGGAGGTCCATGTCGATTCGACGATCCGCCACGCGCTGGAGCTGGCGCACAACGAGCTCCGTCACCGCGCCGAGGTCGTCGTCGATTCGAGCCCGGTGCCCGATGTCCTGATCAACAAGAGCAAGCTGACACAGGCGCTGCGCAACCTCTTGATCCACGCCGCCCGAGGAGTCGACGGCGCGCCCGGCGAACGCATCGTCGTGCGTTCGTACACCGACGGCGCCGGTCGCGTGGTGATCGAGATCGCCAGCACGGGTCCCGCGGTGTCGGCCGAGGTGGCGAAGCGCGCGTTCGAGCCGTTCTTCACCACCCGTAGCGATGGGTTCGGCGGTGGCCTCGGCTTGTACTTTTGCCACTCGGTGGTCACGGCGGCGGGGGGCACACTCGAGCTGCGGACCGACCCGGGAGAGCCGGTCACGTTCCGCGTCGTGCTCCCGGCGCGACCGTCGACCGTCGAACGGCCGTCGGCCCCGTTCGCCGGCGGCGCCGTGGCATTGCGGGTGCTGGTGATCGACGACGAGGCGGCGGTGGGGCGGGCGATCCAGAAGCTGCTCACCGACTGCGAGGTCACGGTCTCGACCAGCGGCGCCGACGGGATCGCCCGCTACGAGGCGCTGAAGCCCGATCTCGTCCTGTGCGACATCATGATGCCCGAGGTGTCGGGACCTGTCGTCTACGAGACGCTCCGCGAGCGACACCCCGAGATCGCCGACCGCGTCGTGTTCATGACCGGGGGCGCGTTCACCAAGAAGGCTCGCGAGTTCGTCGCCTCGACGGCGCTCCAGGTACTGAAGAAGCCGGTCGAGGTCTCCGTGCTGTACAACCTCGTCGCCCGCTACGATCGCGAGCGAAGAGCGCAGGGTGGCGCTGCCGCGACCGGGCCCGAGGTCCGGCGAACCTGACGGCCGGCTCGGTCAGGGCGTCGTCGACAGCAACACCGGGGTCTCGGTCGTGCCTCGCATGACCCGCGCCGTGCCGCCGTCGCGATAGCTGGCCAGCGCGGCGACGGGCTCCTCGCGGATGGTGCCGGTGACAGCCACCATCACCCCTTCGGTGATCTCGTCCACGTGCAACAACCCGGCGAACCGCCACTCGGCCGGAACGCCGAGGGCGGCCAGCCGCGGGTCAGCGCCGGTGACGCTCGGTGGACCGGCCACCCGGTACTTGATCATCGGCGGCGCGAAGCGGACGACGCCGGTCACCACGACGTCGCCGTGTGAAGCGTTGGCGCCAGGGGCCGAGGCGATCACGAACGGGGCAACGGCGGTGGCGCGCAGGTAGAGGCCACCGACCCAGCGCACGGCCAGCTCGGCGGCGATCGACGTGCCGCCGTCCCAGGCGCGCCGCGCCGACGCCCGTAGCGCGTGGACCGTGCCCCGGACCGTGACCGCACCAGCCGGCGGCGGCGGCCGGACCTCGGCGATGGCGGCCACGGGCAACTCGGCGCGCACCCGCCGCAGCCTTCGAGCCTGGACCGCGGCGGCGCCGAGCGTGACGATCGAGACCGGCAGCAAGAACGGCATCACGATGCTGCCGCCGGCCAGGAGCGCCGAGATCAGCCACATGTCGCGCTCCGCGACCAGGTTCATGTCGCGGTAGGACAGTAGCTCGCGCAATCCGACCAGCGGGCCCACCATGGCCGTGCCGCACTCGATGCACTCGCGCGTCGGCGCCTGCACCAGCCGGCATCCGAGGCAACAATGCGGTTCCACGATCGCCTCGCCGTGAGGATGCCACATCGTGGTGAGGGACAACGCGTCGGTCGCCGAGCGGAGCGCTGGGTCAGGAGATGCTCAGGAAGGCATCGTCCAGGCACGCCCGCATCGCCGCGGCGCTGGCGAACCGGTCGTCCGGCTTCTTGGCCAGCGCACCGGCGATGAGCGCCTCCATCGCCGGGGTACAGAACCCTGCTCCCGGCGCCACCTCGGCGAGCCGCGGCGGCGGCGCCGACACGTGCGCGCGCAGGAGCTTGCCCGGGTCGCTCTCCACGAACGGCAGCCGCCCGGTGAGCATCTCGAACAGCATGACCGCGATCGAGTACAGATCGGCGCGACCGTCGATGGGCCGGCCCATCGCGCTCTCCGGCGCGATGTACGCCGGCGTCCCGAAGGCCACGCCGGTGCGGGTCATCTTCGAGCCACCGAGCAGCGCGGCCGCGTCGTCGAGTAGCTTGACCAGGCCGAAGTCGAGCAGCTTGACCCGCTCGAACGGGTTCTCGGCCGGTCCCGCCACCGTGACGATCACGTTGTCGGGCTTGAGGTCGCGGTGCACGACGCCGTGGGCGTGTGCGTGCTCGACGGCATCGAGCATCTGGCGGGTGAGCACCAGCGCCCGCCGCGGCGCCACCTGGGCCCCGGCCATCAGCGCGGTCAGCGACCGGCCGCGGGCCAGCTCCAGCACCAGGAACAGGCGGCCGCGCTCGACCACCTGGTCGATCGCCGCCACGATGTTTTCGTGGGCGAGGAGCTGGAGCGCGTTACCCTCACGGGCCAGCCGCCGCACCGCCTCGCCGCCGTCCTGGAGATCGGGTAGCGCCGACTTCATGGCGTGACGCGTGCCGTCAGCGCTCTCGACCTCGTACACCGCGCCCATGGCCCCGTGGCCGAGGATGCCCTTCACCACGTAGCGATCAGCCACCCGATCGTCGATCGCGAGCAAGTCGGATGGCACCGCCAGAGGCTACAACATCTCGATCACGGTGCGCCCGTCGCGTTCGCGGATCACGAAGCGGCGCACCTGTGGCTCACTCCCGGGCGTCTGGCGCGACATGTGGGCGGGCTGGCGGACCATCTGCCGCGCGATCGCCCGCTCCTGCGTACCCATCATCCACAGGAAGGGCGCGAGCAACACCAGCTGGAACATGCCGGCCGCCAGGCCGTAGACCGCGAAGGCCACGGCGACCACACGCGCCACCGTGACCGAGACGTCGGTGGCGTCGACGAAGCCGAGGCGACGGCTCAGCACCGCACGCAGGATGCGACCGCCGTCCATGGGCAGGGCCGGGATCAGGTTGAAGATCGCGATGGTCAGGTTGATCCAGCCGATGGCGGCGATCCACCAGTTGCCGAGGACGGCGCCGAGGCCGAGGCCGAGGCCGGCCAGCACCAGCGACACCGCCGGACCGGCGGCGGCGATGGCGATCTCGTCCTTCGCCGAACGCGGCATGCCCATCATCTTGGCGGCGCCGCCGAAGAAGTGGAGCTCGATGGCCGAGACCGGCACGCGCCGCTGGCGCGCGACCACCGCGTGCCCGAGCTCGTGCAGGAGCACCGAGGTGAACGCCACGCCGACCACCACCAGGCCGGCAACGCCGCCCATCCAGAGATAGACCACGCCGAGCAGGATCAGGAAGCTCAGGTTGAGCTCGACCGGGAACCCGAGTACGGAGCCGATCCGCCAGCGTTTGTCGAAACCGAACATGCCCAACAACGTGGGTCCTCCCGGACCCGCACGCAAGACCCCCGATACCCGCCCTACCTGTCCAACTGGGCAGGATCAGCCAGGTCCACAACCCCGCGCTCGAACAGCTCACCGATCTGGCGAGCGATTTCCTCGCGATCGCCGCGCGTCACCCACGGCAGCGACACCCGCGCCAGATCGTCGCCGGCGGGCGTGGTGAAGCGAACGTAGTCGCCGATCACCGAGCACGCGAAGCGGGTCTGGCACTGGAGGCGCAGCTCGCCGGCCGGCGACGGGATGACGACCCGGCCATCCTCGTAGGCGTCGAGCAGGCGGCGGGCGCGGGCGCGGAACAGCGTGCGGCGATAGAGCGTGACGTGGTCGCCGTAGTCGGTGAGCAGCACCTTGTCGAGGCCGCGATCCGCCGACGGCCCGATCTCGAGTGCGGCGCGCACGCCGCGGCCCACGCCGATCAGCGCCGTCGAAAGCCGGCGGGTGAGGCGTTCGAGCTGGCGCAGCGCGATCAGGCCGTCGTCGCTGCGGATGAGGTCGCGCGGTTCGACGCCGAACACGCGCTCGACCTCGCCGGGAACCACCTCGAGCCAGATGCCGAGGCCCTCGCTGGGCAGGCCGCGGGCGACGATGAGCCGGCTGCCGATCGGCCGCACCACCCGGCGCACGCGGCGGCGCGCAGCGCGGGTGATGGTGAGGATCCCTTCCGAGATCGCGAGCTGCATCCCGGCCAGCGCCACCGTCACGTGGCGAGGCGCGACCTCGAGCGACAGCGTCCCGGCGCTGGTCGGCGAGGTCATCACCTCGTCGGCCAGTGCGTCGCGGAACGGAGCCATGAGATCAGGGTACCCGGAACGCATCGCCTCGCCGAGAGGAGACACCGTGTTCGAACGGCAGTTGCGCCCACCCACACCGGCCTACTCAGGTCTTGAACCTCACGAAGAGGGGGAGGATCACGGCCGCGTAGACGGTGCAGCCGGCGACGATGAAGAACAGGTCGCGGCCCGTGATCTTCACCTCGAAGTCGGGCTTGTGGGCGCGGACCATCGACACCCAGGCGCCGCCCAGCCCGAGGAAGATCCAGAGCACGGTGTGGTAGCTGAACGAGAGGGTGTTGATCGAGAACAGCATCCCGGCGAACGACGACAGGATCGCCATGCCCCACACCTGCGCCGGCCGCGCGCCGGGGACGCCCTCGAGATCGATGACGCCGCGAATGCAGGTCTTCACGGTCAGGAAGAGCATGCAGATGAACAGCACCAGCCCGACCAGCCCGGTCTCGGCCAGGGACAAGACGTACGAGTTGTGCGCCGTCATGTAGTGGTGCTCGACGAACTGGCGCGGCCCGACGCCGTAGATCGGGCTCTGCTTCCACATCTGGAAGCCCTCGAACCACGCCTCGTAGCGGAGCTGGGTCGAGGCGTCGGCCTTGTCGCCGCTGCGGCCGCCCAGGGCCAGGATGGGCAGGGCGGCGACGCCGGCGAGGATGATGCCGGTGAGGCCGTAGCGGCGCACCGCGTAGACGCCAGCGACCAGCGCGAAGACCAGGGTGGCGCCGCGCGACTGGGTGAGCAGCACGCAGTAGAAGACCGCGGCCGAGGCCAGCGCGGCCAGCACCACCGTCGCCGGCCGCCGCCGCTGGTTGGCGAACGCGATGAGCATGGCGAAGGCGCCGATGCAGATCGTCATGCCCAGCTCGTTGGGATCGTGGAGCTGGCCGCGGTAGCGCACGCGATCCTCGATCGAGTAGGTCCCGAACAGACCGGCCTTCTCGCACATGTACTCGGCGCCGGGCTCGGCGTCGTGGCCGTAGCAGGCGTCGGACAGGTCGCACGGCCGCCCGTCGGGGGTGCCCTCGCCGGGGTTCTCGGGATCGGAGATGATACAGCTGTTGTCTTGCAGGCCCTGGTGGATGCAGACCAGGGTCAAGAACAGACACACGACCATCACCGTCGCGGCGACCACGCGGAACGCGCGCACCGACTGCACACCGTGGGCGATGGTCGCGAAGACCACGAACAGGATCGACAGCTCGATCACGTTGGCCTTGAGCGCCGGGCCCGCCTTGAGCGCGCTCGACAGGAGCGCCCACAGCATGAAGTAGATGACCCAGCGCGTGATCGGCACCGGACGCGGATCGATGCGGCGCAGCTTGACGTCGAGCAGGAGGCCGCCGACGGCGCCGGCGCAGCACAGATACAGCATCGGCAGGCGCTGCAGCACCTCGACGTATTCCTGCGGCCGAGCCAGCATGAACACCAGCAGGCCGCAGATGCCGAAGATGCCGAACACCGGGACCGATTGTAGCCGCTTGCGCCCGGGGCCGCGTCGTCAGGAGGCCAAGAGGTCAGCAGGGCGCTGGGCTCTGCGCTCGTTCGACCCGTCCCAACCGACCTCCGACCGACCAGTGACCCCGAACACCAGAGTCACTGTTGAACGCTCGCTCATCGCTCGCTATGCGGCTTGCGGAACAGGTGCAGCGCCAGCAACTCGGGCGCGAAGCGGCCGCGCGCGTCAGTGATGGTCTCGCCGGTGAAGCCGACCCGGCCGAGGACGCCGGGGCCGCTGCCCGCCGCGGCCGGCAGCTCGGGGACGCTGGTGAACAGGAGCTGATAACCGGCGGCGTGGGCGCGCTGGACGATGGCCGGATCGTGGGCACCGTGGGGAAACGACATCGTCGCCGGCAGGGCGGGCCGGCCGCCGAGGCGCTCGGCGATGAGGGCGCGGGCGCCGCCCAGCTCGGCGGCGAGATCGGCGGCCCGGGTCATGGGTGTGTGGGTCTTGCCGTGGGCGCCGATGGCGACGAAGTGGCCGGCCAGGTTGCGCAGCTGGTCGGCGGTGACCATGTAGCGCACGCCGTCGTCGAGCACGGGGGCCAGCTCGGCGAGCAGCGCGGCGCGCGGCCCGGTGTCCAGGCGCTCGAGCTGGGCGATCACCGCGCGCAGGGGCTCGAGGTCGTCCTTGCCGGCGCGCGCCAGCGGCGGGGTGCGGGCCGGATCGCCGCCGGCGTCGGCCCAGATGCGCGCGGCGCGGGCGGCGTCGAGGCGGCCGCCGCGCCAGGCCCCGACCATCCGCTCCTGGAAGAAGGGCTCGTCGCGGCCGATGACGTCGGCGACGACGAACAGCACCGACGGCAGGCCGGCACGGCGGAGGTGAGCCAGCGCGAACTCCTCGTTGTCGCTCCAGCCGTCGTCGAACGTGATGAGCAGCGGCCGCGCCGGCAGCGGAGGCCCGCCCGCGCGCGCGGCCAGCACGTCATCGAGCGCGACCACGTGGTAGTGGCGCTTGAAGAAGGCCAGGCAGGCAGCGAACAGGTCGTCGCGCAGGCTGTACTCGGGGTCGGCGGTGCGCCAGCGCGCGTCGCCGGGCGACAGCACGCGGTGGAACATGATCACCGTCAGCCGATCGCGGTTGCGGGCCCGGTGGTAGGCGTCGAGCGCGCCGCTGTAGTAGAGCGCGCGCTTGAGCGCGGGCGCGGCGGAGGCCTTGAGCGTGGCGACGGGCGAGGACATCGGGGAGATTCCATTGGTAGCGCGACCGCCAGCCGTTGACCAGACGCCGGATGTGGCGAGAATGCCCCGGTGCCCACGCCGCTGGTCTCGGCCGTCATCCCCACCTTCAACCGGGCCCGGGACGTTTGCATCGCGGTGGGCACGGCGGCGGCGCAGACCTATCCGGCCAGCGGGCTCGAGATCATCGTTGTCGACGACGGCGGCTCCGACGACACCGAGGCAGTGCTGACCCGCGACTTCGGCTCGCGCGTGCGTTACCTGAACAAGCCCAACGGCGGCGTGTCGGCGGCGCGCAACTTCGGCATGAAGGCGGCGCAGGGCGCGTACATCGCGCTGCTCGACGACGACGACGAGTGGCTGCCGACCAAGATCGAGCGCCAGGTCGAGCTGCTCGAGAACCGGCCCGACATCGGCATGGTGATCACCGACGTCGAGCGGATGGACGAGCAGCGCCAGGGCTTCGAGATCTTCCGCCGACGCGAGTTCATCCCCGAGGACGGCTGGGTCCTGCCTCACGTGCTGCGCAACCCGGCCCTGGCCCCGGCGTCGGCGATGTTCCGGCGCGAGGTCTTCGAGACCACCGGGGGCTTCGACGCGAGCCTTCGCACCGCCGAGGATCTCGATTTCCACCTGAAGGTCGCGCGGCGCTACCAGGAGGCGGTGATCGCCGAGCCGCTGACCCGCGCCATGCGCGGCCACCAGGGCCTGTCGGCGCTGGCCCGTACCAACCGCGACTACCTCGAGGTGATCGAGCGGTTCCTGCGCCAGCACGGCGACAGCGTAGCCCGGTCGGACCGCGACGCCGCGCTGTTCTGGGCCTACGCCCGCAACGCCCGCGGCTTCCTGTGGGAGGGCACGCTGCAGGAGGCCGTGACCCTGGCCGGCAAGGCCGCCACCCGCGCCCGCACCCGGACCGAGCTCACCGAGCTGGCCCGCCTCGGCCTCGACGTCGCCAAGAACGCGGCGGTACGAGCGCGCCGGCGCATCTCACGATAGTCTGCGCCGATGGGAGTTCGTGAACAGCTCGCTGGCCTGCTGGGCAAGACCGGTGGCAGCGCGGCGATCCTGGCGGCGCGGGCGCGGCTGCGGCTGCCCGTCCTCTCGATCCTGACCTACCACCACGTGGCCGATCCGGGCCCGGACTACCGCTTCGATCCCGACGTCGCCGACGTGACGCCGGCGCAGTTCCGGCGGCAGATGGAGCTGGTCAAGCAGCACTTCTCGGCCATCGGCGTCCAGGAGCTGCTGGGGGCACTCGACGGCAAGAAGCTGCCGCCCAACCCCTGCATGATCACGTTCGACGACGGCTATCGCTCGAACCTCGACGTCGCCCTGCCCATCCTCCGCGACCTCGACCTGCGGGCCGTGTTCTTCATCGCCACCAGCTTCACCGGCGAGCGCAAGCTCTACTGGTGGGACCGCATCGCCTACGTGGTCGGGGCCAGCACCCGGCCGCGCCTCGAGCTCACCTACCCGCGGCCCATGACCGTCGAGCTCGGCGATCGCGCCCGCGCGCGCGCCGCGCTGGTCGGCGTGATCAAGGAAGAGGCCGGCCTGGATCTGGCGCGCTACCTGACCGAGGTCACGGACGCGGCCGGCGTGGCCTGGTCACGCGACGTCGAGCGCAGGCTCGCCGACGAGCTGATCATGACGTGGGACGAGGTTCGCCGCCTGCGCGACGCCGGCATGGACATCGCGTCGCACAGCCGCGGCCACCGCGTGCTCCAGACCCTCGACGCCGCCGGCCTGCGCGACGAGCTCGACGGCTCGCGCGCCGATCTGGCCCGCGAGCTGGGACGGGCGCCCGAGGTCATCGCCTATCCGGTCGGCCGGTCGATCGTTGCCTACCCGCAGGTGCGCGCGGCGCTGTCGGCGGCGGGCTACCGCTGCGGCTTGACCAACGCCGCCGGCGTGATCCCGATGTGGAAGAAGCTCGACGCGCTCGACATCGGCCGCGTCGCCGTCGATCGCGGGCTCTCCGACGACATGTTCCTCGGCCAGCTCGCGCTGCCGCAGCTCAGCTACACCCGCGACGAGGCCGGTGGCGGTGGCGCCAGCGCCCTGCGCGCCCGCGCCCAGCAGGCGGTGCGGCGCACGTGGATGAAGTACGCGCTGCGCGGCGTGCGCCAGAACGACGCCCATGGTCGGCTGGACCTGGCCTACAGCGTGCCCGATCCGTGGCACATGGACTCGGATCAGGAGCGCCACCGCTTCGCCGAGACCAACCGCATCGTCGGCGACAAGATCGGGGCGCGCTTCGACACGCTGCTCGAGATCGGCTGCGGCGAGGGTCACCAGAGCGAGGTGCTGCAGCGCCTGTGCGACCACCTCACCGGCATCGACGTGTCGCCCAAGGCGATCGAGCGCGCCCGCAAGCGGCTGCCCGACGCCGCCTTCGCGTCGGGCGACCTCTACGCGCAGCCGTGGGCCGGTGAGCGCGGCCGCTTCGAGCTGATCACGGCGTGCGAGGTCATCTATTACATGAGCGACCGCCGCCGCTTCCTCGAGACCATCGACACCCTCGGCAAGAACTGTCTGGTGACGTACTTCGCGCCGGCGGCGCGCAAGGTCGAGGCCGAATGTATGGCGATGCCCGGCGCCCAGAAGACCAGCTTCTCCTTCGGCGAGACCGAGTGGATCGCGGTGTGGTGGAAGGGGGCGGCGGCGCGCGCGAGTTGACCCGAGTTACGCGCCGAGCGTCCGCGGTGACGACAGTCCCGGTCACGGCGGCTGCCACTGTCGTCGGCGACGACAGCCTGCCAGCAGGGGAATCGAGCAGTTGCGCGACGCCAGGATCGGCGCAGTCGTTGCTGAAGGGGTGGCCATGGGCCGGCCGCTCCCCTGATTCCCCTCCGCGACCGCTGATCGCAGCCCGGGGGGGATGCGGTCAGCGGCCGCGGAACTTTCCTGGCCGGCGCTCGGCGAACGCGCGCAGGCCTTCCTGCACGTCCTCGCTGCCCATGAGCGGGTTCAGATCAGAGAGCAGCCGCTGCGCCGCGGCGTGCTCGTCGGCGGGGAGGGCGTGGCGCGACGACGCCAGCGTGGCGTAGACGCCGAGCGGGGCCTGGGCGGCGATCACCTCGGCGAGCGCGGCGGCGCGGGCCAGCTGCTCGCCGTGGGGCACGACCTCCTGCACCACGCCGATGCGGTGAGCCTCGTCGGCGCCGAACTCGTCGCCGGTGAGCAGCCAGCGCATGGCGTTGGACCAGCCGACCTCGCGTGGGAAGCGCAGGGTCGCGCCGCCGACCGGATAGATGCCGCGCTTGATCTCGATCTGGGCGAAGCGCGTCGAGGCCGCGGCCACGCGCACGTCGGTGGCGAGCAGCAGCTCGATGCCGATGGTCAGGCAGATGCCCTGCACCGCGGCCACGATCGGCTTGGACAGCCGCGGCCCGGTGAGGCCGAGCGGATCGATGCCGCCGTCGGGGATCGACCACTTGCCCGACGAGAACACCGGCACCCACGCCGGCAGATCGAGCCCGCCGGTGAAGTGCTCGCCGTGGGCGTGCAGGACGCCGACCCGCAGCTCGGGGTCGCGCTCGAGCTCGCCGTAGGCGAGACAGAGATCGTCCCACAGCGCCAGATCGAAGGCGTTGCGCTTGGCGGCGCGGTCGAGGCCGATGAGCAGCACGTGATCGCGCCGCTCGCGAGAGACTTTGCCGGTGGTCATGGC
Organism: Myxococcales bacterium; assembly: GCA_005779305.1. Classification (GTDB taxonomy): domain Bacteria; phylum Myxococcota_A; class Polyangia; order Haliangiales; family Haliangiaceae; genus UBA2376. Next base: position 21,189 of record SXJR01000176.1, read on the forward strand.
CGGACGGTAGCCGAACCGCGCTCCCTCAGGCGGAAACCGTGAGCGCGCGCAAGATCGGGTAAGCGTTGGCCAGCACCAGCGCGCCGCGCACCCACGACAGCACCTCCCAGCGGCGGGCGCGGTGGCGCCACTGGTCGGGCGGGATGGGCGCCGCCGGGTCCCGGGTCAGCTTCATCAACTCGGGCACGTACCAGACCGCGGTGGTGGCGATGATGACGGCGTAGACGCCGAGGGCCACGCCGATCCAGTCGCGACGCGCGGTCTCGCCCCACGCCGCCACCAGCGACGCGCCGAGCAGGAGCAGGAGCAGCGGATGGATGCTCATCCAGAAGCGCTCCGCCTTCACCCGGTACTCACCGGTCCACATGTGGAGCGACGCCGGCGGCGCCGCCGCCCACGACGGCACCACCGCGAGGTGCTCGTAGATCATGGCGCCGCACAGGACGCCCCAGCCGACGGTGGAGACCTGGACGAGCACGGAGGCGATGGTCACGAGCGAGCTCCCTTCTTCTTGCGGCGGGGTGCCGCCGATGGTGCGGGCACGTCGTCGAGGCCGCGGCCCTCGGCGATGGCTTCGAGCAGCACTCGCATCGCCCACATCGAGGCGCGCGCGGCGGTCTCGGGATCGAGTCCCCACGTCTCGCGCAGCCAGCGCCACGCCGTGGGTGGGATGAATGCGTAGATCGCCCCGGCCGCGCCCTCGAGGTCGCGGTCGCTCCAGCGCGGGGCCAGCGGCCGCAGCGCCTGCGCGCCCATCGGCGCGCGCCGGCCGGCCTGGCCGAGGCGCACACGGTTGAAGGCGCGCGACTCCATCATGGGCAAGAGCAGCGCGGCGTGGCTCTCGTAGCTCTTGTAGTTCTCGCCGGCGATGCGCGGCAGCTCCGGCGCCGGTCCAGCCAGGCGCTCGAAGGTCTGGCCGACGCGGGGGCGGATCCAGTCGAGGAAGCCGCGCATCAGGTCATCGAGGGTCGGGAAGTGGCGATAGACGGTCGGCACCGACACCCGCGCCGCCTTGGCCACGGCCGGTATGGTGACCGCGTCGAGGCCCTCCTTGCCGAGCAGCGCCAGCGCCGCGTCGAGGATCCGGGCGCGGGTCGTGGCCGACTGGGCGTCACGGACCGGGCTGTCGTAGCGGCGGGGTGCCACGAGCCCACTCTGTTCTTTCGCGAAACCGAATTCAAGTGAATTAACAATCCTCAATTCATATTGGATAAGCCAATCAGCCAATCAGGTGTCACCCACCTTGCTGTGTCCCCGCCGCCGTGGCGGCCGTGTCGCCGCGCCCACGCTGGTGGCCAAGGGCTCGATCCGCGCCGGCTTTCGCGCTGGCACCGGCGGTGCAAATGCACGGGGTATGAGGAAGCTCCCGTTCTTGCTCCCACGAGTCCCCGTCGGGCCCGGCTCCGCCTCGATGCGACGCATCGTGCGGTGGGGCTTCGCCGCCGCCCTGGCGGTCGCGGCCACCCAGGCCGCGGCGACGCCGTCGGCGCGCCTGAACCTGGTCGCCGGTGATCGCGAGCCGTCCAACGCCCGCGCGGCGTTCGGCGACGCCGATCTGATCAAGCTGCGCGCCGCGGTCGCCGCCGATCCCAAGGATCGCGCGGCCCGCTTCGCGCTGGTGCGCGGGCTCCAGCGCGCCGGCAAGCTCGACGACGCGGTCACCGCGGCGCGGGCGTGGCGCGCCGCCGACGCCTACAACCTGGTCGTGGTCCGCATGCTCGGCGACCTCTACAGCGAGCAGGGCCAGCAGGCCCAGGCCCGCCGCGCCTACTCGGCGGTGGTCGAGCTCCTCCCCGACGACGCCAGCGCCCAGCGCGCGCTGGCCAGCGCCCTCAAGCAGGCCGGTGACCTCGACGCCGCCTACGAGCGCCTCACCGCCGCGTCGAAGATGTCGCCCGACGATCGCCGCCTGGCCTTCGAGCTCGCCGATGTCGCCCAGCGCATGGGCCGCGCCGCCGAGGCCCGCACCCGGCTCGAGGCCATCGTCGGCGACAGCGCCGCGCCCGAGGCCATCCGCTACCCGGCCCGCCAGCGCCTGGCCCAGGTCTACCACCAGATCGCGCGCGACACGCCGAGCGAGGCGGCGGCGATGGACAAGGCGATCGCCGAGCTCAAGCTGGCCGGTGGCCTCGAGAACGACATCAAGATCTACCTGACCTGGGACACCGACCGCAGCGACGTCGATCTGTGGGTGACCAACCCGAGCGGCGAGCGGGTCTACTACCAGCACAAGCAGGGCGCCTTCGGCGACGCGCTCTTCGACGACATCACCACCGGCTACGGCCCGGAGAGCTACACCGCGCCCCACGCCAAGGCCGGCACCTACCTGGTGCAGGTGAACTACTTCGGCGTGGGCCGCGGCAACATCTCCGAGGCGCGCGGCGAGGTCGTGATCGTGCTCGACGAGGGCAAGCCCTCCGAGCAGCGCCATGTCCTGCCCTACCGACTGTTCCAGAAGGACGACACCGTCACCGTCGCACGCATCGACGTGCGTGGAGGCTCGCGATGAAGGCCGTGCACTCGAAGCTGTTCTTCCACCTCGCCCTCGGCGCCGCCGCGACCTTGCTCGCCTGCGGCACCTCGTCGGATCACCGCACCGACAGCGCCGCCCGCCGCGGCGGCGCCCGAGTCTCGGCGCCGAACGCGCCGCTGCGCTTGCCGCTCGAGCTGGTCAAGGCCCGCGGCGACGTGCGCGTGCGCACCGGCCGCGACTCGACGTGGCGGCCGCTC
>SXJR01000177.1 GCA_005779305.1 Myxococcales bacterium
CGGCGAGGTCGTTGCGGCGCCGCACCGTGCGGCGCACCCGGGCCACCGCGCCGTCGCGTCGCAAGCGGGCGTCGAAGGTCAGCCGCGTCGCCGGCCAGCGCCCGTCGAGACCGGCGTGGGTCACGACGCGCACGGCCTCGATGGCCACCTCGACGCGCAGCTCGACCAGCTCGGCCCCGGCGGCCTTGCTCGCGGCCGCGACCTGGTCGGCGATCTCCGTCGGGGCGCGGGCCAGGCCGGCGGCGTCGAGGTCGCCATCGGCGATCGTCACCTTCGCCGGCGCCGCCGGCAGTGGGGTGCGCCACGCCGGCCCGATGGCGGCGGCCGAGCGCATGAGCACCGCCTCGAGCGCCTCCTCGAGCGCGTCGGTGGTGCCGAGCGTGAAGCTGGCCGATCCTCGGCCTGCCGGCGAATCGCGGTGGACCACGGCCGAGAGTGCGGTCTCGGTGCGCTCGCCGCTCGACGCATCGGCGCCGCGCACCAGCCAGGCGGCGCGACTGTAGACCGCGCGCGCGCTCCAGTCGGCGAGCTTGCGCTCGACGCTCAGGGCGCGGACCAGCGCGTCGAGGCTCATCCCGCGCTCCGCGCGCGGGTGACGTGGGCCCGGGTCAGGAGCCAGGGCGCGGTCACCGACTGCGGCACCGCGCCGCCGGGCAGCGCGACCTCTTGCCGCTCGACGCTGGCGCCGAGCGCGTCGGACAGGAGCTCGGCGGCGGGGCCTCGCACCTCGAGGTCGCCCCACTGCCGGCCGCTGCGCACGCCCTTGGCGAGCTGGCGTCCACGCGCGACCCGGACCACGACCACGCCGCGGTCGTCGACCTGCACGTCGCGGGCGCCCTCGATCACGAGGCCGTCGTCGATCCCCGACTCGAGCTGGGCGGCGCTGGTCGAGCCCGCCGCGATCACCAGCTGGGTCGGCAACCGCGCCAGGCGCCAGTCCGGACACGTGCGCCGCGCGTGGATGGCTCCCGCCATCGCGGGACCGGCGCCGGCGCCGAACAGCGGCACCGCCTCGGCCGGCACGCCCTCGTCGTCGAACCAGAAGTGGGCGTACCCGTCGGCGGTGGGATCGTCGACGATGGTCACCGCCGGCCGCGCCAGCGGATCGAGGCGCGGCGAGCGCGCGTGGGCATCGGCGAGCGCGGCCACCACGCCGGGATCGAGCAGCACCACCTGTCGCCCCGACGGCGGCGGCGACGGCGTGAACAGGGCCAGGGCCTCGCCGGCGGCGCGGGCGATGGCGGCGTCGTCGAGGCGCGCCACCGCCGGACCGAAGCCGCCGGCGATCTCGACCTCGCCGAACTGCGGCGTCGAGCCGTGCCAGGCGACGAAGGTGGCGCCGACCCGGCTGCGCACCAGCCGCTGCTGGCGGTCACCGTCCTCGCCGATCGACCACACCCGATCGTCGTCGGTGGTCAGCCACGCCGCGCGGTACACGATGCGGCTCGAAGCGGCGGACTCGCCGCGGCGGGCGACGTCGCGCGCGCGCTCGAGCCAGTCGGCGTGGGCGAGCTGCGCCGGGTCGACCTCGACCGCGCGGCCGAAGTCGACGGCCTCCGGGATCGCCGCGGCGACCCCGCGTCGCTTGCCCGACGGCGCGGACGCGACCAGCTGGGCGGCCAGCACCGCGATGCGGCCCGGGGTGACCTCATCGAAGCAGCGCTCGTGGCGACGGCCGTCGCGGTCGCGCGCCGACAGCACGCCGACCGTGACGTGCTCGGTCACGACCTCGGCCACCGCGACGTCGACGAGCACGCGCACCCGCCGCCGGGCCAGCACCCACGCCCGCGGCCGATCGAGCCGGGTGCCGATCGCCGTCACCGCCTCGCGCAGCGCCTGGCGCATCGCATCGGGGCCAGCGATCAGGTTCTCGGGCGCCCGCTGCCGTCCGTGCCCGCATCCGAGCGGGGCGAGCGCCGCCACGGCAGCACTCGCTCCGAGCGCGCGGAGGAGCTCGCGGCGATCGATCACGACATCGATCGTACCACCCTTGCCCGTGACCTTCCCTTGCCCTGGCCCTGGCCCGGCCCCCGCCCCGCTACCGTCGGGCGTTCCCTCTCGCCCTCACTCTCGCCGCCTCCCCTCCCCGATCGCCGCTCCGTGCCCGCGCCCGCGCCTTCACCTTGCCGCCCGGCGCGCCGGCCTTCAGCCACGCCGCCGCCCGGTTGAAGTCGGCGAACCGCGTGTTCTTGCCGTCGGCGCCCAGGAACACGAACAGGTAGTCGCGGCCCTCGACGCTGGCGCCGGTGATGAAGCAGTACCCGGCGGCGTGGGTGTAGCCGGTCTTGCCGCCAGCCACCTGGTACGTGCCGAGGATCATCGGCACGTTGGTGGTGTTGTAACGGATCTTGGCGTAGCCACTCTTCGACTTCACCTCGAACGTCGTGGTGCCCATGATCTCGGCGAGCACCGGATCGGCGAGGGCGGCGCGCAGCGCCAGCCCCATCTCGCGCGCGGTCGAGACGTTGCCGCGCAGCCCCGAGGTGTCGGTGAAGCGTGTCTTCTTGAGCCCGAGGTCCTTGGCCACCCGGTTCATGGCTGCGACCAGCGCCTTGCCATCCATACCGGCGGCGCGGCCGAGCGCGGTCGGCGCCCGGTTGTCGGAGGCCATCAACATCGCGCGCAGGAGGTCGATGTTGCGAAAGCTCTGCCCGATATCCAGGCGTGTCCGGCTGCCGCCGATCGCGGCTCTTGCATCGTCGCGCGCGATCTGGGTCCATCCGTCGAGCGCGATGTCGTGCTTTCGCACCGCCATCGCCACGAAGATCTTCGTCGTCGACGCGATCGCGCGCACCTCATCTGCTTCCTTGACGTACACCTCGGCACCGGTGCGGGCGTCGAGCACCGCGGCGGCCCGGGAGCGGATCTCCGGCAAGCCGTCTGATTCCGGGGCCTTGTCGGCGACGGCCGGGCCGGTGCCACTCCATGCCAGACCGAACGCGATTCCGAGTGTCACGAATCGCCGCAGCTGCATCGATCCTCAGCGTAACAGTCCACTCTCGACGACGCCAAAAAAGCGCGGGCACGCACGCGCGAATCGATCCAAGACCATCATGAGCGGGTGGTCCAAGAGACAGCCCAAACGCGCGGAGATGCGTTAGAATCATCAGCCGCGGGAGGTACGAATGGATCCGCACAATCAAGGGGCCCCCGGTCCTGACCCGATCATCGGTCAGACGATCGGTAACTATCAGGTCCGTCAGAAGCTCGGTGAGGGTGGCATGGGCTCGGTCTACATGGCCGAGCACCCCCACATCGGCAAGAAGGTCGCGCTCAAGGTCCTCCACGCGGAGTTCGCCTCGAACACCGACGTCGTCACCCGCTTCTTCAACGAAGCCAAGGCCGTCAATGACATCGGCCACCCCAACATCGTCGACATCGTCGACTACGGCGTGCTCACTACCGGTCCGTCCGGCGAGGGGCTCGTCTACTTCATCATGGAGTTCCTGCCCGGGATCACGCTCTCGGAGCTGATCCGGCGTGAGGCGCCGTTGCCTCCCGAGCGGGCGCTGAACATCTGTCTCCAGGTCGCCGACGCGCTGTCCGCGTCGCACAAGTGCAACATCGTGCACCGCGACCTCAAGCCCGACAACATCATCCTGATCCAGCGCGGCCGCGAGAAGGACTTCGTCAAGCTCCTCGACTTCGGCATCGCCAAGCTCACCGGTGATCAGCCGGGCTCGCGCCGCACCCGCACCGGACTGGTGATGGGAACCCCGGCGTACATGTCGCCCGAGCAGTGCGAGGGTCGCGGCAACGTCGACCACCGCGCCGACGTCTACGCGCTCGGCATCGTCCTCTACGAGATGATCACCGGTCGGGTGCCGTTCTACGGCGAGGGCTACGGCGAGGTGCTGGTCCAGCACCTGACCCAGGCGCCGGCGCCGCCGTCGACGATTCGCGGGCTCATCCCGCCCCACGTCGAGCAGGTGATCCTCAAGTCCCTCGAGAAGCGGCCCGAGATGCGCTTCCCGACCATGGACGAGATGACCAAGGCGCTGCTCGATCCGGTCGGGTACGTCGAGGGCCACGGCGGCGTCGCCCACTTCTGCATCACGCCCATCACGCCGTCGAACGATCCGGTCGCGCCGGTGTCGCGGCTCACACCGTCTCCGCTGGCGCCGATGACGCCGGTGCCGGGGGCGGTGACCACGCCGACCACGCTGGGCGGCGCCTCCGGCCAGGTCGCCGGCCAGGGCGGAAGCAAGAAGGGCCTCATCATCGGCATCGGCGCCGCGGCGATCGCCGCCGGCGTCGCCGCCCTCTTGTTCATGGGTGGTGGTAGTAGTGGCGGCGGCAGCGGTGCCGGCGCCGCAACCGGCTCCGCAACCGCGACCGGCTCGGCCAGCGGCTCGCAGCTCGCCTCGGGTGGCGGCTCGGACACCGCGTCGGGGACGGCCTCGGGTTCGGACACGGCCTCGGGTTCGGACACCGGCTCGGGGACGGCCTCGGGTTCGGATACGGGTTCGGGCACCGCCTCAGGCTCGGATACGGGTTCGGGCACCGCCTCGGGCTCGGATACAGGCTCGGGTTCGGATACGGGTTCGGGCACCGCCTCGGGCTCCGACAGCGGCTCCGGAGCCGGCTCGGCCGCGCTCGGCGGCGAGATCACGGTCACGGTCACGTCCAATCCCAAGGGCGCGTTCGTCACGTTCGGCGACGAGCTCAAGCCGCGCGGCAAGACCCCGCTGACCTTCAAGGTCGCGGCCGCCGACAGCGAGGCCGAGATCGCGATCGAGCTGCCCGGCTACTCGGCCGAGGAGCGCAAGGTCCGGCTCTCCGGCAACGTCGACCTCGAGGTCGCGCTCAACAAGAAGCGCTCCGGTGGCGGCGGTGGCGGCAGCAGCGGCAGTGGCAAGGGCAGCGGCAAGGGCAGCGGCAAGGGCAGCGGCAGTGGCGGGACAACGGGCGACGACGTGATGGATCCGTTCAAGTGAGCCAAGAGAGCAAGACCATGAACCACACCAAGCTCCTGAAGGCCGCCGTGTTCGCGGCCGCCATCGCGCTGGTCCCGGTGACGTTGACCGCGACCGCCTTCGCACAGCCCACGAGCAACGATCCTCGCGAGCGCGCCAAGCACTATTACGCCGAGGGTCGCAAGAACTACGACCTCGGCAACTTCACCAAGGCCGTCGAGAACTTCAAGAAGGCTTACGAGGAACTACCCGACGGCGCATTCCTGTTCAACATCGCGCAGGCGTACCGACAGCTCGACGACTGCAAGAACGCCCTCTTCTTCTACAAGCGCTTCATGTCCGTGAAGAAGGACGCGCCCGAGGCGACGAGGAAGGAAGTCGAAGGCCACATCAAGAGCCTCGAGGAGTGCGTCAAGAACCAGGAGACCATCCGCAACCGTCCGCCTGACGGGACCGAGCCGCCTGACGGCGGTGGCACGGGCACGGGTGGCACCGGCACGGGTGGCACCGGCACCGGCGGCACGGGCACCGGCGGCACGGGCACCGGCACGGGTGGCACCGGTACCGGCGGCACGGGCACAGGCACGGGTGGCACGGGCACCGGCGCTACCGGCACCGGCACCGGCACCGGCGATGGTCGCGTCGCCGACGGCGGCGACAACGGCAATGGCGACGGTGACGGCGACGGCGACGGCGACGACGGTGGCGAGGTCGTCGAGACCACGGGTCAGCCCAAGCTGCTCGCGGCGCACGCCAACTTCGGCGCGGCCAAGGTCGGCGCCGGCTCGCTCGAAGTGCCGGTCCAGGTCGCGTTCGCGATCACGGCCGGCTACCCGATCGCGATCAGCGACAAGCTGGTGATCGACGCCGGCGCTGGCTTCGGCTTCACGCCGGTGCCGTGGTCGAGCGGTGCGGTCGACGGCTCGGCGTCGATGACCAACGTGTTCGCCAACGTCGGCGCCACCTTCGGCGTCGCGCCCAAGATCTCGGTGCGTGGCGACCTCGGGGCTGGCCTCCTGTTCCTCGGTGGCCTCGCCATGGGCAACCCGTTCACCGAGGGCGGCGCCGCCACCACCGGCGCGCTGTCGATGCCGCTGGTGCGCTTCGGTCTCTCGGGCGAATACGCGATCAGCAAGAACCTCGCGGCCGCGCTCACGCCGATCGCGTTCTCCTTCAGCCCCTCCAAGGACGGCATGAAGGAAGAGATCAGCTCGCTGACCCGCATCGAGTTCACGCTCGGTCTCGGCTACCGCATGTGAATTAGCGTTAGGATGGGCAGGCGATGAAGAAATGCCCGTTTTGCGCCGAGGAAATCCAGGAAGAGGCGATCAAGTGTCGCCACTGCGGGTCGTTCGTCAGCGCGGCACCCGGCGCTGCCGCCAAGGGCGCACCCGCGCCGGCGGCGACCGCACCGGCGGCTGAGCCGGCGGCGGCACCCAAGCAGGTCGGTCCCTTCGCCGCGCCCCACGCGCCTGACGGCCGCGGCGAGCGCAAGATCCTCTACGACGGTGCGCCGTCGTGGCGGGCCTACTTCGGCTACTACTTCCTCGGCGTGCTGGCGGTGCCGCTGGGCACGCTGGTGATCTACTGGATCTCGGGCCTCTTCTCCAAGACCACCGGGACCAGGGTGATCGTCATCGGCACCTGCCTGGCGATGGCGGTCATCTACTTCGTGGCGCTGTACCTCTACCGCAAGTCGATCAAGTTCCGCGTCACCACCTCGAACATCGAGACCGAGCGCGGCATCCTGTCGAAGAAGATCGACGTGCTCGAGCTCTGGCGCTGCCGCGACGTCCGCTACAAGCAGAACCTGCTCGACCGGATCCTCGGCATCGCCCACATCGAGATCTTCACCGCCGACGTCTCGACCCCGCACCTCGAGATCATCGGCCTGCCCGCGTCGCGCCAGCTCTTCGAGCAGATCCGCGACGGCATCGAGCTCCAGCGCCAGTCCCGCAACGTCTACGGCGTCGTGAGCTGAGCGTCGATGATGCGGTAGCCGGCGAGCGCGGGGCTGGTCTCGTCGAGTTCAAAGTGGTGGTCGCTGGCGAACGGCAACAGCTGCTTCGTGAACCAGAAACGGCTGCGGTTGCCGACGGTGTCGAAGACGATCGCTTCGAGCACGGTCGAGCTTTGGGGATCGACGACGAGGAACAGGTGAGAGTACGGCGACGCTGATCGAGGCGTGAGCTTGAGGACGGCCGTCCCGTAGATCCCGCTACGATCGAGCTCCGCGGAGAATTCCTCGGAAAGGTGTCCCTGGAACCAGACGACGGCGGTCAGGAGATTCTGCGGTGGGTCCTTCCTGACGACCTGCTCGTTCTCCAGGTCGACGACGTACAGCGTCGAGCGGCCCACGATGAAGGACTTCGACACGGCGTTCCCGGCGAAGTAGTCCAGGCGCAGCCTGCCGGGTCGCTGGAGCATCAGCCTTCCATCGGCGCGGTCCGTGCGGCCAAAGGTGGTGTTGAAGCCCTCCTGGCGAAAGGTGCCGCTCCACCTCGTGATGCCCGCGTACCGCTTCTCCACACCGGCGAGCACGTCCGCCGCGCTCGCCGGTCGTGCTGGCCGCGACTGCCGGCACGCTGCCAGCACAAGCGCAAAGAGCACGATCGACGCACGCACTCCATCAGTCTCCCACGCCGCCTCCCACCCGGCACGCTTCCTCCGCTCAGCCAGCCTGGTCGGCTACGCTTGGTCGGCGAACTGGCGGCGCAGCCGTGCCAGCGCCGCTCTCAACACCCGTTCCGCCGCCTTCGCGTCGGGTAGTCCCATCGTCCGCGCGGTCTCGTCGAACGAGGCGCCTTCGAGCCAACCGACGAGCACGGCGAGCTGATCACCGGCGAGCTTGTCGCGGGCGAACTCGAGGATCCGATGCGCGGTCTCTTTCGTGGTGATGTGCGGCAACACGATCGGCCCGTCGCCGTCGATCGCGCCAGCAAGGGTGTTCACCAGCTGCTTCAGGCTGGCGCCATCCGTCGTCGTCGCCCCGATCTTCGACGAGACGTAATTCCTGACCACGTTGACGGTCACGATCGTGAGCCAGTCGGGGAAGCTCTTGCCGGGGTTCTTCTCGCGCCACGCGGGGAACGTGCGCAGAGCCCGGAAGTCGTCGCGCCGTAGCCGCTCGAACACGTGGGCCATCACGTTGCGGACATCGTCTACGGACCGGCGGTAGCTCCCCATCGAGCGGCTGGCGCGCGCGATTCGTTCGACCACAGGTCCGTAGCTGGAGAAGAACGCCGTCCAGGCCAGTTCGTCGCCCTTCAGGACGAGGCGCAGGATCTCGTCGTCCCCCGTCCGTCGCATCGTGATTCCGACATGTTAGCCCAAAAACACGGCTGTCTCGGAAGACCAGCGAGATCTGCGTGACGACTGACCCTCATTGCCTGTTGTTGAAGGCTGGAGTCGGAGCCGCACCCAATGGAAGAATCGCCCGATCGATCCAGGACGAGGAGTGTCATGGCGGCGCCGATTCGGGTGGGCGACGTACTCGCCGACAAGTACGAGGTCACGAGGATCCTTGGGACCGGCGGAATGGGCGTGGTCGTGGCCGCGCACCACCGCGAGCTGGACAAGCTCGTCGCGCTGAAGTTCATGCACGAGGAGCTGTCGGCCAACGCCCAGGCCGTCGACCGGTTCCTGCGCGAGGCCCGCGCAGCGGCACGGCTGCAGAGCGAGCACGTTGGCCAGGTGGTCGACGTCGGGCGGCTGCCCGGGGGCGTCCCCTACATCGTGATGGAGTACCTCGAAGGGAAGGACCTCGGAGAGCTGGTCGAACAACACGGACCACTCCCGGTGCCCGATGTCGTCGAGTACGTCCTGCAGGTGTGCGAGGCGATGGCGGAGGCGCATGCGCAGGGCATCATCCACCGCGATCTCAAGCCGCAGAACCTGTTCCTCACCACGCGTCAAGACGGCCGACGCCTGGTCAAGGTCCTCGACTTTGGCATCTCGAAGGCGCTGTCGCGGAAAGGACCGACGTCGACGTCCCAGACGATGGGTTCACCGTCGTACATGGCCCCGGAGCAGATCGTCTCGGCGCGCTCGGTCGACGCCCGCGCCGACATCTGGTCGCTCGGAGTGATCCTCTACCAGCTGCTCTCCAACACGTTGCCGTTCAGCGGCGACACGGTGCCCGAGGTGTTGTTCAAAGTCATCTCGGTGCCGCCGCCGCCGTTGTCGACGGTGCGCGGCGAGTTGCCGCCGAGGCTGCTGCAGGCGATCGATCGCTGCCTCGAGAAGGACCGCGAGCGCCGGTTCGCGAACGTGGCCGAGCTCGCGCACGAGCTGCTGCCGTTCGCGCCGGAACGCGGGCGCGCCGCCATCGCGCTCATCGAACGAGTCCTCGGCGCGGTCCAGGAGCCCCGCCCGACGACCGACGACGACTTCGCCTCGATCGTGCCGGCACTCTCGCCGGCAGCCACCCCCCCGGTCACAGGTGACGCACCGCTCCCCAGGCTTCTTGATCCGATGAGCACCACGCTCGGAGGTGCGGCATCGAGTCTGCCGCCGACGGGTGGCCGGGGGTCGCGGCAGCGGTGGGTGCTCGTGGCTGCAGCCAGTGTCGTCGTGCTCGCGATCGTGGTGATGACGGCGACCCGGGACGGGTCGTCGATGCCGCCGGTGCCGAACCGCTCCCCGGATTCAGGCACACAGCCACAGGGTGCGGCGCCGATCGAAGCGACGCCGCTCGACGCCCGCACCATGCCTGGCGACGACGCCTCGCTCGAACCCGAGCACACGGAGCCCGTCGTCGACGCGGGGCTCGTGGACGCACCTCCGCGCCGTCGCCTACCTCGACCGCCGGCTCCGGACGCGGGCAGACCGGCGGCACCCGATCCGCAGGGCCTCGAGCCCGCCCGCGAAGACCCGATCCTGACCCCAGCGAGACAACCGTGACCCACACCAGCCGAGCGTTGATCGTAGCCCTGCTCCTCTGTTTGCCTGCGATCGCGTCAGCCGACGCGTTCTACGACACCTATCAGCGTGGGCTGGCGGCCTTCAAGGCTCGGGACTACGCAGCCGCACGCGTCGAGTTCCAGCGCGCGTACGACCTTCGAGCCGAACCGCTCGTGCTCTTCAACATCGCCCAGACCTACCGGCTCGAAGAGAGCCCTGAACAGGCGCTCGTCTACTATCGACGGTTTCTGGCCGAGTCGAAGATCGCCGAGGACCTGCGGGCCGAAGCCCAGCGCCACGTCACCGACCTGGAGGCGCAGCAAGCGAAGCGTGACGCGCAGCGCGAGCTCGAGGCGAACACCGGCCCCAAGGAGCCGGACGGGTCCGCGGTGACCGTGCCACCGTCGCTGCCGATCGAGCGCCCGCTGGTCTCACCGACCGCGGTGGCGGAGCCGCAAGACGAGACCACGGCACCAGGCCCATCGGTGATCGCCCGGCGGCGCCGCGTACCGACGTCGTCGAAGATCGCGCTCGGCGTCGGGGCCGCTGGGGCAGCAGGCAGCGTCCTGTTCGGCATTCTCGGCAAGCGCGCCGAGAGTGACCTGCAAGACAACCCGAACGCGACCCAGGCCGACGCCGACGGCGTGGAAGCCTACGAGACCGCGATCAACGTCTCGCTGGGCATCGCCGCCGCGGCGACGGTCACGAGCGTCCTGTTCTACGTGGTGGCTCCTGCCTACAGCAGCGACGGCGCGATCGTCGTGTCCCCTACCCGCGCCGGCGGCTGGGCGGCCACCCTGACCCTGGCGTACTGAGTCTCATTTCCCGAGACGAAGACCGCCCACAGAACGGAGGATCACATGCGGACCCAACTTCTTGCGGTCGTGATGATGTGCGCGTCGTGCGATCTCGATTCCAGGCTCCCAGCAGCGAACGATGATGCCGCTGGGGGCGATGGCCCCTCCGACGTGGACGCGCCTGTCCTCGTCGACGGCCCCGGGCCCGACGCTGCGCCGGTCGTCGACACCTGGATCTCCACGGCGCCGCTCACCCCGGCCCGATTCGCGCACTCCGCGGTCGCTCGTGGTGGTCGACTCTACGTCTTCGGCGGTCAGGTGAACGGCTCCTCGAGGACCGACGACGTCCAGATGGCGGCGATCTCGCCCGACGGCACGCTGGGGAGCTGGTCGGCCACGACCGGCCTGCCGGTGGCCCGGGCCGGGCACGTCAGCGTCGAAGCCAACGGGTACGTCTACGTCCTCGGCGGGTGCTGCACCACCGGCGCGCAGGTGGCCGATGTCTTCTACGCGCCGATCAACCCTGATGGGTCATTGGGGACCTGGGCGAGCACCACCGCGTTGCCCTCCGCGCGCCAGACCTTCGCCGCGGTCGCGCACAACGGCAGGGTGTACGCCATCGCCGGGAACTACGGCGCGGGCGGGATCAACCGCCAGGATGTCCAGGTGGCCACCGTCAACGGGAACGGCTCCCTCGGTGCCTGGTCCGCGCTGACACAGCTCCCGTCCCCGTGGACCGCGCACTCGGCCGTCGCCGCCACGGTTGCCGGCAACGACTACCTCTACGTCATCGGTGGAGGCCGGAGCGGAGAAGAGCCCAATGGCGACGTCCTCGTCGCCACGATCGCCGGGAACGGGACGATCGGCGGGTGGACCAACACGACGGCGTTGCCGATTGCACGCGCCGGCCACACCAGCGTCGAGCTGAACGGCGCGGTCTTCGTGATGGGCGGGGCTGCGCTGAATGGCGGCAACGGAGTCGTGGACATGAACCAAGCCGCGCTCATGAGCAACGGCAACGCGGGTGCGTGGACCGCCAAGGCCCCCCTGCCTGTCGCGCGGGCGTACTCGGTCAGCGTCGTCGCCAACGGGCGCATCTACGTGATCGGCGGACTGGAGAACAACACGACCGCGCTCGGCGACGTCCACGTGTTGACGCCATCGCCCTGACCTCGGGCGGACCCCGGCGCGCGGAGGCCCCGACGCGACGACCCATACCCACCGTCCTCGAAGGGCAGGCCCCATCGCGCCGGCCGTATACGCCCCGGGAGCTGTCGGGATTGTCACCAGATCGCCGCGGCGATCCGGAGGGCGTCCTTCGACTCGGCCTCGCCCTCGCTCGGCCTCGCTCAGGACGGCCGGGTTAGCCGAACTGGACGGAGCGCTTCGAGAACGAGGGGGCGATGCTCCACCAGCCGGCGATCGGGAAGGTCGCCGTGGCCGCCGCGTCGTCGGCGGCGACGCCGACGGTGACCAGCGCCGGTGCGTAGTGTTCCCAGGTCGGCAAGGCCTTCAGCGCCGCGGGCGCGCGGGACTTGAAGTCGATGAGGGCGTCGGCGTCGCGGCGGCCCAGGGCGTCGGCGGCCCAGTCGTCGAACTCGACGGCCCACGAGGCCGGGCGATCGCCGTGGAAGCCCTCCCGCATGTTGTGGGTGAGGAAGCCGCTGCCCACGACGAGCACGCCCTCGCGGCGGAGGGGCGCGAGCTCGCGGCCGAGGGCGAAGAGGTCGGCGGCGTCGAGGCCGGGCAGCGAGATCTGCAGCACGGGCACGTCGGCGGACGGGTACATGGCGAGGAGCGGGATGTACGCGCCGTGGTCGAGGCCGCGGGTCGAGCGCACCGAGGCTCGGCCCGAGGCGCGCAGCAGCTCCTCGACGCGCGAGGCCAGGGCCGGCGCGCCCGGCGCCGGGTACTGGAGGCGGTAGAACTTCTCGGGGAAGCCGTAGAAGTCGTAGACCAGCGGCGCGGATGTGGTGGCGCCGATCTGCAGCGGACGCTCGTCCCAGTGGGCCGAGACCATCAGGATGGCGGTGGGCCGGGGCAGGGCCTTGGCCCACGCCGATAGCTCGGCGACCCAGCCGGCGTCGTCGAGGAGCATGGGCGCGCCGTGGGCGAGGAAGATGACCGGCATCGTCATGATCACTCCATGATGGCGATGTCCGACGGGCTCACAAGCCATCCCCCTGGAACAGTCTATTTGATCTTCTTCTTCAGGATCTTGAGCTCGGCCTCGGCGGGCTTACGCAGGCCGTCGTCCTTGGAGGCGAGCTGCAGGTACTTCTCGAGCGCCTCGACTGCGAGCTTGTACTTCTTCTGCGCCGAGTAGGCGAAGCCGAGGTTGAAGTACAGGTCAGCGTTGTTGCGATCGGTCTGGAGCAGCCCGGTCAGGAAGACCTCGGCCTCGGCCGGCTTGCCGTTCTCGTAGAGCACCTTGGCCAGCTTGCCGGCGGCCTTGGGGTGTGGCGGCTTGCCCTCGAGCGCATTGCGGTAGGCGTTACTCGCCTCGTCGAACTTCTTGTTGATGCGCAGCATCTCGCCGTACGCGTACCAGTAGCGCGTCACGGTCGGCGCGAGCGCGGTCGCCTTCTGGGCGCTGACCTCGGCCTCGAGGTTGTCGGCCATGTCGTTCTGCGAGACCGCGAGCTGGTACCAGCCCTCGGGGTCGTTGGGATCGGCCTTGGTGGCCTTGATCAGCCACGACACCGACTCCATGGCCTCGAACTGGGCGCGCCGCACCACGCCAAGCAGACGCAGCGCGCGCGCGTTTTCGGGCTCGAGCTCGATGGCGGCGCGCAGCTGAAGCGCGGCCTCGTCGGGGCGCTTGGCCTGTTCGAGGCCCGAGCCGTACGACGTCAGGTAGACGGCGTTCCTGGGCTCGAGCTCGGCGGCCTTGCGCAGATCCTCGAGGCCCTCGTCGATCATGCTGGCCAGGACCTTGGCCCGGCCGCGGGCCTCGTAGCCGGCGGCGTTCTTGTCGTCGAGGCCGATCAGGCCCTCGGCCACCTCGAGCGCGGTGACGAAGTCGCCGGCGCCGATCAGCGCGTTGGTGTGGATGAGGGCGCCCTTGGCGTCGGCCGGGTTGGCCTCGTACCAGGTGCGCGACACCTGGACCGCCTGATCGGGCAGCGCGTGCTCGAGGAGGAACTTGACGTGCTCCTCGGTGATGGCGACGTCGGGCTTGGCCTTGCCGGCCTCGCCGTACTTGGCGTGGGCGGTGTCGATGTCACCGGCCTTGGCGGCCGCGCGCGCCGCGGCCAGCGCCGCGGTCGGATCGCCCTTGGGCTTCTTGGCCTTGGGTTTCTTGGTCTCCTTGCCACCACCGCCGCAGGAGACGATCAACGAAGCGGCGACCAGTCCGGCCGCGGGGGTTCGCACGGCCAGTGCCGCAGCGACCAGGACTCGACGAAGAGCCATCACCCCATGAAGCTAACCGTTCGCCGTCCCAGGCGCAAAACGTGGGGCCCATTCAACGCGGTCCACGGCTTTTCCCGAGCAGTTCGAGGAGCTCGGGGTGACCTGGCGCCAGCTCGAGGCCGCGTTCCCAGGTGCGCCGGGCGTCGACGACCTTGCCCTGCCGTGCCTGGACCAGGCCGAGGAGGACGCGGGCGTCGACGAGGTGCGGATCGGCAGCCACAGCGCGGCCGAGCGCGTTTTCGGCGGCGGCGAGCGAGGCTGCCCGCGGCTCGTCGAGCGGCACGCTGTCACCGAGGCGACCGCGGTCGGCGTGGATCGATCCGAGCACCAGGAGGGTCGGAGCGTCGGCGCGATCGCGGGCCAGCGTGGCCTCGGCGGCAGCGATGGCGAGGTCGGCCCGACCGAGGTCGGCGAGCATCCGCGCGGTGGCGCGCCCCGCGACGACGCCATGGGCCAGGATGGCCGCGTCGTCGGGCGGCCGCGTGCCGCGCAGAACCTCGCGCCAGAGGGCGTGCAGGCGACGCTCGGCGGGCGCGCCGGCCGGCAGCGGCGGCTCGTCGATGCCGCTGACCCAGGCCAGATCGTCGCCGAACAGCTCCGGCAGCCACGGCGGCGGCAGCGCGCTCACCGTGATCGACGGGATGAAACCGTGGAGCGGCGGCCGCTCGGGTGAGAGCTGGATGGTGGCGGCGAGGAGCGCGAGATCACCCGCGTCGAAGCGGGTGCCGGCGAGACCGGCGGCGTGGGCCGCCCGATCGAGCGCACCACGCGTGGCCTCGCGACGGGCGCGTTCGGTAGCGAGCAGCCCGGCCACGCCCTTGCCGCCGGCGCCGGGGTACCGCGCCGGTCCGTCCGGCTGCGCCGCCGCGCGCTCGTCGGGCGCAGCCTCGGTCAGCAGCTCGAATCCACGGCCGACGAGTCGGGAACGTCGCGGATCGAAGCCGCCGAAGCTGGGCCGATCCGAGGCCACGAGCTGGCGATCTCGCAGCGCCAGCGCCACCGCGCGTTCCCCGAGCGAGACCAGCGCCAGATCGGGGCGCAGCCCGGTGACGACGCGTTCATGGCGGAGCGCGCCACGGATGGCCGGCTCGGTGGCGACGAAGGCGCCGGGCCCGGCGCTCACGGCGCCCATCACGTCGGCGGCGACCCGCGCGACGCCGTCGCCGGCGTCGTCGGCGGCCGGGGCCCGCCTCGGTGC
>SXJR01000178.1 GCA_005779305.1 Myxococcales bacterium
GGCCAGGGCGGCGTGGTGCCGGTGGCGCCGCCGGCGCCCGAGCCCGCGGGCGCGGCCGGGGTGACGGCGGACCAAGGTGACGACCTCGAGCAGGCCGGCGCCGAGACGCCGGCGCCAACGCCGCTGGCTGACACCTATCGCGACGTCGCCGCCCGCATCCTCGCCGACGCGCGCGCCGATCGAGGCAGCTGGGAAAAGCTCGCCCACCTCACCGATCGCATCGGTCACCGCCTGTCCGGGTCGGCCGCGCTCGATCAGGCCATCGCCTGGGCTGCCGACGCCATGAAGCGCGACGGTCACGACGTGCGCACCGAGAAGGTGATGGTGCCCCACTGGGTGCGCGGCGCCGAGTCGGCGCGCATCGTCGCGCCGTTCAAGCACGACATGGTCGTGCTCGCCCTCGGTGGCAGCGTCGGCACGCCCAAGGGGGGCGTGCGTGGGCGCGTGGTCGTGGTGAGGAGCTGGCAGGAACTCGAGGCCAGGAAGGCCGAGGTCAAGGGCGCGATCGTGCTCTACGACGTGCCCATGCCGGCGTGGACCGAGGAGCACGGCTCGGGCTACGGCCAGGTGGTCGGCTTCCGCTGGGCCGGCCCGTCGGCGGCAGCGCGCTTCGGCGCGGTGGCCACGCTCATGCGCAGCGTGACCGCCCACAGCCTGCGCACGCCCCACACCGGCAGCATGGGCTACGACGACAAGGTCCCCCGGATCCCGGCCGCCGCCATCACCGTCGAGGACGCGACCCTGCTGGCCCGGCTCGCGGCCCAGGGCGAGGTCACGGTCCAGCTCGAGCTGGGCGCGAAGATGCTGCCCGATGTGGCATCGGCCAACGTGATCGGCGAGCTGCGTGGCCGCGAGTTCCCCGAGGAGATCGTGCTCATCGGCGCCCATATCGACTCATGGGACGTCGGCCAGGGCGCGCACGACGACGGCGCCGGTTGCGTCCACGTGATGCAGGCGCTCACCGTCCTGCGCCGGCTCGGGCTGCAGCCGCGCCGCACCATCCGGGTCGTGCTCTTCACCAACGAGGAGAACGGCGTGCGCGGGGCGGTCGCCTACGCCAAGGATCACGCCGCCGAGGTCCGCAAGCACGTGGCCGCGCTCGAGAGCGACAGCGGCGGCTTCGCGCCTCGCGGCGTCGACGTCACGGTCGCCGGCGAGGCCGGCGACGCGGTGGCGGCGCGGATGGCCGACATCCTGACGCTCCTGGCGCCGGTGGGCGCGACCGCGGTCGAGCGCTCCGAGCATTCAGGCACCGACATCGGGCCGCTGGTCGAGCAGGGCGTGATGGGGCTCAACTTCCGCACCGACGGCCGCTTGTACTTCGACTACCACCACACGCCGGCCGACACCCTGGACAAGGTCGACCCGCAGGCGCTGGCCGACGGCGTGGCGGCGGTGGCGTTGATCGCCTACGTCCTCGCCGATCTGCCCGAGCCGCTGCACCGCGCCCCGGCGGATGAACCGGTGCCGGCCGCCGCGGCGCCGTGATCGTCGATCTGGTCGCGCGCCTGCTCGAGGCGCCGCTGGTGGTCGGGGCGGGTCGGATCGAAGGACGCGACGCCATCGTCGTGCTGGGTGCGCCGCTGGCGCCCGACGGCGCGCTGTCGACGGTGGTCGCCGAGCGCGTGGCCGGCGGCGTCGCGCTGTGGAAGGCCGGCGGCGGGCCGCGGCTGGTGATGAGCGGTGGCTACGGTCCCGGCGCGACCCGGGCCGAGGCACCGGCGATGGCCGAGGTCGCACGCGCGGCCGGGATCCCCGAGACGGCGCTGGTGATCGAGGCGCGCTCGCGCACCACCGCCGAGAACGCGCGCGAGGTGGCGGCGCTGCTCTCGCCCGGCGCGCGGGTGTGGCTGGTCACCCAACCCTTCCACGGCCGGCGCGCCCGTCGCTGCTTCCGCCGCGCCGGCCTCGATGCCGAGGTCTGGCACCTCGCCGACAGCCTCGAGTACCGCGACCGGCGGCGGGCGCTGTCGTGGCTGGCGCGCGAGTACGCAGCCTGGGTGGCCATGGCCTGGCGATGACCAGATCGGCTCGTGAGGTGAACCGCTCGCGATGCTCGCTCAGGGCCTGGAGATGACGATCAGGAAGTCGACCAGGAGGAAGGTGCCGAGCGGCGAGATCACCACGGTGCCCCCGGGCAGAGGCGTGGAGCCCGTCGGCTGGTTCACCGACGTCCACACGCCGCCTTCGATCGACGTCCCGCATTCGATGTCGGCGTTGTTGGTCAGGAGCTCCATCCAGATCTCCTGTCCCGGGGAGAACACGGGCGCCGCGGTCGAGGGGGCGCTGGCGCCGATCTGCAGGTTGAGCATCGTCACCTGCCGGCGGCAGCCGATGTACGAGGTGGAGTCCTGGTAGTTGCTCGCGATGGTGATCGCGTTGAACGTCTGGGTCGTCGAGCCGAGCCGGGCGCCGACGGTGAGCAGCACCCGCCCGGGTAGGCTTGCCTGCGAGATCAGGTAGCCGTTCTGCTCGAGGCGGAGGGCGTCGCCGTTGTTGGTCACCCCCGACGACGTCCAGCGGCCCGCGACCAGACCGTCGCTCATCGAATCGAAGAGCAGGATGCTGTTGCCGGCCCGATCGGGATCGGGATCGCACGCGTCGCCGACGCCGTCGGCCGGGCGGCCGGCGTTGGTCTCGCCCTGGTCGCGCTGGTTCGAGTTGGAGGCGTGTGGACAGTTGTCGAGGGCGTCGTCGACGCCGTCGTCGTCCTCGTCGTGCCCGACCGGGCCCGCGTCGATCGCGGCGGCGTCGGGGTCTCCGGCGGCGGCGTCGAGCTCGTCCTCCTCGCCAACGCAGACCCCGGCGAGCGCGCCGGTGCCGTCGCCGTAGCGCTGCCCCGAGCCGCAGCTCCCGTCGGGGAAGGCGCACGCGCCGGCGGGCTGGACGCAGGCGCCGCCGGGACAGTCGGCCGCGCCGTTGCACTGGTGCGACGTGCTGCGCAGGCAGGCGCCGAGCGCTGCCAGCGTGCAGATCACCAGCAGGACGCGCATCACGTCCATGGTACGCCGGTCAGGGCGGGTTCGGCGCGGAAGTCGGCGGGGGCTCGGGCGCGGGGAGGGGCGTCGGGGCGGCGGGCGGCGGGGACTCCGGCGCGGGCGTTGGGGTTGCGGCCGGCGGGGGCTCGGGCGCGGGTGTCGCCGGGGGCGTCTCCGGCGGCGCGACGTTGAGCGTGGGATCCTGGAAGACCACGTGGAACTCGATGCGACGGTTCTGGGCCCGGCCCTTGTTGGTCTTGTTCGACGCGCGCGGCACGTCGGGGCCATGGCCGATGGTGTCGACGCGATCGGCGGCGATGCCCTTGTCGACGAGGTACCACTTGACCGCGTCGGCGCGCTTCTGCGACAGGGCCATGTTCTTGTCGCGCTTGCCCTTGTCGTCGGTGTGGCCCTCGATGCGGATGCGGACGCCACCGTACTCGCGCAGGAGAGTCGCGGCCTTGTCGAGGGTCTTCTTCGACCTCGGGCGGATGCGGGCCTTGCCGGTGTCGAAGGTGATGCCCTCGATGACGCCGGTGAACTCCCTGAGGACCTTGGGCAGCTCGTCGGGGCAGCCGTCGAGCTCGTCGAAGCCGTTGTAGGTCTCGGGCTGATCGGGACAGGCGTCGCTGACGTCGGGGATGGTGTCCTTGTCGTTGTCGCGGTCGGGGCAGCCGTCCTCGTCCTCGAACTTGTCGAAGTCCTCGGCCTCCTCGGGGCAGCCGTCCTTGCTGCCGACCAGGCCGTCACCGTCGGGATCGAGCTCGGGACAGCCGTCCTCGTCGTCGATGCCGTTGACGTTCTCGGGCTGGTCGGGGCAGTCGTCGTCGACGTCGAGGATGGCGTCGCCGTCGCGGTCGGCGACGTCGGGGCAGCCGTCCTGATCTTCGAAGTCGTTCTCGGTCTCCTTCTCGGTCGGACACTTGTCGTCCGGATCGAGGAAGCCGTCGCCGTCGGTGTCCTTGGGCCGGGGCCGCTCCTTCTGGACCAGGCGCTCCTCCCAGCCGTAGACCACGCCGAACTGGAGCTCGTAGGTCGAGACGATGTACTCCGCGCGGCCGGCGGTGAGGCCGTGGCGCAGGTCGACCCGGCCGTCGAGGCGGTCGGTCAGGCGCCAGCTCGCCCCCGGGCCCCAGTGGAAGGCCGAGTCGGTGTCGTCGACCATGAAGGGCGAGCCGGTGAGGACGCTCTCGCCGCCGACACCGACCACCAGATGGGGGGTCAGCGCGAAGTCGCTGTCGAGGCGGGCGATGCCTTGCAGGCGCCAGCCCAGGACCGGGGCGAAGTACGAGGCCCGGCCACCCTCGGTGACCTCGCCGGTCGACGAGAAGGCGAACTTGGCCTCGGCCTCGACGCCGAGCTGGAGGTCCAGGTCCGAGCCCCGGGTCAGGTCGGGCAGGAGGATCAGGCCGCCGCGGCCGCCGATGAGCAGCGCCGTGCCCGGGACCTGCTCCGCCGCCCAGGCGTTACCGAGCTCGATGTCGTCGCCGAAATGGTCGAGCCCCAGGAAGCCGCCGACCTCGAGCCGACGCGGCGCAGGTTCGTCGGCGCCAGCGTCCGGCGCCGAGAACGCCAGGCCCAAGGCCACTGCCGCCCCGATCGAGAATGCACCCCGCTTCACGCGGCCAGGAGCATAACGCAGGTCGCGGGGCCGCGCGCGTTCTGGCCACATTCCGGACTCACCGCGGGGGGGGTGGCGGGGTTGCGCCGCCCCCCCGGACCACGGCAAGCTCGTCGGAGATCGAGGGACCCGATGCTCACCTTCAGCAGTGATCCAGACGTCGCCGAACAGCAGATGAATGCGATCATCTTCTACCTGACCGCGTTCGGGTACATCGACGGCGATTTCGACCAGACCGAGAAGACCTTCGTCAAGATCTACATCCGCCAGCTCGTGGCCGCGCGGGCTCGCGAGGCCATGCCCGACGCCACCCCCACCGAGCGGACCGAGGTGGTCAGCAAGTTCGTGGTCCACTTCCACGAGGTCTTCGAGCAGATCGACGCCGAGATCCGGGGGCTGTTCGAGGAGGCGGTCTCCGATGAGGAGAAGGTCGAGCAGTTCGTCTACGCCAAGATCAAGCTCAAGTGCTACGAGATCTTCCACAGCTTCGACGCCCACAACCAGCGCGAGCTGCTGGCGACGATCGACGAGCTGATCTACGCCGACGGCAGCGTCCACCCCGCCGAGGCCAAGTTCCGCGCCGAGCTCGACAACCTGCTCGGCGCCGAGATGAGGGTCACCGCCGACCAGATCGAGGCGGTGGAAGCGCCGCCGGTGGCGATCGAGGCCATGGCCCAGGTCGAGTCGCGCCTCGAGGACCACCCGTTCTTCATGGCCTTCGAGCAGCACTACTCGGCCGATCCGCAGCGGCTACGCAAGCAGGCCGAAAGCGACTTCAAGCTCATGCAGAACGTGGCCGAGCTATGGAAGGCGCAGCGCATCGCTGGCGAGGGCAAGCTCGACGGCAAACACGACGTCGGACAGTTCGCTGGCATCGGCGCCTTCCTCGACGGCCACATCTACGTCCACCCGGCCAACCCGGGCGAGACCTACGAGTTGACCGTGCTCGGCGACCTGCACGGCTGCTACTCGTGCCTGAAGGCCGCGGTGATGCAGGCCGACTTCTTCGCCAAGGTCGAGGCCTACCGCCTCGACCCGACCCGGCCCAACCCCAAGCTGGTGCTGCTCGGCGACTACATCGACCGCGGCCGCTTCTCGTACAACGGCATCCTGCGCTCGGTGATGCAGATGTTCATCGCCGCACCCGAGCATGTCTACATCCTGCGCGGCAACCACGAGTACTACATCGAGTACAAGGGCCGCATCTACGGTGGCGTGAAGCCGGCCGAGGCCATCAACACCCTCATCGGCCACATGCCGGGCGAGATGTTCGAGGCCTACATGCACTTCTTCGAGCAGATGCCCAACGTCCTGCTCTTCGACCGGCTGATGTTCGTGCACGCCGGCATCCCCCGCGACTCGGCCGTCGCCGAGAAGTACAAGGACATGGCCTCGCTCAACGACAGCGAGCTGCGCTTCCAGATGCTGTGGAGCGACCCGTCGACTGCCGACTACATCCCCGACGATCTCCAGGCCCAGAACGCCCGCTTCCCGTTCGGCCGCCTCCAGTTCGAGAAGTTCATGGGCCAGCTCGGCTGCACCATGATGGTGCGTGGCCACGAGAAGATCGATCAGGGCTTCAAGTCGGTCTACCCCGAGGGCCAGACCGCGCTGCTCAACCTGTTCTCGGCCGGCGGCGTCGACAACAACGATCTGCCCGAGAACTCGAGCTACCGCACGGTCACGCCCATGGCCCTCACCATCAACGTCGAGGGCGGCAACGCTCGGGTGACGCCGTGGGAGATCGACTACCGCCGCTTCAACGACCCCAAGCGCAACAAGTTCTTCGCCACCCCGCCCGAGATCGAGCACAAGCAGGGCTGAGCCGATCATGAGCGAGAGCAGCATCCCTGTCGTCGATGTACGCGACTGGCACGCCGGCGGCGCCGCCCGCGATCGCTTCGCCCGCACGGTCGGCGAGTCACTGACCGACATCGGGTTCTTCGCGCTGGCCCACCATGGCGTGCCGGAGGCGCTGACCCGACGCGCCTACGAGGCCGCCCGCGCCTTCTTCCACCTGCCGCCGGCGGTGAAGGCCCGCTACCACCGCGCTGGCGCCAAGGGCCAGCGCGGCTACACCGGCTTCGGCACCGAGCACGCCCGCGACTCCAAGGCGCCCGACCTCAAGGAGTTCTGGCAGGTCGGCCGCACCGGTGTCTCCGACGACCATCCCGTCCATGCGCCCTACGGACCCAACCTGTGGCCCGAGGACACCGTCGCCGACTTCCGGCCGGCGATGTCGTCGTTGTACGAGGCCCTCGACGGGCTCGGGGCGATCTGTCTCGAGGCCTGCGCGCAATACCTGCGCGAGCCGGCTCGCACCTTTGCGGCGATGGGCGACGACAGCGACACCATCGTCCGCGTCATCTATTACCCGCCGACGGTCGGCGCTCCGCCCGGTGCGGTGCGCTCGGCCGCCCACGAGGACATCAACCTCATCACGCTCCTGTCGGGCGCGACCGCGGAGGGCCTCGAGCTCTTGCGCCGCGACGGCACCTGGATGCCCATCCACGTCTCGTTCGATCACATCGTCGTCGACTCCGGCGACATGCTGCAGAACGTGACCAACGGCCTGTTCAAGAGCACCACCCACCGCGTGGTCAACCCGCGCGACGCGTCGAGCGAGCGCTTCTCGATGCCGTGTTTCATCCACCCCCGCAAGGACGTCGACCTGACGCCCATGCCCAGCGCGGTGGCGCAGACCGGCGGCACCGTGACGTATCCGTCGCTCACCGCCGGCGAATACCTGGATCAGCGCCTGCGCGAGATCGGCCTGGGATAGGCTAGGTTCCTCGCATGTGTCGTCCCGTCCGTAGCCTGCTCGCCGTGGCCACCGTCGCGGCCCTCGCCGCGATCGCTGCACCCGAGGCGCACGCCAACGGCCGCCCGCCGCTTTCGGTGAAGGTCGGGTTCCGGCCCGGCAACACGACCGACATCTTCCTGGGCGTGACCTTCGGCCTGATGGTGACCAAGGACGACGCTGTCACCTGGCGCTGGATCTGCGAGTCAGCGGTGGGCTTCCAGGGCACCTTCGATCCCGACTACGAGCTCGCCGGCGACGGCACGCTCTGGGCCTCCACCTTCGACGGACTGCGCTACACCCGCGACGGCTGCAACTGGTCGCCGGTCGGTCCGCCGCTCGGCACCTGGCTGGTCACGGCGGTGACGGTCGGTCCCGATGGCACCATCTGGGCCGGCGCCGCCGATCCGGTGCTGGGCAGCGGCATCTTCAAGAGCGCCGACAACGGCCAGTCGTTCCAGGCCGCCGGCAACCTCAACCAGACCTTCGACTGGTTCGACACCCTGGAGATCGCGCCCAGCGACGTCAACCGAGTCTACGTCACCGGGTACCGCGTGCAGGCCGGGCAGCCCCGCCAGAAGCTGCTCTTCCGCAGCATGGACGCGGGCCAGACCTGGGAGTCCTTGCCGGTGGTCGCGTTCGCCGGCACCGATCTGTCCGACGTGCAGATCGCCTCGATCAACCCGACCAATCCCGAGCAGGTCTTCGTGCGGGTCACCTTCACGGCCCAGACCATCGAGGAGGAGGTCTACCGCACCGACAACTGGAGCCGGTCGCTGGCCCAGGGCGGTCCCACGTGGACCAAGGTCCTCGACCTGCCGACGTACATCCAGGCAGTCGTCGCGCGCCGCAACGGCGACGTGGTGGTGGCGACGCAGTCGATGGGCTTGCATCGCTCGACCGACGGCGGCTCGACGTTCGTGCCGATTCCAGGCGTGACCTTCGAGGCCAGGTGCCTGGTCGAGCGGCCGAGCGATCAGTCGCTGTGGATGTGCGCCAACCACCTGCCGCCCGACTCGATGGGGCTGGGCCGTTCGATGGACGCCTCGATGGGTTCGTGGGTCACCAAGATCCGCTACGAGGAGATGCTGGGCCCGGTGCGCTGCGAGCCGGGCAACAACCAGCACGACGATTGCGAGGTGAACCTGTGGTGCGGGCTCAAGGACCAGTTCGGCGTGACGTCGAACGAGCTCGATTGCTCGGGGGACGCCGACGTCGATGGGCCGCCGGGACCGCCGCCCAAGGAGGGCTGCTGCTCGGGGAGCGCGGCGCCGGGTGCGGAGGTCGGCATCGGCGTGATCGGCGTGGCACTCCTTGGCCTCAAGCGCCGAGAAAAGCGGGGTAAGGGGAAGGGGAAGGGGAAGGGGAAGGCTGGGTGCTAGAGTGAACGCATGCTCTCGCGGCTCGATCGAGTGGCTTACCGGGCGCAACAGTACTCGTTCGCGTTGAACGCCACGGTGTTGCAGG
This sequence comes from Myxococcales bacterium, assembly GCA_005779305.1. Taxonomy (GTDB): domain Bacteria; phylum Myxococcota_A; class Polyangia; order Haliangiales; family Haliangiaceae; genus UBA2376. The sequence goes on from SXJR01000178.1 coordinate 8,867, forward strand.
AGACAGCCCGGATGCTGTCGCGCACGCCGAGGGCGCCCATCCCCGGACCGGTGCTGGCGGAGATCCGCCGACGCACCGAGGTCCTTTACGCGCGCGATCTGGAGAATGTCGCGACCGGGATGTACCCGCGCGAGCTGCTCTTCCAGATCCCGACCCGCGAGTACGCGCGGGCGTTCCCGCGGCTCCTGCTCGACACGCCGCGCATCGTGCGGCGCAAGAAGCGCGGCGAGTACAAGGACATCCCGCCCGTCGACAAGGGGCGCTTCCCCGCCTACTACCGCCGCACCTTCCACTGGCAGACCGACGGCTACCTCAGCGAGCACTCGGCCGAGGTCTACGACCTCGGCGTCGAGCTGCTCTTCCGCGGCACCGCCGACGTGATGCGGCGCCAGATCATCCCGCCGGTGACGCGCTGGCTGCGCGACAGCGGCGTGGCTCCCGGTCGCGTGCGACTGCTCGATATCGCCTGCGGCACCGGCCGCGGCCTGAGCCAGCTCGCGACGGCGCACCCGTTGCTCCGCTTCCACGGCGTCGATCTGTCGCCGTACTACGTGCAGGCCGCGCGCAAGCGGCTGCGCGATGTGGCCGAGGTCTCGCTCACCGTCGAGAACGCCGAGCAGCTGCCGTGGGCCGACGCCACGTTCGACGTGGTGACCAGCGTCTACCTGTTCCACGAGCTGCCGCGCAACGCGCGCCGCAACGTGATCGCCGAGGCCTGGCGCGTGCTCAAGCCGGGCGGCCTGCTGGTGATCGAGGACTCGGCCCAGCCCTCGGAGAGCCCGGGCCTGGCGGTGGTCCTGGGTGGCTTCTCGGCCGAGTTCCACGAGCCGTTCTACGCCGACTACCTCGAGGACGACCTGGCCGACCTGCTCGGCGAGCGCGGGTTCGCCGTCGAGTCGGTCGAGCCGCACCTGGTGGCGAAGGTCGTGGTCGCGCGCAAGCCGTGACGCGCGCCAGCTACTTGCAGCCCTTGTAGGCCTTGGCCTCGGTCAGGAAGGTCTTGTCCTTCACCGAGTACTTGTTGCCCTTGAAGGTGTAGGTGCGGATGGTGTGGGTGCCGTCGGCGTTCTCGAGCCACTGGTGGACGTACTTCTGCTTGGCCAGGACCTCGAGGCCGTCGATGATCTCGCAGCGCTTGCCGCGGAACGAGACGTTCTCGTACTCGACGAACAGGCGCAGGCGATCGCCGTCGACGCCGAGCGCGCGGTACTTGGGGGCCACCTTCTCGAAGTTGGCCTCGCCTGACTTGTTCATGTACTCGCCCCAGGCGCCGACCGCCGCGCACAGCGCCTCGGCGTCGCTCAGGTCGTAGCTGGTGCCCTTCCAGTCGAGCTTGGTGGCGCCGGCCGCCTTCTCCTTGGCCACATCGGCGGCGCAGGTCTTGGCCCGCCCCAGGTCGTAGGCGCCGGCGCCGATGCGGACGTTCGGGTTGGTGTCGAGCTCGGGGTTCTTGGCCAGCTGCTCCTGGTAGCGCTTGCCGTCCTCGAGCGTCGCGGCCAGGGTGCCGCGCGTCATGGCGCGGTCGATCTCGTCGCATAACCACGGGATGTCGGCGACGGTGATCACGTAGTCGTCGCCGTCCTGTACCGCCTTGGGGTGGATCTTGAAGTGGCCGCTCCTGAGCTTGTCGGTCGGCTTGAGCTTCTTCTTGGCCAGCGCGAGCATTGGCCGGCACTTGCCGTACTCCTTCAGCTCGTCGATGCTGAAGCGGCTGAGGCGGTACGCGTCCTGGTAGAGCTGACCCTCGACATCGCCGCGGACATCGGCGGCGGCGGAGGTGGCGGACAGGGCGAGGAGACAGACGGTCAGGGTGGCGCGCATGGCGGCACGATTCTGCAACCGTCGGGCCCATGCCCAAGTGCTCGTCTCGCTTGGGCCGGCTGCTCCCGTCAGGCGAACTGATCAGGCGAACTGCTTCGACAACGGGTCAGGTGCCCCGGCGCTCGAGGTAGGCCCGACCGCGCTCCATGAGGGCCCGGAAGCCAGGGACGTCGCCGGCCCGGACCACCGAGCGCAGGCGCTCGACCGCGAGCAGGAGCGCCGACAAGGACTCGGTGCCGTAGTCGTTGAGGTGCTGGATCTCGAAGTAGAGGTCGGGGTTCTCGTCGGCCACCTTGGCCGCGACCTTGAGCTGGGCGTCGAAGGTCGTCGACGACAGCGTGGCCAGGCGGGGCGCGGCCTCGCCGCTCTCGGCCAGCGCGGTGAAGAAGGCGATGTTGAGCGCGTGTGACAGGCCGAGCACGTAGGCGATCAGGCGGTCGTGGCTCTCGAGATCCATCTCGACCAGGGTCGCCATGGTCGAGGTGAACAGCTCGCGGGCGGCGCGGGTGGCCTCGCCGTCGCCGACGTCGACGAAGATGACGTGCCTGCCGCTGAGCAGCTCGGTGTCGGGGCCGAACATGGGGTGGATCGACGTGACCCGGCCGCCGGCGGCGCGCAGCGCGTGCAGCCCCGAGCGCAGCGGGCTCTTGAGCGAGCCGACGTCGAAGACCACGCCGCGCGGCGGCGCCTTGGCCAGCTCGTGCAGGATCTCGCCGGTGATGGGCATGGGCGCGGCCACCACGATCAGCTCGTGATCGAGCGTGAGCGTCCGCCAGTCGGACACCGAGGGCACGCCGTCGACCGCGCCCGACGGATCGGCGACCTCGACCGCGAAGCCCTGGGCCGACAGGAAGCGCACGAACCAGCGGCCCATGCGGCCGGCGCCGCCGATCACCAGCACCCGCCGCCCGCCGCCGGTGCCCTGGGCCGCGACCCGGTCGCGCTCCTGCACCGTGAGCGACTCGCGGATGAGCGCCAGCACCAGCTCCTCGCCCAGCGCCGGCGCCAGGCCCTCGGCCGCCGCCGCCGCTCGCGCCCGCTCGACGACATCTCGCTCCTGCCGGAAGTCGCGCACCGGCACGCCCGCCGCCCGCTTGATGCGCCCGATCTCCTGCGCCGCCGCTTGCCGCCGGGCCGCCAGCCGCATCAGCTCCTTGTCGATCGCGCCCAGCTCGGCCCGCAATTCGTCCAGCGTGCTCATCTCTCCATCTTACCCTTGCCCTTGCCCTTGCCCTTGCCCATGCCCTTGCCTTGCCCTTCCCCTTCCCCTTCTACGATCCGGGGCGCATGAACCTGACTTCCGCCTCGACCGCGCCCATCTCCCGCTCCATCACCTGGTCCACCTCGCGCAGCATCCACCACAGGCCCAGCGCGTTCACGTGCAGCCCGTCGACGAACATCAGGGCCTCGGCGTCGACGACCAGCCCATCACCGACGTCCACCCGCTCACCCGCCGCCAGGCGCGCGCTCCAGGCCCCCAGCGGTAGCACCGCGGTCACGTCGCGCTCCGCTCGCTCCGCCGCCCACGCCTGCACCCGCGCGTTCATCCTCGCCAGCTCGTCGGCGCCGGGCACCGCTGCCTTCGACAGCATGGCCTCGCTCGCGCCCTTCATGTCGGGCAGATCGCCGACCGCGAGCGGCCCTTCCACCCGTCCCAGCTCGCGCAGCCCGCGCTCGAGCGACGCCAGACGCTCGTCCGGGTCGGTCGGCCGGTAGACGTACCAGAACAGGAAATCCAGCGCGATGGTCACCGTCGGCTTGAACGCCACCGACGCATCGACCTGCTCCGCGCCCCGGGTCCACACGTCGCGGAACATCCAGACGTCGGCGCGATCGAGCATCACGACCTTGCGGTCCTGATCGATCGCCGCCCGCAACTCGACCGCCACCCGCGGCGACGCGAACCCGGCCGACACGCTGGCCCCGAGCACCGCCACCCGATCGAAGAGGTGCGCGTCGGGCTCGACCTTTCGACGCGCGCTCGCTTCTTCCGGCTGCGGCTGCGGCGGCGGCTGCGGTTGCGGCTGCGGCCCGCAGGCCAGCACCAGCGCCAGCGCCAGCATCCCCACTGCCCCCAGCGCGCTCACGCCCGCCCGCATCTACTCGACCGCGACCAAACCACGGCCCCCAGGCGCCGGCGGTCGCCCTTCACACGCTCATCTCACCGTCGATGATCTCGAGCGGGTACACCGGCATCCCGTCCATCACCCGCTGGAGCAGCATGCGCAGGTCACTGCCCCGCATCGGCAGCCTGGCGATCTCCTCGAGCGTCAGCCACTTCGCCTGCAGCGACTCCTCGTCGGCGACGCTCTTCGGCGGCGTGTCGTCCTTGGGGCTGGCCGCGAAGACGACGCGCACTCGCGCCCGGTCCGGGCTCGTCGCGTGCTCGATCCGGTAGATCCCGTCGATGGTCACCGGGATCCCCGCCTCCTCCATCACCTCGCGCACGCAGGCATCGGCCAGCTGCTCACCCGGCTCGACCCGTCCCCCCGGGATCGACCACGACGCGCCGTACTTCTTCTCCTGGCACAGCAGGAACCGCGGTCCCAGTCGCACGATGGCCAGCGCGAAGAACCAGGTGGGCGTGGGCGTGCGGGCCATCGTCCATGAGTATCGCAGTCACCGTTGCGCGGCGCTGCTCCCGTGGGAACATCGTGGCGTGACCCGCGCCGCGCTCGCCGCCACCGCCGCCCTCGCCGTCGCACTCCCCGCCGCGCCTCACGCCTTCGCCGCGCCCCAGCCCCGCTTCCCCGCCGGCACCAAGGCCGCCGACATCGAGGTCTGCCTCCAGCCGCTCGGCAAGGTCGACGCCGCCGTGCTCCGCGCCGTCGAGCGCGGCATCACCGGCGCCTTCGGCTTCACCGCCCGCTCCCTCGCCGAGCGACCGCTGCCGGCCGCCGCCTACTACCGGCCGCGCAAGCGCCACCGCGCTGACAAGATCCTGGATCACCTGGTGGCCGAGGTCGTGTCGTCCTCCGGCTGCGACCTCGTGCTCGGCGTCACCACGTCGGACATCTCGGTGACCAAGGACGAGCACGTCGACTGGGGCATCCTCGGCCTGGCCTACATCGACTCGCAGGTCGCA
>SXJR01000179.1 GCA_005779305.1 Myxococcales bacterium
CACGTTGGGCGCCGGGATGACGCCGGTGGCGTCGAACGCGGGCGTGATCGGGCCGGCGATCTGCGCCACCGAGCGGTTGCCCGAGGCATCGAGCGCCGCCACGCCCACCCAGTAGGCGGTCCCGGCCCGTAGCGTCGTGACGTTCACGGTCTGGGGGCTGCCGGGCGCGCCGGGCGTCGGTGCGCTGGCCACGACGCCGGTGCTGTCGAAGTTGCCATCGGTGAGCGCCACCGTCGCGTACTTGATGCGGTACGACGCCGCCGGCGCGCCGCCGTCGTTGGGCGCGGTGAACGAGAGCCGGATGGTGCGGCGGGTGATCGCCGTGCCGACCAGGCTGCCCACCGCCGGCGGCGACAGCAGATCGACGACCAGGTTGAGGTTGGCGGAGCCGACCTGCGGGCCTGACGCCGCGCTGGCCAGGATCGCGTAGGGCGCGACCCGGCCGGCCAGGGTCATCACCAGGCTCCACGACGTGCCGACCACGACCGCGGGCGTGGGTGGGCCGCCGTCGACCGAGATGTTCACCGTGGCGCCGGCGGCGCTGACCGTGCCGGTCAGGGTGAACGTGAGGCTGCCGCCGGTGACGGAACCGTCGACGGCGCCCACCGTTCCGTCGGCGGGCGAGCCGGTGAAGTTCACCGAGATGTCGGCGAGGGTGATGCGGCACACCGGCGTCGAGGCCGTGTTGTTCGCGGCGTCGGTGGCGCGGCCGATGAAGTCGTTGGCGCCGGCGAGCACGGTGACCACGACCTCGCCACCGACGATGTTGGCGTCGAAGGTGTTGGTGCCGGCGCTGTTGGTGAGCTGCAACCGCCGATCCGCGGCCGTCGGCGAAACCACGCGCATGCGGATCTGCGTCCCGGTCAACGCGCCGTCGATGTCCTGGGCCGGGGTCACGGTGCCGCCGCAGGTGACGCCTGCCGGCTGTGCGATCTGCAGGCTGACGCTGGGCGGCTGGTTGTCGAACACCAGGCTCGCCCCGGCCGTGGTCTCGATGCCGTCGGTGCTGGTGACGCGCACCGTACACAGCTCGGTCGACTCGCAGGGCAAGCCGCTGCACACGTTGGCGCGCAAGGTCAGCGCGCCGCCGGCGCCGACCACGCCGCCCACGTCGTTCGAGCCGCAGTCCGACGTGACCGTGCGGCCGATGCAGGCGTCGTCGACGTCGAGCACCACGTCGATCTGGGCGCCGTTGGCGGCGTTGCCGTCGGCGTCGACGGAGACGGTGGTGGTGGGTGCGGTGACGACGATCGGGCAGCCGTTGTAGACCACGCGGTACGTCGTCGCCGCGCTGCACGGGTTGCCGGCGTGATCGATGGTCGCGAACTCGACGCCGAAGTCGGCGGGCGGCGTGGCCGGGTTGAAGCTGGCGTCGGCGGTCGACGCGCCCGCGCCGTCGACGGTGCCGACCAGCGTGGTCACGCCTCCGCCGGGGGCGGTGATGACGAAGCGCGTGCCCTCGCCGGCGGTGTCGCCGCCGGCGGCGCGGCCGGCCAGCTCGAGCTGGATGCCGTTGGCCAGGTTCGCGTCGTCGTCGAGGCTGGGGGTGATGCTGGTGCCGGGCAGCGGCGACGTGAGCGTGCACGCCGGCGCCACGGTGTCGACGAAGACCGAGATCACCGGCGACGAGCGCTGGCCGGTCGGGCTCACGCACTCGGCGCGCAGGTTGTCCTGGCCCTCGGGCAGGCTCATGGCCAGCCGCAGCTCGCCGGTGTCGCCGGCCGTGCCGGCGCCGACCTGGGTCTCGACCGCGCCCGGTCCCGACAGGTACACGCGCACGTCGTGGCCGGGCTGGGTGAGCACGACGACGTCGCCCTGGTGGCCGGGCAGCGCCGCGTTGGTGTCGCTGTCGCTGTTGAAGACGTCGAGGGGCGCGTAGAAGGCGTTGGCCTCGGGCGCGGTCGCGAACTCGAGCGTGCAGTCGCCGCCGCCGGCCAGCTCGACGTGGCGCACGTCCTCGTCGCGGCCGCACTCGCCGGCGTCGCCGACGACGCGCAGGTCGCCGCCGCCGCCGGGAATGGTGACGTCCTCGAAGATCGCGTTGCCCTGGGCGTCGCTCTCGGCGGTGAGCGTGGTCAGCACGTTGCCGCCGTCGTCCTCGACCGTGAGCGTGAGCGTGGCGCCCCGCCCGAAGGTCGTGCGCACCCGCACGTCGGTCTGCACGCCGTCGACCGCGGCGCTGAGGTCCTCGGTGACGATCCCCGACGGTTCGACGATGGCGACCAGCACCTCGGTCTGGCAGATGAGGCCGTCATCGCAGCCCGCGAGCAGCGCGGCCATCGAGCAGACGGCCGCCAGGGCCGTCCCGGTGCTGGCCAGAAGGCCCTTCGTCGCCGTGCGCCCCCCCGGGCAACGGATCGTTGTCTTCATCATGTGGTGTCCTCGACGTTTCGGCCAGGCTCGGAGTCGTTCGTTCGGTACGGCTACGGCTACTGCAGGACGCGCAGCGCCCGCGGACGGCTCTTGTCGCCCGCGGGGCTCACGAGATGATGTTGTCCGTCGGGATCGACGCGATCCCAGGTCGGGGGCAGGGCGACATCGGTCGCCGGGACCAGGCCCTGCGCGCGCAGCTCGTCGCGCACGGCGACGGCGTGGCGGCAGGCCTCGAGCGACGGGCCGCGGATCTCGCCCTGCTCGACCAGCGCCATGCCGTGGCAGCGCTGGCAGTAGGCGCGCAGCTCGCAGACGTTGCACTCGGCGAGCTTGGCCCAGCGCAGATCGCGGACCTCGGCCAGCTCGGTCGAGCCGCGCCAGATGGCGTCGAACGACTGTTCGCGCAGGTTGCCGCACGGCAAGGGCAGCGCGTTGCACGGCCACACGTCGCCGTACGGGGTGATCGACAGCGATTGCTGGCCGGCGCGGCACGGGGTGTGGTGAAGCGGGCGCAGATCATCGGCGCCGCCGGCGTGCACGGCCGCCGACGCCGGTGTGCCCGGCGCGTAGGTGCCCTCCAGGTGCGCGCGCATCGGCCCCCGGTAGAAGCGCTCGACCGAGGCGGCCTTCATGCGCAGCCCCGTCGGCGCTTGCTCGCGGTTCTCCATCGCGGTGATCTTGGGATCGAACGAGTACTCGGCGCCGAGCTCGCGGGCCAGCGCGGCCAGTCCGTCGATCTCGTCGAGGTTGATCTCCATCACCGGCGACTTGAGGACGACCGGCACCTTGCGCTCGATGAGCCGGCGCGCGGCCGCGACGGTGCGCTCCCACGAACCGGGCGAACGGGTCACCAGCTCGTGGGTGTGGGTGCCGGCGGCGTAGAGCGACATCTCGACCTGGAGCGGACGCAGCGTGGCCAGGAAGTCGGCGCGTTTGTCGGTGATGTGGTGCCCGGTGCTGAGCACCTTGAGGGCGAAGCCGCGTTCGTGGGCGGCGGCGAGGATCTCGTCGGCGTCGCGGCGCACGAAGACCTCGCCGCCCATGATGGTCAGGAACAACACGCCGGCGGTGGCCAGCTCGTCGAGAATGCGGATGATCTCGACGGTGGTGAGCTCGTCGCGCTTGGCCAGCGCCGTATCGCGGTGCTCCTGGTAGCAGTGCACGCACTCGTAGTTACAGCGATCGGTGATCTGGAACGTGACCGTGACCGGTCGGCCCTCGCGCTGGGCGCGAGCGGCGAGCAGATCGGCGGCGCCACGTTTGGTCTTCATGCCGGAGCCTGCTGAGGATACGCGATTCCGAGCACGCCAGCGACGCCAGGGTCCTTGCGGAACTCCAGCTTGTGACACGGCACCTGGCGGGTGAGTTCGGCGACCAGCGCGAGCACGTGCTCGGCGGTGCGCGGCTCGGCGACGTAGATCAAGACGTGGCGCAGCAGCTCGCGCAGCGCCGCGGTCGGCGCCATCGCCGTGCGCGCATGGTGCGGCGCCTGGACCAGGACGTGGATCGCCTCGAGCGGCGCGCTGGCGCCGTGATCGATGCCGCTCGGCCCCAGGTAGGGTGGCACGTACACCGACCAGCTCGTCGGTGAGCCCGGGTCGCGGCGCAGCACGATCAGCTCGTCGCCGATCTTGCGGGCCGGCCGATGATCGAGCAGCGACGAGATCGTGCTCTTGCCGGCGCCGCTCACTCCGGTGAACACCAGCGCGCGGCCGGCGTGCTCGACGGCGGAGGCGTGCAGGATGAGCGCGCCGTGCCGGGCCAGCGCCAGCGACGCGGCGATGCGCACGCAGGCCTCGAGGCTGTTGGCGCTGGGACCGACCCGGAAGCGCGCTGACAGCGGCAGCTCGCCGATGTCGATCTCGCCCTCGGCATCGAAGCGTTCGACGTGGAGGCGGTGCGTGGCGCCGGGCGAGCGCTGCATCGTGCGGCGAAAGGCCGGGTACTCGGGGCCGCGCTCGCGCGCGAAGCCGGCCACGCGCTCGACGTCGACGTCGAGCGCCGGCTCGGCGTCAGTGGGGAAGCGGTGGTAGACCGCGGCCAGGTCGTCCAGATCACGGCTCTGCGCCGCCCGGACGGCGACGGGCAACCCGGCGATATGAAATCGAACCTCGGCCATGCGGTGTCGAGAGTGAGTGCTCGGCGGACCCTACCGCGTTCACCCCGGCGAGCGAAAGCGAGCGTTCAACAGTGACTCTGCGCGTTCGGGGTCACCGGCGGCCGCGCGAGGTCTGACTGCTTCTGCGCGCTATCGACGGCGCAGCACGATGATGACCTGGCCCCAGAGCTGGACCGGGCTCCGGCGATCGAGCCAGGCCGGGATCTCGATCAGATGAGGCGGGACGGGCAGAGATCGCCAGCGCACCACGCGGGTGACGCCGAAGCCGCGCCGCGCGGCGAGCGAGGTCAGCTCGTCGACGTGCGCGAGCTCACGCACGCGCGGATCCTGGCGGCGGGCACCGCGCGGGCTCCACGTGGTCGCGCCGAACTGGTGGATGGCAAGCGCGCCGCCGGCGACGAGCACGCGCGCGCACTCGTCGAGCGCGGGGCCGGCGTCGAGGTAGCGGAACACGCCGCCGCCGGCGAGGATCGCGTCGAAGCTGGCGGCGGCGAAGGGTAGGTGGTGGGCGTCGGCGCGGACCACGGTCAGACGCTTCTTCGCGGCCTCGGCCAGCATCGCCGCCGAGACGTCGATCCCGATCGCGACGCGGGTCCCGCCGTGCACGACGCGGGAGAGGATCCGTCCGGTCCCGACCCCGAGCTCGAGCACCCGGGCGCGGCCGCGGGCGGCAGCCAGGAGCGGCGCCTCGATCCGTTCGGTGCGGCGGCGGCCGCCGACGTGGCGGTGGTCGTAGTCGGCCGCGCCGACGTCATAACCATCCGCGACCTCGCGCCAGGATCGGGGAGCCGCCATGGGCCGACCTTATATCCTCCTGGATTGATTCTGGATGATGATGGCCCCGAATACTGGTTGACTGGTCCGACCTTTCGAACTAGAAGGTATACCCATGTGGGTTCGCATCCTCCTTCCACTCCTCCCCTTGGCTTCCACCTCCTTGCTGCTGGGTTGTACCGACCAGCCTGCCGATGACACCGATCAGCCCGGCGCCTGCACCATCCAGCGGCTGCGCGTCAACTCGATCCACCTGCCGCGCTCCGGCACCGAGGCGGCGTCGCTCGGCTTCGATCTGGACGGTGACCGCGTGGTCGACAACCAGCTCGGTTCGCTCGGCGCGGCGCTGGCCGCGGTCTACCCGGAGTGGGACGCCGAGATGTTCCTGAGCGATCGCCTCGCCGAGCGCGACGTCCAGTGGCTGGCGCTCATCGAGCGGTGCGACGGCGAGCGCGACTGGCGCGCCCGGCTGGCCCGCGGCGCCGACGTCGACGTCGACGGCCGTCCCGAGATCGTCGACGACGGCGCGGCCGCCAGCGGCGAGGGCAGCATCGCCGCCGACGGCGTCGGCCTGGTGCCGGTCGGCTTCTTCGCCGACGGTGGCGGGTTCGCCGACGACGCGGCGTGGGAGAGCGGACTGGCCTTCACGCTGTCGGCGCGCCCGACCGTCGACGGCGACACGACCCTCACCATCGGCGCTGCGGTCGAGCTCGGCGACGCCGCCCTCGCACCCGCAGCCGCGTTCCTGACCGATCAGCTCGCTCGCGGCTCGCGGTTCGCCATGGCCATCGACACCGACGACGACAAGACGATCTCGGTCATCGAGCTGCGCGCCTCGCCCGCGGTCGCGACCCTCCTCGGCGCCGACATCGACACCGACGACGACGGTACCCCCGATCGCCTCTCCATCGGCTTCGCCGTCACCGCCCGCCCCGTCATCATCGAGTGACCAGCCGTCCACCCTCGAGCAGGATCTCTCGCGCCCCCAGCCGTTCCCGCACCGCCGGATCATGCGTGGCGACCAGCACCGCGGCGCCTCGGGCTGTCGCCGCCGCGATCAGCGCCACCAGCGCGTCCAGCCCGTCGACATCGAGGCCGTTGTCGGGCTCGTCGAGCACGAGCGCCGGCGGATCGCCGACCAGGGCGGCGGCCAGGCACACCCGCCGTCGTTGACCCAGTGACATCCGCTCGATGCGCTGACCGGCCAGCGCGTCGACGCCCAGCCGCGCCCTCGTGGCTTCGTCGAGCGCCGCCGCTCCGCGCAGCGCGGCGGCCAAGGCCAGCAGCTCTCCGCCGGTGAGCTGTCCGGGTGGGTCGGCGGCCTCGGGCACGTAGCCGAGCTGGCGCCGCCGGCCCGACGTAGCTCCGGTGACCGCGATCCAGCCGCCGTCGGGCGACAGCGCGCCGGCGACCATGCTCAGGATCGTGCTCTTGCCCGCGCCGTTGACCCCGACCAGCGCCGCGACCTCGCCCCTGGCGACGGCGAACGACACGTCCTCGACGACGAGTCGTCCGCCGCGGCGCTTGCGCAGCCGCGCCGCTTCGATCACGACGGTCACCGGCACCGCCGGTTTGCGTTCGCTCATCGCCGCCTCGGGACGCCGGCGGCGGCGCCGGCGCCCATGGCGACGAAGACGAAGACGCCGAGCTGGTGGAACTCGCCGATCAACAGCAGCCCCGTGACGCCGACCAGGAGCAGCCCGACGACGACCCGGGCGCCGTCGACGCGTTCGCGCCGCACCGCGCGGGCACCGATCTCGGTCGCCCCGAGGCCGAGGCCGAGGCCGACGAGCGCGTGAGTGCCGGCCACCGCGGCGAACGTCCGCGGGCCGAGCGGCGTCACCGCCGCCGCCGCCGCCGTCGCCACCATCCCCGCCGTCA
>SXJR01000023.1 GCA_005779305.1 Myxococcales bacterium
CAGATAACTAGATCTATAGGGCCATTTACAAATACCGGTCCTATTCCTCCTAGAGTGGAGCAAAATACAAGCTATACGGTGATCTGGACTGTGGATAATACATCAAGCTCGCTAAGTAATGGACGACGAGGACGCGGTGAGGATCGCGGTGCGGCGCATGCTCGAGCGGCGCGGCGCCGAGGTCGACGCCGTCGCGGACGGCCGCGAGGCCCGGGCCGCGATGGCGCGGTCGCAATATGATCTGGTCTTCCTCGACGTCAACATGCCCGCCGGTGGCGCCTACGACCTGCTCGCCGACGCCCGCCGGCGCACGCCGGCGCCCAAGATCGTGGTCATGAGCGGCTACTCGGAGAGCTTCACGGCCAAGCCCGGCACGCTCGGGGACGACGGTGACGCCTTCCTCCAGAAGCCGTTCTCGCTGGCCCAGCTCGACGACGCGTTGCGCACGCTGTTCACGTAGATCGCGGCCTGGCCCAGGCGCTGCTTCATGATCGCGATCGCGGCGTCGGCGCCGTCGGCGGTGACCCAGCGCCGGCCCAGGCGCTGGGCCACGGCGGCGGTCGTGCCCGAGCCGCCGAACCAGTCGGCGACGGCGTCGCCGGGCACGGTCACGGCGTTGATGATGCGCTCGAGCAAGCGCTCCGGCTTCTGCGACGGCCAGCCGGTGCGCTCGGCGTCGGAGTGGTTGAGCGTCTCGATGTCGCTCCACCAGTCCTCGGGCACCTTGCCGTCGTTGACCGGGTACCGGTAGACCTTACCGGTCTTGCGATCGGTCTTCTCCTGCACGGCCCGACCGTCCGCGTCCCGGACGACCCGCATGTGCGAGCCGCCGCGGCGCGCCACCCGGACCTGGTCGGGATGGAAGGCCCAGTCGGCGGTGCGCCCGTACCACAGGATGGTGTCGTGCTTGCGGCCGAAGCCGCGCCGGCTCTTGCCGCCCACCGCATAACACCACACGATCTCACCGGCGAAGCAGTGGCGGCCGAACAGCCGGTCCAGGTACACCTTCACGTGGTGCACCGCACGCCAGTCGAGATGCACGAACAGCGAACCACGCGGCCCCAGCGCCGACCTGCTGGCCTCGAGCCAGGGTGCCAGCCACGCCACGTGGGCGTCGGGATCGTCGCCTCCGTCGGCATAGGCGCCCTTGCGCCCGCGCTGCTTCTTGCCGGTGCCGAACGGCGGATCGACATAGACCAGCTCGATCGAGGCCGCCGGCCACGCCTGCGCCAGCGCCAGGCTGTCGCCGTGGAACAGGACACCGCGATTGTTTGCCACGCGCGCGGACCGTACCATCCGGGGGTGAAGTTCGGGCCCTGGTATCCCCTCGCCGACGTCGCGCGCCGCGCGCCCGACGCGCCGGGCGTGTTCCAGGTGCGGGTCGCCGAGGGGCTCGTCGACTATCCGCGCGGCAAGAGCGCGATGATCCACTACGCGGCCGCCGACGACGTGCGCGCCGCCGCCGCGGCCTTCGCGGCGCGCCACCCGGAGGCGCCGTGGTGGTGCCGGCACACCATCGAGCCCGAGTCCTTGGCGCCGGCCGACGCGGCCGCGCTGGCCGCGCGTCTCTTGCGCGACTTCACGGCGCGTTTCGGCGTGGCGCCGAGCATCCCGGCGATATGAAGCTGGTCGACACCGACGAGGACGATCCGGCCGCGCACCCCGCGCCGCCGGTGCGCGCCGACCTGCCACCTCGACCCGAGAAGCGACAGGTGACGGTGTCGCTCCTGCTCACCGTCGCCATTCTGGCCGGCACGGTGATCACGGTGTTCACCATCTTCCCCGAGCGCCACAACGAGATCATCACCAGCACGGTGGCCGCGCATCGCGCCGCCGCCGACTGGGAGCTCGAACGCCCCGACGACGCCCAGACCCTGGTCTGGGCCAAGGCGGTGCTGGGCGATCCCCCGCCGCTGCCGGCCCAGGCGCCCGGCCTCTCGATCATCGGAGCGCGCTCGCTCACCATCCTCGCCCGCCGCGCCGCGCTTGTCCGTTACCAGACGGCCGACGGCGAGGTCTCGTTCCTGGTCCAGCGAGCCCGCGACATCCCCAAGCGCCGGGTCCACACCGCCGACGGCGCCGACGCCATCGAGGCCTGGCGCCGCGGGCCCTGGACCTGCGTGGTCGTGGGCCCGGCGGCCACGGCCGATCGCTGGCGTCCCGTGCTGGGCGTCCCGTAGGCCTCAGGGCGCGGTTGCGGCCAGCTTCGCGCAGGCCATCACCGGCGTGCGCTCGTCCTGGCCGGTGAGCTTCGCGCACACGATCGCCGCGCCGCCGGTGATCCGGAACGCGCCGGGCAGGACCACGTCGTTGCCGCAGGCGAAGGGCCGGGCCGCCAGCGCCGTCGCGGCCGCCTGTCCCGACTGGAGCACGACGATCTCGGCGCTGGCGCCGCCACCGGGCGCGCAGGTGAGCTGCACCTTCCAGCGATCGGTCTCGCGCACGTCGGGCGGATCGAAGGTGACCGCGCCATCGCGCTCGCGCACCAGCGTCATCACGACGATGCCGGCGCCCTTCACCCTCACGCGCTGGCTGAGCTCGCCGCCGGTCTCCGTGGGTCCTGAACGCAACAGCAGCAACAACAAGGCCGCCGCCGCCAGCGCGACACCGACACCGGCCCAGCGCGTCCATCGACGGGGTGCGTCCTTCGACTGCGGGCTCACCTTCGCTCGCCCTCCGCTCAGGACGACCGGCGCAACCGCATCGAGCGAGGGAAGCTCCGGGAGCGCCGGCAACACCCGCGTTTCCACGCGAATCGTGCCCATCGCCGCGCTGCACGCCGCGCAGGCCACCAGGTGCTCGCCGGCCGCCGCCGCCGCCGCGCCCTCGAGCTCGTCGAGCGCGAGCCGCTCCAGCACCAGCCACGACAGCGGCTGGCCGATGCAGGCCACCTGCGACGAGCTCGCGCTCACGCCGCACCTCCTTGCGCCGCGACCAGCTCGGCGATGACCTCGTGGGCCCGGGCCAGGCGCTTGCCCACGGTCTTTCGCGACACGCCCAGATGCTCGGCGATCTCGTCCTGGGTCATCTCGTCGACGTAGCGGCAGACCACGACCTCGAGCTGGTCCTCGTCGAGGGCCTCGGTCAGCTTGGCCAGCAGATCGAGCCCGATCACCCGCGCCTGGTCCCCGAGGCGCGACGGTGGGACCAGCGCCGGCTGCTCGCGCTCGAGCAGCCGGGCCCGCCCGCGGCGGTCGCGGATCAGGTTGAGGCAGCGGTTGGTGACCGCTCGGTATAGATACGGCAGCTCCACGTTGATCTCGGGGCGGGAGATCAGGTCGACGAACAGACCGTGGACCAGATCGATCGCGTCATCAGGATTGCGCAGCAGGCGCTCGGCCTTGCGCACCAGCGCCGGGCCGTAACGCAGGTAGGCTTCGCGAGGATCACGGGCAGACGCCACCGGCAAAACCGACAGTCGCACAGGAATGGAGGTCGGGGTCGTCCAGCTCGCCCGGACAATCGGCGTCGGTGTCGCATTCGCGGTCGAGCTTGCCGTCGCAGCCAGCGAGTGGCGTGCCGTTGCAGACGCCGCTGTCGCAGTCGGCGGCGCGGAAGCAGGTCGCACCGGGGCCACGACCGCGATCGCAGCGCGCCGGTGACGGTGGCGTGGTCGGCAAGCAGGCGGCGCCTCCGCAGTCGACCGCGGTGCGGCACTCGCCGCACACGCCGTCGACGCACAGGCCCGAGGCGCAGGTCGCGTCGCGAAGGCAGCGCGAGCCGATGGTCAGCGCCCCGGTCGGCAGACAGTGGCTCGACGTCACCAGCCAGCCCGGCGCAGGTCCGCCGACCACGCACAGCTCGCCCGGGCAATCGGCGTCGTCGTCGCACTCGCCGCACACGTCGGAGAGCTCGCCGATCCACGGGTAACACTCGCCGCTGGTGCAGTCTGCGGCGCTGGTGCACACGGCGCCGTCGGGCCGCACCACCGACAGGGCCGCGGTCGTGCATTCATCGTCGCCGGCGATCTCGGCGCCGATGTTGGCCAGCACGGCGTGACCGGTGCCGCGCTTGCTCAGGCGGAACAAGACGCCGCTGTAGCCCGGCGGCATACGCACCAGATAGGTGAGCTTGCGCCAGTCTGCGGTCGGGATGCGCTCGTCCATCTCGACCGAGCCGTCGCCGAAGACGTCCATGGCCAGCCGCACCTCGGCGTCCTCGGCCACGTCGGCGACCAGGGTGAAGCGCACGCAGGTCCCATCCTGGGCGTTGACCGAGGTCATCTGCGAGATCGCGGTGTCGTCGCCGAGCATCTCCACGCCGAGATCGTCCGGATGCCAGGTCGAGGCCGGGCGGATCTCGCCCTTCTCGAGGCGCCACGTGCACAGCGACTCGCCGCACCACATGTCGAAGCCGCGATCGTCGACGATCTGGCCACACTCGGTGGCGCCGCCCGTGGCCACGGCCACAGCGATGACCGCGACGGCAGGCACGTGCTTTGCGATGAGCGTCATGGTCGGTTTCATCTCCGGGTCACCGCGCCGAGCCCGATGGTGAGGAGCCCACCGTCGTGCTGGTCGCCGATCAGGTTGTCGATCGCCGGCGCGTAGCTTCCGGTCATCCGCACGGTCATGCCCCAGTGGCGGGTGAACCACACGTCGGCGCCGACCGCGGCCGCGCCGTAGACGCCGGGGAAGGTCTCCTTCTCGGTCGCACCGAGCTGATCGCGAAACGTCGTGAAGCCGAGCGCGAGTCCGGCGCCGAGCTGCGCGTAGCCGACGATCCAGCGCCGCCGGGTCTCGACCCGGCCGACGCCACCGAAGACCAGCGTGTCCCACTTCAGCTCGAGCGGCATCGCCCCGCTATCGCGCTTCCAGCGCTCGCCGCCGATCAGCATGACCTCGCCGCCCACCTGCACGTGGCGATGGACGCGTTGGGTCAGGGACACGCCGATCTGGGGCGAGCCCAGGGTCTGCCGGTGGTAGCCGAAGTCCTGGAGCCGCTGGATGTAGCCGTCGGTGCGGCCGCCGCCGACGCCGATCATGGCGGTGATCTGCGAGACCGGCCCGAGCCTGCCGGCGCCCTTGGTCTGGTTCTCGATCAGCGCCTCGCGCTTGCAGTCGTCGAGCGAGACCGTGATCGGCGACGCTCCCGGCGCCGCCCTGCAGCGCAACAGCTCGGTCGCGCCGCGCACCAGCACCTGGTATCGCCCCGGCGCCACCGCGATCGCCAGCGCCGTGCCTTTGGCCTTCTGTACCTCGGCCACCACCGCGCGCGCCGGCAGACGCTCGACCAGCACCTGGCCCTCGGCCGCGGCCGGCAGCGTGATCGTCGTGGTCGCCTTGTCGGGGAACGACAGCGGGATCTCGCCCTGGCCCTTCAGATCGACCTCGACCGACACGTGCTGGCTGCCCACCGCCGTCGCCGCGGTCGCCGTCAACGTGTGGTGGTAGGTGTAGCGATAGGCCTCGTCGAGTGACACCCGTCCGTCGTCGTTGTCGTCGGCGGCGCCGCGCAGTCCGACCAGCAGGTGGTGCGTGAAGTACGACGAGCGCAGAAAATCCGACTCCTGTGACAGCTCGCTGCTCGTCGACGAGGCCAGCACCGCCACGCCGGTCGCGTCGAGCCCCGACTTCGAGTTGAACGAGAAGTCCGCGGCCGGCTCCACGCCCTTGGCGCGCGAGAACGCGCCGCTCTGACAGGCATCGAGCACGACCACGGTCAGCGCCGCCGGCACCGCCAGCAACCGCGACCGCAACTCGGCCAGCGCCAGCTCCTCGCTGCCCAGCGACAGTGAGTTCGCCCTGGCGTGCCCTGAGTAGTAGAAGAACACCCGCACCGGCTTCGCGCTCCCCGCGACCCGCTTCTCCAGGGCCGCCACCTCGGTCATCAACGCCTTCGGGGTCGGCTTCAAGAGCACCTTCACGTGCCCCGGCTCGAACCCGCCCATCTCCTGCAAGAGGGCCGCGACCTCCCTCGCATCATCCTCCGCCCACACCAGCTCCTCCTGCCCGGGCCCCGGCGCGTTGCTGCCGACCACCAGCGCGAAGCCCACCACCTCCTCCGCCAGCGCGCGCCGCGGCGCCACCACCAGGGCCACAGTCGCCGCGCACACGACGATGAGGAATCGCGTCTCGAATCGCATCGGTGCCCCTACAACACGCAAGTGTGCCCTTTCGGGAAGGGAGGCCGCGTGGAAAGCACCTGGCACGAACAAACTGCAGGAATCGAGGCTGGTTGGACGGCTGTGTGGTTCCCGTTGACACCGAGGGAGAGGCCGTGTTCGACTACGTATACATCATGTATACCACGCACGGGATCAGGTCTCACGCCGGGCGGGCAGCGCCCTTGCTGGCGATCGGGGCCAGTGCCCTCGTCGTCCTGGCGGCATGCGGCGTGTCGCCGCCACCCGGCAGCGACGACCCCACGCCCGACGCGCGATCGAACGGCGGGACCGACGCCGCGTCTGGGCGCCCCGACGGCGGTGGCGGCGTCGAGCTGGGCGAGCCGATCGTCGTCCCGCCCGAGAGTCTCGAGCGATGGGTGTGGGTGCCCATCCCCCAGATGCGCTGCGCCGACGGCACGCCGGCCGGCATCGGGGTCAACTTCACCAACCAGAGCCGCGAGCTCGTCATCTGGTTTCAGGGCAACGGCGTCTGCTACGACCTCGCGTCCTGCACGCTGTTCCAGAACCTCCTGGGCGGGATGGGCAACGATCCGCTGTCCCGCCTGTGGTGGGACGACCTCAACGTCGGTCGAGTCGGGATCTTCGATCGCAACGACCCCAACAACCCGTTCCGGCACGCCAGCTTCGTCGCGCTTCCGCACTGCACGGTCGACGGCCACACCGCCGACAAGCTGTCGACCTACCCACCGCTGCCGACCTACCACCAGCACGGCTATCGCAACGCCACCGAGGCGCTCCGCCGCATCGCCGCCAGCTTCACCGACGCGTCGCGCGTGACGATCGCCGGGTTCAGCGCGGGCGCCATCGGTGCCACGGCGAACTACCACCAGTTCGCGACGACGTTCGAGGCGCTCGGTCAGCCGCCGCCGTTCCTCGTCGCCGACGCCGGTCCGCTCCTGCGCGCGCCGTACCTGAGCACCGTCGCCAGCGGCGCGCTGCGCGCCGGCTGGGGCCTCGAGGAGACCTTCGGCTCGTGGTGCCCCGAATGCGTCGAGAACGGTGAGAGCTACATCTATCGCGCGCTCGCCGAGCGGCATCCGGGGATGCGCGCGTCGGTGCTCTGCACGTACAACGACACGACCGTCATCAGCCTCTACCGGCTCCTCAACTACGACATCACGATCTGGGACCTCGACAAGCTCCGGCGTGGGCTCATCGATCTCGACGACCACGTGCTGAGCTTCCAGCCCGACGTCGCGCCCAGCGCGCAGCGTGCGTTCCTGTATCCGGGCGACCGGCACGGCGCGCTCGTCGCCGGGCCGCTTTCGTCCACGCCCGGGCTCGTACCGTTCCTCCAGGCCCAGCTCGCCGGCGATATCGCCTGGGAATCGGTGAGGAACTGAGCGCCACCGCCGCCGACCCGCGATTCAGGTGGACAGGCGGCCCTGGTATACATTATGTCTACCACATGGACCGAACGAGCATCACCGCGGGAGCGTGTCTCGTGCTGCTGGGATGCGCCAGCGCGCACGTGTCGCACATCGACGACGACGACGATGGCGCCAGCGATGGTGGCGTCGATGCGACGTCGACGAATCCGCCCGATCCGCCGCCCGTGCACACGCTCGACGAGCTGACCGTCCGCTGCAAGCTCATCAACGATCGAAACCTCGACGACCCGACCGCGAACGATACGCACCAGCGCGCGAACCTGCGCGGCAGCGACCTCGGCATTCCGGTCGTCCATGGCAGCAACCTGTTCTTCTTCTTCGGCGACACCGCCGGGGATCAGGTCATCTGGCCGCTCGGCCCCGAGTCGCTCCCCGATGCGGTCGGATACGCGGCCGTGCCGGCCGCGCAGGTCGCGACCAATCCCAGCCTCCTGTGCTCGCAGCTGCGGTTTCTCCACATCGACAGCGCCACCGGCTCGGCCGACGCCGACTTCGCCGGTGCGTGGATGACGCCGCCGCCCGGGCACGCGATCGGACAGTACGTCCACAACCCCTCGGGGCCGCCTGGCGCCAACGCATTCCCCAACATGCCAGGCGACTTCGAGGTCCCGACCGGCGCGTTCTCGCACGGCGGATCGATCTACATCTTCTACTCGATCGTCGAGGTCAACCCGCTCGACATGCGCGGCTCCTACCTGGCGAAGTGGCGCACGCCGTCGACGAGCGGCCTGCCCACGTACGACGTCGTCCACCACATCGATCAGCGCTTCGACACCAATGGCCCGCTGCGCGGCGACTTCATCAACATCGCGCCGCTCGTCGTCGGCGACTACGTCTATCTCTACGGCACCGGGCCGTATCGCACGAGCCCCGTGCATCTGGCGCGCAAGCGCGTCGCGACGCTCGAGGCGTCGGGCGGCTTCGAACGGTACGACGCCGCGACCCGCGCCTGGGTCGGGCCGACAGCGGCGGCGGCCCCGATCGTCGCAGTGCCGGCGATCGGCGAGCTGTCGGTGCGCTACTTCGCCAACATCGATCGCTACGTGATGCTCGATCAGGAGGTCACCCTCGGCAATCGGCTCGCCGCGCGCTTCGCCCGCGCGCCGGAAGGGCCGTGGAGCGAGCCGGTCACCGTGGCTGCGATGCACGACGGCGAGTTCAGGGACCGCCACTGCTGCACCGGGACCGACTGCTCGGGCGAGCGCCTGATGGAGTGCGAGCGCGCCGCGTTCTACGCGCCGCACATGTTGCCGACCGCCATCAGGAACCCCGACGGGTCGTTCTCGATCACGTTCCTCGTGTCGACGCACATCCCGTACAACGTCGCGCTCATGACCGCGACGTTCCGCTAGGGCGCTCACACGTGGGCCTTCCTGGGAGGCACCACGGAATCTCGTTGACGGCCACGGTATACATTGTGTATACCTTTCGACGGAGGGGATCCCATGCTGCACGGCCTGCGAAATCGCTCAGTGATCGCAGCCACTTCGGTGGCTGTGGCGATGTTGTCCTCGTGCCTGACCGAGGCCGACGACCCGCTCGACTCCGTGGAACACACGCTCGTCTCCAGCCACGGAATCAACGTGACCGGCGAGCGATGGATCAGCCCGCGCACGATCGAGGTCGACATCTGGACCGCCCTCATCAGCGCGCGTCGGGCCGTCAACGGGCCGCACCGGATCCGCATCACCCTGCCGAGCTCGTACGCGCAGGCGACGGCCGCGCGGTACCCGGTGGTCTACCTCCTTCACGGCGGTGCCGGCGGCAACTCGGCGCAATGGACGAGCGCTGGCGGCGCGGCCGAGCACATTACCGCCGGCCAGCAGGTCATCGTCGTGATGCCGGACGGCGGCAAGGTCGGCTGGTTCACCAACTGGGTCGATCAATCGCGCGGCACCCAGCGGTGGGCCGACTTCTACCTGACCCAGGTGATCCCGTGGGTCGACGTGAACTTCCGCACCGTGGCGTCGCGCAACGGTCGCGCCATCGCCGGTCTCTCGATGGGCGGCTACGGCGCCGTGCGCCTCGCCCAGGATCGTCCCGACCTGTTCGCGTCGGTCGCGAGCTTTTCGGGCGCCGTCGACCTCGGCGATCTGGGGACCCGTACCGTGGTCACCGAGCAGGCGATCCAGCACGGGCTGCCGGCCTTCGGGCCGTTCGGATCGCCGCTGCCACCCGGCGACACAGTGTGGCGCCAGCAGGATCCGATGCGGCGCGCGTCGGCGCTCCTCGGCATGCAGGTCCTCCTCTACGCCGGCGCCGGAACCAATGACGTGGACGTGCTCGAGCGCACCATGGGCGCCTCGGCCGATCGCTTCGCCAAGAAGCTGGCCGACGCTGGGGTCCCGCACTTCTGGTGGATGTACGGTCGGCCGGGGCCGGCGTCGCCGTTCGGCTGCGACGGTGGCCACAACTTCAGCTGCTGGAACTTCGCGTTCAACGACGCGCTTCCTCGCATGCTGTCGGTGCTGCAGGTGCCGTCGATCCCACCGCCGCCGCCGCCACCGCCGGGCACCGACGTGGTCGTCAACGGCGGCTTCGAGAGCGGGCTACACGCGTGGGGCTGCCTCGGCCAGTGCGGCTTCGACCAGGCCGGCCTCGCCCGCAGCGGCGCCGGCAACGGCTGGGTGCGCAACACCGGCGGCTGGAACGATGTGCACCAGACCGTCCCGGTCGCGCCCAACCGCACCCACGTGGTCAAGGCCTGGATCCGGACGTCGGCCAACAATGGCGACGGGTATGTCGGCTTGCGCACCGCCTCGGGCCACGTCGTCGGCGAGCAGCGGTTCTTGAACCTCGGTGGTTACACCCAGGTGACCGTCACCGTGAACTCGGGCAACAACACCAGCCTCGAGGTCTTCGCCGGGCTTTGGGCCAACGGCGACACCTGGCTGCAGGTCGACGACGTCTCCGTCGTCGTGAACTGAGGGGAACCATGCGCTCGATCGCCCATCTGCCGGCGGTGCTCGCGGCCGCCCTGCCCGCCTGTCTCGCCGAGCTACCGCCCGACGACCCGATGCCGTCGGGTGTGGTGTTCACCTATCCGATCGACGGTCAACGCGACGTGCCGCTGGGCGCGCGCCTCCTGGTCTCGTTCTCGGATCCGATCGCCGCCGAGGCGGCTGCCGGCTGTCGCGTCGTCGGTCCCGAGGGGAACGTCGACCTCGACGTCAGCGTCCTTGGTCAGGGCAAGACCCTCGCGATCAGGTCGGGCGCGCTCGAACCGGGCGTGACGTACGAGCTCCGCGCCGGCGGCGCCGGCGGCGAGGCGAGCGGACCACCGGTCCGCTTCACCACCCGCAGCGACCGGCCGCGCCACGGATCGCCGACGCTGATCGCGTTCAACGGATCGGATCCGCTGCGGCCCGGAACCCAGCGCCCGATCTTCGAGACCTCGACGCTGGGGCTGGTGTTCTCGGAGCCACTCGATCCTCGTCGCGTCGAGCTCGCCGCCGGTGCGCTCGAGCTGTACGACGTGGCGACGGCGACCGCGGTCCCGGCCACCCTCCTCGCCAGTGGGATCCACGTCGCGATCGATCCCGACGAGCCGCTGACGCCCGGGGCGACGTACGAGCTGCGCCTCGGGGATCTGCTCGCCGACCTCGCGGGTGAGCGCCTGGCGCCGGCGGTGGTCTCCTTCACTCCTCTCGACGCGACCGGCGGCCGGCCGAGCCGCCAGGTGTTCCGCACCTGGCAGCCCGGGGACACCAACGCGGCCCTGACCCGCACCGACGCCCCCAACGTGATGGAGGTCGTCCATCCGCTGATCGGGGAGACCATCGCGTCGGTCCAGCCCGGCGTGCTGGAGACCGAGCTCGGCGACACGCTCGCCCTGGGCGGACCGATCGCGTTCCGCATCCCGCGCGGCCAGCGGCTGGTGTCCTCGGGCCTTGCCGTGGCGCTGGCCGGCGTGCTGCCGTCAGGGTTGAGCACCGGCGACATCTGGATCGAGATGCTCACCGACGGCGGCGGGCGCATCCATCGCAATCCCCATCGACCGGCCGACACGATCCCTGACAACCAGCACGCGCCACTGCTGGTCGACCTGAGCTTCGATCTCGCGGTCTACGCCGCCGACGCGACCGGCAACGCCGTGCTCGCGCAGAGCGTGCTCGGCGTCCAGCTCGCCGGCATCGCCAGCGCCGACGAGGGCGCGCTGGCGATCGAGACCCTGGGCGCGCTCGACATCGACCTGCTCGGGGTCGGCGCGGCCCCGACCAACATCGTGCTCGATCTGATCTCCGATCCAGGCGCGGTCGCGGCCGTCGATCTGCGCCCTCCCTCGCTCGCCGCCTCGCTGCCGGCCGCCGGCACCCGCGAGTGGGCGACCGACGAGGGCCTCGAGCTGGTGTTCGACGAGCCGATCGATGCCGCCCGCGCCCGCACCGGCGGCATTCGCCTGCTCGACGCCGGCGGCGCCGTGGTGCCGATCGCCGTCGAGAGCCATGGCGCACTCGTCGTCCTCCGCCCCCGGGCGCCGCTCGCGGCCGGCCGCGACTTTCGCGTCGAGCTGAACGACGTCGCCGATGTCTCCGGCAACGCGATGGACGCGCGCGCGTTCGACGTCGCGACGCCGAGCCTGGTGACCACCGACGTCCCGCTGTCGGTGGCGGCGGTCTACCCCGGCGCCCCGTGCTCGCTGGTCGACGCCAGCGCGACCAGCTCCGGCCGCTGCTCCGGTGGCGCCGCCGGCGACGACCGCTACCGGCCCTTCGAGCTCGGCGCCCTCGAGCGCATCGGCGTGGTGTTCGACCAGCCGATGCGGGCGTCGTCGCTCCGTCTCGGCGGCGCTTGCAACACCGGCAGCATGCGGATCGAGCGCGTCGACGAACGCGGCACGTGCCTCGAGGTGGTCGCCGGCAGCCTGCTGGTGCACCAGCGCGACGTCGGTTTCGTGCCCGACCGCCCCTGGGTCGCTGGCGAGCACTACCAGCTCCGGCTGGTGTCGGGCGGTGACGGCACCTGCGCGGCCGGCGAGATCTGCGGCGCCAACGGCAAGCCCGCGAGCTTCGATCGGCTGGCCGGCACGACCGCGAACGCCGGCGGTGGGCCCGATCTGGTCATCCGCTTCACCGGCGCCGTCGCGACCACGGCGACGACGCTGTTCATGGCCACCGGCCCGGTCGCCGACCTCAATGGCTCGGGGCGGCTGGAGCCGGGCGAGCCGCGCCCGGAGACCAACCGTGTCGCCCTGCGCATCGCGGGCACGTCGGGGCTCATCGACAACGCGAGCTTCACCGGCCCCGATTGCGTGCCGGCGACGCCCGAGGTCGAGGCGTGCATGTACGTGATGGGCGCGATCCCGGCGCAGCTGGGCGAGCGACGCGACGACTGCAGGCTGCCCGACGGCAGCCGCGTCCCCACCTGCATCCCGGTGACGATGAGCGCGCAGGCCATGTACTCGACCTCGGTGGCGATGACGGCAGGCGCGTTCGGCATCGGCCTGCCGACCGAGACCGGCATGAGCGTCATGCGCCTGCGCGAGCACCCCGACCGGCCCCTCGAGGGCTACATCGTCGATCGCGGCGGCGTGCCGACCATGATCGTCGCGCTCGACCTCTACATGGATGCGCCCGACATGAGCCTGCCGCTGGTCCAGCACGACCTGCGCTCGAAGTCGCTCAACGTCTCGCTCGAGGGAGCGCTGACGTTCGGCCCCGACGGCCGCATCACGATCGGCCTGCGCAACGTCGGCGAGGTCCCGATCACCGTCGGGATCGAGGCGCCGCTTGGGCTGTCGGGCTCGGTGAACCTGATCGTGCCCGCGGGCGAGATGAGGCTGGACCTGGTCTCGCGATCGCGGCGAGGGAGACTGCCATGACCAAGCTCACGCGTCTCGTGTTCCTGGCCGCCACCCTGCTCGCGTCGACGGCGCAGGCCGAGCCCGGGCTCACCTACGAACGGCTCTACGCGCGCGCCGGCATCCTGCACATGTCGCCGCAGTCGGACTCGCGCGAGATCGTGCTCGCCGGGGTCGACGGGCCGGCAAGCCTCGCGGTCATGGCCGGCCCTGTCGCGGGCTCGGGGGTCGCGCTCGATCCGGCGACCATCCCCGCCGTGATCGTCGGCTACGTGTTGCCGGTGTGGAACGACCGG
Organism: Myxococcales bacterium; assembly: GCA_005779305.1. Taxonomy (GTDB): domain Bacteria; phylum Myxococcota_A; class Polyangia; order Haliangiales; family Haliangiaceae; genus UBA2376. The sequence continues at coordinate 13,615 of SXJR01000023.1, forward strand.
CTGTCGCTCGAGACCGTGCTCAGCACGCCGCTGCACGTGACGTTTCGCGCGACCGGCACGCTGGCCGACATGTCGATCGCGCCCACCGCGCTCGGCATCCCCACCGGCGTACCGGCGCTGGGCAGCGAGCTCGGGGAGGCCGAGGCCGCGCCGCCCATCGTCACCGCGGTCTATCGACTGGGCCGGCTCGGACCGGTGATCCCGTACGCCGGCGCCGGACTGAACGTGCTCCTCACCTACAACGCCCGCGCGACCAATCCGATCTTGACCGAGGTTGACGAGCCGCGCTTCCACATCGACCCGTCACTCGGCCTGGTGCTGCAGACCGGCGCCGATGTCGCGCTCTGGCGCCGCGTCCACCTCCGCGCCGACTTCAAGTACATCGCGTTCATGAAGGCCCACGCCACCGTCGAGAACCTGCGCGTGCGCACGCCGTCGATCCCGCTATTCGAGAGCGCCGAGGTGGGCAGCGCGACCATGGACTTGTGGGTTAACCCACTGATCGTCCAGCTCGGCATCGGCGTCGACCTGTAGCGTTCGCGCAGGAGCTCGTCGAATGCTGGACGAGCTCGAAGGCGGCCCGGGCCACCGTCGCTCGTCAGCGCGACGCAGGTGAGAGCGTCGGGCTCGGGACTGGACGGGACGCGGACGCCGGCACCCTGGTCGCGGCCCAGCGGGCGAGCGCCGGGCGCTCGATCTTGGAGTTGTGGCGCGGGTCGACCGGCAGCCGGGAGTGGAAGAGCACGTGCTGGATCGACGACGTGACCGCGTGCTTCGACGCCATGGCGAGGAGCTCTTCGCGCAGCGCGTCGCGATCGACGGCGCGCGTCCCGGGCTCGAGCTCGACGCAGATCACCGGGGTCATCGCGCCGGCGCTCGAGGGCACGCCGACCAGGCCGGTGCGCCGCACGCTCGGGTGAGCGTCGAAGATCGGCTCGCACATGAGCGGGAACATCGGGCCGGCGGCGGTGTCGACACGGTGGCCGAGGCGGCCCACGCACCAGACCCGTCCGGACGCGTCGACGTAGCCGGCGTCACCGAGCCGGTGCCAGACCCCGCCGTCGCCGTCGTCGATCTTGTTGCGCCGCGTGCTGGCCTGATCGCCCGCGTACTCGGGACTGACGTGGGCGCCGCGCACCACGATCTCGCCGATGTCGCCGGTCGCGAGCTCGCGGGCGTCGGCGAGCGTGGCTAGCGGGCCATCGACGATCGAAACGATCTTCACCTCGACGCCCTCGAACGGACGTCCAACACACAGCCCGGCGCCTCGCGCCGTCGCGGCGAAGGTCTCGCCCAGCGCTTCGCGCCCCGGCATCTCGGTCGCGGGCAGCGCCTCGGTCGCGCCGTAGTCGGCGTGGAGCTCGCCGCCTTCGCCCATCATCCGGCGCAGCGCTCCCATGACCTCGGCGTAGAGGGGCGCGCCGCCGCCGATCACCGTTCGCAGCGACGGCGCTGTGGTGCCGCGCTCGTTGCCCAGCCGCGCCATGTTCTCGAGGATCACCGGCGACGCGAACAAGGTCTGCACCTGGCAGTCGCGGATGACCTCGAGCAGGGCCTCGGGATCGGCCTTGGCCGGCTTCTCGCGCACGAAGTCGATAGGCGGGATGACGACCGTGCCACCGGCCGAGAGGCCGACGGTGAAGAAGGCGGGGAACACCGGCATGTCGACGGGGACGTCGCCGGCCGCGTTGCGATCGAAGCGCCAGGTGCGGTGGACGAGGCGGTAGATGCCGCAGATGTTTCGGTGCTGGTAGAGCGCCGGCTTGGCCGGGCCGGTCGAGCCGGTCGTGTACATGATCGTCGCGGTGTCCTCGGGGCCGACCTCAGGCCCGCGCGGCTCGGGCGGCGGCGTGCGCCGCAGCGACTCCCAGCGATGGCCGCCCGGGAAGCCGGGACCGCCGATGACCACGGCCTTGCGCAACCAGCGCGGGCCCCAGCCGAAGAACGCGCGCCCCAGGTGCGCGACCGGGATCCCGACGAAGGCCTCGGGATCGAGGCGGCGCAGTCGCTCGGCGACGTTGAGGTAGCCGACCGACGGATCGATCCAGACCGTGGTCGCCCCGACGCGCGTGAGCGCGAGGGCGGTGACGCACGCGCCGTAGCTGGGTGGCGCCATGAACACGGTGCGAGTGCGCTCGACGATGCCGATCTCGCGCAGGCCGACGGCGACCGACTCGGCGTCGTGCGAGAGCTCGCGATAGGTGTGGCGGCGGTACGCGCGACGACCGCGGGGCCCGCGTCCGTCGGGCTCGACCACGGCGACCCGGTCGGGATCGACGCGGGCGACCGCGAGGGCGATGTTGGCGAGGTTGAAGATGTCGTCGGGGAACAAGGTTTTCATGGCGCGGCCCTCCGGGCCGGGAGCTCGAGGCCGACGCCAGTGGCCTCGATGATGACGGTGGCGACACGCTCGGGCGCCTCGAGCATCGGCAGGTGACCGCACCCCTCGAGCCATTCCTGTCGCAACGGGCGCAAGGAATGGCATAGCCGGCGGCCGGCGGCCGGCGACAACACGCGGTTGTCGAGCCCCCAGATCGTGGTGATGGGCGGAAAGCGCGCGGGAGGCGTGAAGCGATCCAGCGCCCCGTACGCCGACAGATCGTCGAGGACGCCGACCAGCGAGCGGACCTGGCCCGGCGAGTCGTAGCAGGCGCACAGCTCGTCCTCACGATCGATCGGCCGGCCGCGGCTGCGGCTGCCGAGCTGGAGCCGCGTCATCCACGCCCGCGCGGCCTGCGGGACCGGCGCGCGCACCAGCGCGGCGACCACCGGTTGCGACAGCGTGGGCAGGCTGCGGCGAAGCGCGAGCGTCGCGCCCAGACCGCCAGCGGCGAAGGTCGCCTCGGTCAGTGGATTGATCAACACCAGCGCCGCCACGTCGCGGGGGCGGCGGCGCGCGAACGACAGTGCGATGGCCGAACCCATGCAGTTGCCGACGATCGAGACCGGGGCGAGCCGGTGGGCATCGACCAGCGACGCGACGACGTCGACGTGGCGCTCGAGCGAGACCGCCTGCCGCGGGTGTGACGACCTGCCGAACCCGGCCAGGTCCAGCGCGAACACCTCGTGGCCACCGGCGACGAGGCGTGGAGCGACGTCCCGCCAGATCGCGTGCGAGGTGCCCCCGTTGTGCAAGAGGACGATGGGGGCGCCCCGCCCGGTGCGGCGGTAGCGGATCTCCAGGCCCTCGTGAAGGTGAACCGCCAGGTCTGTGGTAGACATCGTGTATACCACATGACCACGGAGGCCTGCTTCGTGTCAATCGCCATGCGCAAGGTGCGGTCGCGAGCAGGGCCGAGGTCCTTCCCCGGGGACGATCAGGTCCCGGTCCTGGTGCAGTTCCGCAGACCTGGCCGCGGCGCACGACCTGCTCCACGTCACCGGCCATGACCCAAGCACTGCGACCGCCTTGATCGCTTGCACGTCCATCTCGCCTCGGACAACCTCCGCATCGTCACCGACCTGGGACCGCCGGTAGCAGGTCACGCGAGGTCGTCGTCGTCGCCGTCGTCGCCCAGGTGCACGGCGCGTTTGACCACGCCGCCGCCGAACTTGTCGCGCAGCCTGTCGAGGGTGTCACCCAGGCGCTCGCCCCGCGCCCGGGTCGCCTCGTCGAGCGCGAGCTGCCGTGGCGCGCCGCGCGCCTCGAGCCCCGACGCGAACGCGCCCAGGAGCCGGACGCGCTTGCCGCGCCGATCCTCGATGTCGAAGCCGTCGAGCAGGCCCACCGCCGCCCGCACCAGCACCGCAGCATCGCTGGTCGGATCGGGCAGGGTCTGGCGCCGGGTGAGCTGGCGGAAGCCGGTCCGGATCCCGGTCGAGGGATCATCGTGCTTCACGATCACTGCCACCACCGTCGCCCGCAGCTCGGCGCGCCGCAGCCGCTCGGCTACACGATCGAGCTGGTGGAGGAGCACCACCTCCAGATCCTCGCGCTCGTACAGGTCGTGATCGAACGTCTCCTGGTGCCCGATCGACACCGGTGCTCGCTCGCTCTCCACCGGGCGGCCGTCCTCGCCGCGGGCCAGCGCCGCCAGGACTGGCCCCACGGTCGGCCCCAGCCGCGTCACCAGCGCCGCCTCGGGAAAACGCGCGACGTCGCCGATGGTGCGCAGGCCCATCTGCTTCATGGTCTCGCCGGTCACCTCGCCCACGCCGAACAGCCGCCCCACCGGCAACGGGTGCAAGAAGCGCACGAGCTCGTCGGCGGTCACCACCCGCAAGCCGTCGGGCTTGTCGATGTCCGACGCGATCTTGGCCGCGAACTTGTGCGGCGCCACCCCCACCGACGCCACCAGTTGCAGCTCGTCGCGCACCCGCAGCTTGATCTTCATCCCGACCTCGCGCGGCGGCCCCAGCAGGCGCTCGCTGCCGGTCAGGTCGAGGAAGGCCTCGTCGAACGACAGCGCCTCCACCTCGGGCGCGAAGTCGTCGAGGATGCGGAAGAACCCGCGTGAGGCCTCGGCGTAGCGATCCATGTGGTGGCGCACGACCACCGCGTGAGGACAGCGCCGCAGCGCCTCGGCCATCGACATCGCCGAGAACACGCCGAACTTCCGCGCCTCGTAGCTGGCGGCCGCCACCACGCCCCGCCGCGCCGAGCCACCGACGACCACCGGCTTGCCGCGCAGGCTCGGATC